>JAFQOY010000114.1 GCA_017412025.1 Clostridia bacterium | reverse complement strand
GCTTTTCGGTGTATTGATGCGCGCCGGCGTTGTAGCGCATGCTGCCGCCCAGTCCGAGGATGCGGACGCCCTCGTGGACGTAGACGCTGTCCTCGATGCAGGTGCAGCCCTCGGGCGGCTTCCTGGCGTATCGTGTGTCGTGGTTGCCGTGGATATAGAGGATGGGCGCGTGCGTAAAGCAGGTCAGGAAGGAGAGATAATCCGCAGGCAGATCGCCGCAGGAGAGGATCAGGTCAACTCCCTCGAGCCTGCGCCTGTCCAGATGCTCCCAGAGCATGGGGTCTGCATGATCGGCGAGCAGCAGAATCTTCATACTTCGTCACCCTTTGCGGCCTTTTTGCCCGTGTCCTGTACGCCCTGCAGGGATACGAGCGCCTGCGCGACGGGCGTGAGTTCGTCAATGGAGGGGATGCGTCCGACGACGTTCTGCGCGAGATAGTCCATGCGGATGATTTCCTGCGGGATGAGCGCCACGCCGTCTTCCACGCGGATGGCGCCGCTCTGGTCGGCAATCGGCCCGACAAAGGGCAGAAACGCATTGGAATGGATGCGCTCATGCAGCAGATCGACAAGGCGCCGCACGCGCTCGGGCACGCGCTGGGAGCAGACCAGATCGATCGCGTCGGTGGACATGCCCATGTAATAGCTCAGCGCGCGGTCGGCGTTGCTGCTGGCGTCCTCTTCCCATGCGCCGGAGAGGATGCTCCTGGCGATGCCCTGATAAACCTTCTCCCAATTCCATACCGGCATGGCAAGGTTGTGGATGTGGCCGTCCTGTTCGTGATACAGGCCGAAGGCGCGGGATTCCATGCGCGGCGCGCTGATGTCCCGGTTGGAGATGATGTGTACGCCGCTGCTGGCCAGCTCGGCCTCGGGGTTCGTATCCGGAAGGGAGGACCATTTCAGGCAAACCTTGGCGCGCGGGTTGGTCATCTGCGCGCCGAGCGCAAAGGCATTGATGGAGGCGGGAACGCCGAAGATCGGATAATCGGCGATGTAGCCGATCAGGTTGTTGTCGGCCATGGAGCCCGCGATTGCGCCGAGGATGAACTTGGCCTCATAAATGCGCAGATAATAGGAACGGACGCGATGATAACTGGCCAGGAGGGAGCAGTTGAGTATTTTGGTCTCGGGATGAGCGAGCGACTGCTTGATGCAGGCGTCCAGAAACACCGGAGACGCGGTGAAGATGACGTGATAGCCCTCGCGCGCCAGCTCGTCGATGACGCGGGAGGCGTCCTGCGGATCGACGTTTTCGCGGGCGGTGGTTTCGAGCCTCGAACCAAAGGTGCTTTCCAGCGCCTTCCGGCCCAGCTCATGCCCGTATGTCCATCCGCCGACCAGCGGAGAATGATTGTATACGAAGGCGCAGCGCAGCGGATTCGGCGCGCGGTGGAGCATGGAATTGAGCAGAGTCTGCTGTTTTTCGCTGGGCTGGCTGAGGAGCGCGGCGGGCTTGTTCGCAGCGGCGACGACGAATTCCGGCCAGACCTTGGCGATATCCTGCTTGAATTCGTTGGGCGTCTTGTTGACGCTCTCCGCATAGCCGAAGGCGTCCAGATAAACGACGAACGCATCGCCGGCGGACATAAGCGGATGCCTGCCGGACTGCAAAAAGGCCTGGGAAAAGCGATGATAGCAGGACTGGATATCCTCCACCTCGGCGGACGTCCACTTCACGCCGGGTTTCTTGCCCACCAGATCGTAGAGCCTGGCGAAATTGCCCTCGTGTTCGAAGTAGATGAAGTTGATCCGCGTGTCCTGATAGAAGCTGAGGAATTCCTGATAAATGCGGTAGCGGGGAGAATCCTCCGGCGCGGGCAGAACGCGGGTGACGTTGGCCTCGATATGGACGGCGTCCAGATGGCGCATGACGCTGACGCGCTTGTTGCCCTCGACGATGTAGAATCGATTGTAATATTCAAAAGCAATGACGGGATCGCGCAGGCCGTGCGCGATGACGTCCTCATACAGCACGCTCCATTTATAGGCGAATTCGGAACCCTCGTCCAGAAGCGGCATGAAATTCGGCGCGAAGGCGGTTGTCCGTCCGCGCGTGGCCGTGCCGGCAATCTGATCCAGGGAAATCTGAATCAGTCCGAGCGGCACCTGAGAAAGCCGATTGATTTCGGGGATAATTTCGTTGAGCACAGGCAAAGAGGCGTCCAGTCCCTTGCTCTGCAGCGCATGTATTTCACGCAGACCTTTTTTCTGAGCCTGCAGATAATGATCAGAATGCATGGCGCATACTCCTTTCTCTGGATTGCGCTTCCATTATAACATCGCAAAATGGATTGCGCAATGTCATTCATCTGCGCGCGGAAAGCGCGGGAACAAAAGCGGGGGAGACGGAGAAAAAGTAAAAAATGAAAAAAGATGAAAAAAGATGAAAAAAGATGTTGACAATGGGACGGGATGCGTGTATAATACATCAAGTCGCCGCGAGCAAGGCGCCTCAAACGCGAGCTTGAGCGAAGCGACATGATCCTTGAAAACGATACAGAATCAAGAAGAACGCGAACCGTGATTTTCACGAGTCACGGTTTCAAAGAGACAGTCAATTCGTTAAATGAGTTTGAAGCTTGAAGGTAACTTCAGGATTCGATACAGAATCAAACACGAGAGTTTGATCCTGGCTCAGGACGAACGCTGGCGGCGTGCCTAACACATGCAAGTCGAGCG
>JAFQOY010000113.1 GCA_017412025.1 Clostridia bacterium | reverse complement strand
GCTGAGAACCATCTACTTCGATAACCAACTTTGCAAAATCCGCGATAAATCTGCCAATGATCCGCTGTTTATAAATCTTCACCGGGTATTTTCGGAGAAAAAGATACCAGAGCTTACGTTCATGGGGCGTCATTTCCCTGCGAAGCCGCCTGGCGTTTTCCAATTGACTGTTATCTTTTGGTATGGTCATGGTTGGCCCTCTCTGTCCTCGCTTTGCTCGGCCACCTCTCCCAAAGGGAGAGGTAAGCCCCTCTCAGACGGCTTCGCCGCCAGCTCTCCCAAAGGGAGAGCCAAGTGCCGCGGTCAACGCACTACACCGAAAGGTGTATAGAAGTGCGCCCTTTATCAGTTCGACAAATAGGAGTTTGGTGAATGAAATCAATATAATTCTTTAACATACAAACGGTCAATTCCGTTTCCGTAATTTACTATGTCTTTAACATAGTGATAACCAAATTTTTCATACAAACCAATGTGTTCTGTTGGAATATAGGTGTTATTGAATCCAATGCTTTTGGCATATTGGTTGGCAAACTCGATGAGCTTTCCGCTTATTCGATTGCCACGATATTTCTCACTCACAAAAAGGGTCGATATCCAAGGAAATATCTCTGGCAAAGGGTAATAGTCAGACTTCATGATAGTCACCATTCCAACAATTTGCCCATTCACGATTGCTACGAATGGAGTTTCCCATTCTTTGAACTCCCAATTTTCAAGCACTCTCACCGTATGCTCTTTTACACCCAGCCAAGAGAAGATCTTTACAAAGTTCAGCAAGTCATCTGCCAAAGGAGTGCCTTTATCCACTTTTTGAAGTTCAATAACTTCCATTTTCCTACCTCTCGTATTTACCGAATTCCTATTTATTTATCTATATGAGATATTTTATCATGTGACAGAAATATATACAAGAACAGTCCCGGCAGGATGATCTACCGGGACTGAAACTGTTTTACGAGCACCTGCCTTTCCGGAGAGCGTTTTGTTCATGGATCGAATCAGTCCTCGAGCTTATTGAACTCGTAGGTCTTGCCGTAGGTCTCCACGTAGACCTCGCGCATGACCTGCTCGGTCATCGGCTTGTCGTTGCTGTTGGTCGGCACGGACGCGATCAGGTCAACCGTCTCGATGCCGCCGAGCACCAGACCAAAGCCCGCATAGTCGCCGTCCAGGAAGTCGTTGTCCGCATGCATGATGAAGAACTGGCTTCCGGCAGAATCCATCGCGCTGGAGCGCGCCATGGACAGCACGCCGCGGGTATGGGACAGCGCGTTCTCCACGCCGTTGTTGGCAAACTCGCCGCGGATGGCATAGCCCGGGCCGCCGGAGCCGTTGCCGTTCGGGTCGCCGCCCTGGATCATGAAGCCCGGAATCACGCGATGGAAGACCAGACCGCTATAGAATCCGCTGTTGGCGAGGGAAACGAAATTGCCGACGGTGTCCGGCGTCACATCCGGATACAGCTCTCCGTAGATCACGGAGCCGTCGTTCATGGCGATGGTGAAGGTCGGCAGCTTGTCAAGCGCCTCGGCCGCAGCCGTCACCAGCGCGGAGTTGTCCACCTTCAGCGCGGAATCCGGCTCCATGTTGGCCGTCGCCGCAGCGTTCACATAGCCCTTAAAGCCCGTGCCCGGCACGGCGGCAAAGACGTACTCCTCGCCGTCCACACCGATCCTGCCCAGCACGTCAAGGGACGCGCCGGCCTTGATCTCCGCAACCGGATCGCCCGCAGGCATATCCAGCAGGCTGGTATCCTCCGTCGCCGTCAGGTAGGCGATTTCAGCCTCCACCTTCTCGGCCACATAGATGTTGAACAGCGGGCTCATATCGCCGATCTGGATGCCGGCTTCAAGCACCATCGCCTCCATATAGGCGTTGAACACTTCGTTCTTCTTCGCCGCAAGCGCAGTCTCGGTTTCCTTTTCCTTGAGCGGCTCAAAGTCCACCGCGCCGGCGTTCAGATCGCTCGCATAGCGCAGGATGAAGTGGCCGTATTCCGTCGTGACGACGTCGGAAATATCGCCGACATTCTCAAGCGCCATCGCGGCAGCCTTGAATTCCTCGCCATACTGGACGCTGCCCTCGGCAACCGGATAGCCGATAAGCAGCTGCTCCACGGTAGCGGAATCCTGATTGTAGGTCTCCATCATCTCCAGGAAGTCCTCGCCTGCGCGGATCTTCGCCAGCACGGCCTCCGCCCTGGCAAGGCCGCTCAGGGTCGCCGGATCGACGGGTGCGGCCTCGGCGGCAGTCGCTTCAGCCGGGGTAGACTCGGCTTCTTCCTCGGCCGGAGCAGCAGCGTCAAGCGCAGTGAAGATGCATTGCATCACGCGCACGCCTTCCGGCACGTAGATGATCTCCTCGCCATTGAGATACGCACTGGTGAACGCATCCGCATCGGCAAAGGTCTCCTTCTGCGCCTCAACCCTCGCATCAAAGGCAGCCTTCACTTCTTCCTCCGTGATGGTCACGCCTTCGGTGCTCAGGTTATACAGGTAGTTCACCACTTCGTTGATCTTGTATTCTTCAAAGAGCGCCTCCGCGTCGAGGATGGACATCTGCTCCTCCACCAGCTGCGCAAGCGTCTCGCCGGTGTAGCCGTTATATGCAAAATAGCTCTCCGCGTATTCGCGCATCTCGTCCATCATGACCTGCACCTGCGCGCGGATCGCTTCTTCCGCTTCCGCCGTCAGCACATAGCCCTTCTCCGCCGCGTGATGCTCAATCACGCGCTGGGTGAGCGCCATGTTCACAGTCTCAACCGCAACAGAATTCTGAAACTCGGTGTCATACTCGTCCACCGGGTAGCCATACTGCGCATAGTAGGAAGCATAGGACTGCACGTTCGCATCGAACTGAGCCTTCACCTCGGAAGCGCGCACGGTCACCTTTCCGTCATAAGCAGAACCCAGAATCGGATCCTCATCCTTGGCTGCCGTCTCCTCGACGGCGACCACTTCCTCGATCACTTCCACGGCAGCCTCAACCGGCTCAGCCGTCGGTTCGGCGGTCGGTTCAGCCGTCGGCTCGGCGGTCGGCTCAGCCGTCGGCTCGGCGGTCGGTTCGGCGGTCGGCTCGGCCGTCGGTTCGGCGGTCGGCTCAGCCGTCGGTTCAGCCGTCGGTTCGGCGGTCGGCTCAGCCGTCGGCGCTTCAGTCGCCGGCACGGCGGTCGGCGCGGCAGCCTTATTGTCCTGCGCGGAGCAGCCGCACAGCACAAGCAGCACAGCCAGCATCAGCGCAAGAAGCTTCATCTTCTTCATTTCTCTATTCCCTCCATCCATTATGTTCGCTTGGCGCAATCATAGCACCAATTATACGCGTCACCAAACAAAAACGCAATCATTTTCATGAATTGCCATGATGATTCATCCGGCATTCACATTTGCTCCATAATTAACTCCGTCTGTTTCATCATCCCTCAAGCGATTCAACAAACGCCCGGATACGCTTCAGCGCTTCCTGCAGGTTCTCAAGACTGGTCGCGTACGAGCAGCGGATATGTCCCTCGCCGGATGCGCCAAACGCCGTTCCAGGCACGCATGCCACCTGCCCGCTCTCCAGCAGCCTCGTGCAGAACGCCTCGCTCGTCAGCCCCGTGCTGCGGATGGACGGGAACACGTAAAACGCGCCTCTGGGTTCAAAGCACTCAAGTCCCATGTCGTTGAGGCTGTCCACCATCAGCCTGCGGCGGCGGTCATAGGAGCGCACCATCGTGCGCACGTCTTCAAAATTCGTTTCAAACGCGCGGCCAAGCGCCCTGTCCGCCGCAACCTGACCCTGAATCGATGCGCAGAGCATCGTATACTGATGCACCTTGAACATCGGCGCAATCAGCTCCCGCGGCGCGCAGGCATATCCAACGCGCCAGCCCGTCATGGCAAACGCCTTGGAAAAGCCGTTGAGCGTGATGGTGCGCTCGCGCATGCCGTGGAGAGACGCAAACGCGATATGCTCATGCCCGCCGTACACCAGCTCGGAGTAAATCTCATCGGAAATCACGACGATATCCGTATCCTCCAGCACCTGCGCAATCCCGATGAGCTGCTCGCGGTTCATCACGCCGCCCGTCGGGTTGTTGGGATAGGGCAGAATGAGCGCCTTGGTCTTATCCGTAATCGCCTCGCGCAGCGCCTGCGGCGTCATGGCGAAGCAATCCTCCGCCCTCGTGCGCACGGGCACCGCCGTGCCGCCGGCAAAGGTAACGGTCGGGGCATAGCTGACGTAGCTCGGCTCAGGGATGAGCACCTCGTCCCCAGGGCAGACCAGCGCGCGCATCGCCAGGTCGATGCCCTCGCTCGCGCCGACGGTGACGAGCACCTCGTCCTTCGGACTGTATGCCACGTGATAGCGCATGCGCAGATAGGCTGCAATCTTCTCCCTCAGCGACTCAAGGCCCCAGTTGGAGGTATACTGCGTCTGCCCGTCCTCGATGGACTGGATCGCCGCGTCGCGGATGGACCACGGCGTGACAAAGTCCGGCTCGCCCACGCCAAGGGAAATGGCGTCGGGCATCTGACGCACGATGTCAAAGAACTTGCGGATACCGCTGGGCGGCACATCGGCCACGCGGCTGTTGATCACGCGGGAATAATCCATCATCAGGGCATCACCGCCTGCCTTCTGTCGCCCTTGCCGCTGTCAAACACGACGCCGCCGTACTTGTACGTCTTGAGCATGAAGTGCGTGCTCGTTCCGCGCACGCCCTCGATGACAGAGAGGCGGCTGTGCACGAAGGACGCCAGCTCCTTGAGCGTGCGCGCCTCGCAGAGCACCATCAGGTCGTACGCGCCGCTCATCAGATAGACGGACTTGACCTCGTCATACTGCACGATGCGCTGCGCAATCGCGTCAAAGCCCTTTTCCCTCTGGGGCACGACGTTGACCTCAATCACCGCCTGCACGAATTCGCGCTCCGTGCGCTCCCAGTTGATCAGCGCCTGATAGCCCACCAGCACGCCCGCGCGGCGCAGGCCGTCGATTGCCATATTGACCTGCGCTTCGTCGCTGCCGGTCATCACAGCAATTTCACGCGGAGATACGCGCGCATCCTCGCACAGAATCTCCAGAATATGCATATCCAATGTCGAAAACACCGGTTCTTCCTCCCTTAAGCTTATTCACGGAATGCGCCTATTATATCACGAAAAAAGAAGGGATGTAAAGTATGCATCCCTTCATCCGATATATGTATCCCCGCTCTGGCTTCGTCCGCCGAGCACGGCCCAGCTTCCATCGATTTGCCCCACCTTCACGCCGCCGTAAAGCAGCGCCATGGCGCTGCGCACCGCCTCTTCGCACGCAGATTCCATCTCAAGCGCGCAGACAATCCGCCCTCCGCGCAGGATCAGCACCCGGTCGCAGGTGTTGAGCGCCAGAGACGCATCGTGAAGCACGCAGAGCGCCCCGGCTCCGTTCTCCGCCATGCGGCGCACATGCGCCATGATCTCGTATCGTCTGGGCAGATCCAGCGCACTGTCCGGCTCATCCAGCAGCAGCACGCCTGGCTGCTGCATCATCGTCCGGGCAAAGACCGCCAGCTGCCGCTGTCCCTGGGAGAGTGTGCCGATCATGCGGTTTTCATACCCGCTCATGCCCAGCTGCGCCAGGTAATCCCTTGCGCGCGCACGCTGCGCCGCGCTGTAGCCGGCAAGGAAAGGCATCTTGGCATTGGCGCCCATCAGCACGGCATCCAGCACGCTCAATCCATCGTCCATCCGGCTGCGCTGGGGAATGTAGCCCATTTTCCCGGCGCGCGCCCATTCGGAGAGGGCGAACACGTTTTCCCCGTCGGCTGTGACGCTGCCGCCGCTCACAGGCAGAAAGCCCAGCGCCGCGCGCAGCAGCGTCGATTTTCCGCTGCCGTTGAGCCCCAGCAGCGCCGCCACCTCGCCGCGCCGGATGTCAAGATCCACGCCGGAAAGAATCTCCCGCGTACCGTAGCCCGCCCGCAGACCGCGGATCTTAAGCGCCGTTTCCGGTCTGTCCCTCATTCTGCCCGTCCCCCTTTCACCATCAGGGACACGAGCATCGCCGCGCCCAGAATCGTCGTAAAGATCGAGGTGGGCAGTTCCGCCCCCGGCAGCAGCCTCGCCGTCACATCTGCAAGCAGCATCAGCATGCCGCCTACAAGCGCAGAAAGCGAAAGCAGACCTTTGCTCCTGCCGCCAAGCAGCAGCCGCGCGCCGTGCGGCGCAATCAGCGCGGAAAACGCAATGACGCCCGCATGCGCGCTGACCGCGCAGGCCATCAGGGTCGCCGCGGCGAGCACCGCCGCACGCACGGGCACGATCGCCACGCCCAGCGAAGCCGCCTCCTCCGAGCCCAGCGTCAGCAGCGGAATCTGCCTGCGCAGCAGCCAAAGCACGACCATGCCAATCCAGACGCCGCCAAGCAGCGGCGGCAGCACCTCAAGCGTAATGCCCGCAAAGCTGCCCATGGTGAAGAACTCAATCGCAGCCAGCTCGCCCTCGGTATCCGCCGTCGCCTTGAGCAGCATGATGCCGGTTTTGGCCAGCGCGCTGAGCAGAATGCCCGAGATCACAATGGAGGAGGTATCCCTTCTGCCCGTCGCCCGGGTGAGCAGCAGGGCGAAGAGCAGCGCGCCCATGCCGCCGGCAAACGCGCCCAGGGTGACGCCGCTGCCGGAAAACAGCACGATGGCCGCCGCCGCGCCCAGCGTCGCGCCGCCGGACACGCCCATGATATCCGGCGCTGCCAGCGGATTGTGAAACACCTGCTGATACACCGCACCGGACACGCCCATCGCCATGCCGGCAGCCAGCACGGCAGCGCTGCGCGGCAGACGAAGCCGCCAGAACACCTGCGCCGCCATATCCTGCGCGCCGGAAAGCGCCCTTGCGATATCCCCAAGCCGCAGCGGATACCTGCCCACGCGCAGGGAAACGCCAAATGCCGCCAGCAGCAAAGCCGCGGCGGCAAGATAAATGATGCAGTTCTTTCGTCTTTCGCTCACAGCGCCGCCTCATCCGGCGTAAAGCCGTAGAAGGTCTCATACATCTGCATCGCCGCAGCGACATACGCCTCGCGGCTGTAGTGCTGCGGATGCAGCACGCTCGCCAGATACAGCGAACCGAGCACGCCGGAGGGCACGGGCGAATCCCACGCCTCAAAGCCGCGCGGCATCTCGTACACGGCGCCGTTTTTCACCGCGTCAATCACAGCCAGCTCTTTATCCGCCAGCACATCCGCAGCGGTATACGCCGCCTCCGCAGGGATAAAGAGCGCCTGCGGATTCATCACCAGCAGCTGCTCATAGGAAAGCGCGGCAAAATCGCCGCCGGTCATTGCCTCCGCCGCATTCCGCGCGCCTGCAGCGGAAAGCACCGTGTGCTGATACATATCCGCCGGCGCGCAGGTCATATAGTCGGAGTTGCCCAGCATCAGCGCGCTGACAGGCTCCGCGCCCTGAAGGCTCTTTTCAAGCGAGGACAGCTGCTCATCGCAGAAGGAAAGCAGCGCCTGCGCGCACTCCTGCGTGCCGGTCGCCTCGGCGATGAGCGCGATCATCCCGTCGAGCAGCTCGCCGCTCTCGGGATTGACCAGCAGCGCCGGAATGCCAAACGCCTCAAGAGAAGCGGCTGCGTCCTTCAGGCGCTTGGGCAGAATCACCAGATCCGGCTGTGCAGCCAGGCAGGTCTCCAGATCAAAAGCCTTCGCCGTGCCCACGTTGGGCAAATCAATGAGCTGCGGCGCGGCAAGGCGGTAGATGTTGCGCTTGTCGGCCTTGGCTTCCACCGCGGCCATCTTATCCTCAAGCCCCAGCGCAATGCACGCGGAAGTGGAAATGTAGTATCCGGACACGATGCGCTCCGGCTGCTTTTCAATCGTGACCGTCCGTCCGGTCTGATCCTCCATCGTCAAGGGATACTCAGCCAGCGCAGCACATGCAAAAAGCGCGAGCAGGGCTGCCAGAACCAGCAGGGTCAACCTCTTCATTACATCAATCCCCTTTGATCGTTTTATATGAATTCTGACTCTTAAAACCCGGTCCCGGGCTGGAATCCTTCATTGGTCTGCGGATCCTCCGCGCGGCGCTCCGCCGCATACTGGGCAATGTGCGCCGCCATCTGGCGCACGGCGGGCGCCATCATCGACGGATTCTGCACGGCAATGCCAAACTCGCGGTATTCCATCGGTTCGATCGGATAGACGTCCACGCTGCCATGCGCGCGCTCCAGGATCAGGCTGGGCAGAATGCAGATGCCAAACCCGCTTTCCACCATCGCGATGGTCGAAAGGTCGTCCACCACGCGGCAGCTGGCACGTACGCTGAAATGATACTTGGCCAGAAACGCCTGCGTGTCCGCGTCCGTCGCATCGTCCTGCACGACGAACGTCTCCGTGCGCATCTCCTCCGGCGTGATGATCCCGGGCGTGCGCGTCCTGAATCCTTTGGGCACCACGCACATCAGCCTGTCCCGGTAGAGCGGATGAACGGTCAGCTCCTTCGTGCACTTGGTCGAAAGGAAGCCCAGATCCACCACCCCGGTCTTGATCCAGTTGATCACGTCCGCATACGTACCCTGGTTGATCTCAATCTCCACGCCTGGGTATTTGCGCTTATACGTCTTGACAATCTGCGGCAGCCACGTCATGCACACGCTGTTGAACGCGCCGATCTTGACCGTGCCGCGCTGCACGCCCTTGAGCTCGTCCACCGTCTGGGAAAGCGCCTCGTCCGCATTGAGCACCTGGCGGATGACGGGATAGAGCGCCTCGCCGCTGCGGGTGAGCGATACGCCGCCCTTGCCGCGTACGAAGAGCGCAAAGCCGCAGGCCTCCTCCATCGAAGAGACGGCATGGCTGATGGCGCTCGGGGTCAGATGCATCACCTGCGCGGCGCGCGCAAAGCTGCCCTGCTCAATCACGGTATGAAAAATCCGGTATTCCAGCAACGTCATGTCTGTCGCTCCGTTTCATATCACTTTATTCATGCGTTTACGATCATACATGAATCGTTTTATCCTCTCATTATCCTACAACAAAGGCGCTTTTGCGTCAATCCCGGATTGATCTTCCGGTTGCTTTTTCTCCATGCTTCTGATATACTATCGCTGTCAATTGAATGGACTGTTCGAAACCATCCAGTCCTTAAACAAAACTATGGGCCGAAAGGGCGCTGCGCGCCTTTTCATCACGGCCGCGCGCCGTTTTTTTGTTGCGCGGGCCGTGCGTCCCGGAAAGGGAATGAAGACAATGAACCGAAACAACGACGCCCGTACCCGCGCGCTCACGCGCGGCGCGATCATCGCCGCGCTTTATGCCGCGCTGACGCTGCTGCTCGCCCCCATCAGCTACGGCGAGGTGCAGATCCGCTTCTCCGAAGCGCTGACCCTGCTGCCCATGCTGCTGCCAGAAGCCGTGCCGGCGCTGACGCTTGGCTGCCTGCTTTCCAATCTGCTGGGCGGCTGCACGATCTTTGATATCATCTTCGGCACGCTTGCCACGTTCCTCGCCGCCGTGTGCACGCGCCGCCTGCGCGGCAATCTGCCTGCCGCCTGCGCCATGCCCGTGCTCTTCAACGGCGTTATCGTCGGCGCCGTGGTGCATTACTGCTATGCACCCGTCATCCCGCTTCCCCTGTGCATGCTCTTTATCGCCCTGGGCGAGATGGTCTCCTGTTTCATTCTGGGGCCCGTTCTCCTGCGCATGCTGCGCCGCCTGCCGGAGCAGCTGCTGCACTGAAGCGACATTTTTCCCTTGACACAATCGGCCTTTCGGGGTACGCTAAAGCTGTATGCAGGCGCATACAGCTCAGATTGTTGACAGAAGCTGTTTTTTGACCAGGTAACCAAGCACCACTCCTTCCGCCATCCTTCGGATGGTCCCCCTCCCTCAAGAGGGAGGCATCAAAAATGCTTATCAGAACAAGATCCTCTTATCGCTGATAAGCCTCGTTGGAGGCTCCCTCCTGAGGGAGCTGGCTGCCGAAGGCAGACTGAAGGAGTGCTTTCAACGGTTTTTGTCGATACTTTGGGCTGTATGCAGGCGCATACAGCTTTTATTTGTATATCATGAAGGAGGTATTATCCTATGCGTATTGCTTTGATCAACGAAAACAGCCAGGCGGCCAAGAACGAACTGATTCTCGCCCAGCTCAGGAAGGTCGTGGAGCCGATGGGCCATGTGGTGGACAACTACGGCATGTACACTGCGCAGGATGAGGCGCAGCTGACGTATGTGCAGGTCGGCATCCTCGGCGCAATCCTGCTGGGCTCCGGCGCGGCGGACTATGTCATCACCGGCTGCGGCACGGGCGAAGGCGCCATGCTCGCCATGAACAGCTTCCCGGACGTCATCTGCGGCCACGTCGAAGATCCTGTGGACGCCTACACCTTTGCCCACGTCAACGACGGCAATGCCGTTGCCCTGCCGTTTGCCAAGGGCTTTGGCTGGGGCGGCGAGCTGAATCTTGAGTACATCTTTGAAAAGCTCTTCGGCTTTGGCCATGGCCAGGGCTATCCGAAGGAGCGCGTCGTACCGGAGCAGCGCAACAAGAAGATCCTCGACGCCGTGCGCGCCAAGACCATCCGCCCGCTGGTGGAGTGCCTTGAAGCCATTGAGGATCGCGAGCTTGTGCGCGGCGCGGTCGCCGGCGAAAAGTTTGCCGAACTGTTCTTCGCCAACGCCAAGGATGAGGCCATCATCGCCTATGTCCGCAAGCTCCTCGCATAATCACACTCTTTCACCAAAGGAGATGACCGCATGCTCAGCAATCTGGAATATCTGAGCTATCCGCTTCCGCCGGATATCAGGCGTCTGTCCGAGGCGGGCGACTTTGCGCGCATGGAGCGCGTGATCGCTCTCCGTCTTGCCGATCCCCGTACGCCCAAATGCCTGCATGAGCGCCTGCGCTTTGAGCTTGAGGTGGCGAAGCTCACCCCGAAGTACTATCCCTACAGCAGGGACGAGCTTTTCGCCCTGCTGCAAAAGCGCATTCCGGACGTCACCGTCGATGAAATCGAAGCGCTTCGCGACGAAGGCTCTTTTGACTGGCGATACATCAACGGCGAGGTGCGCTATCGCCGCAACTGCATCAGCAATCTGCTCAAGACGCGCAGCGATTACGCGGCGCGCGAGGTCGGCTGCGAAGCCGCCGACAGCAAAGCCAGCCGCCATGGCACGCTCGACGGCATCATCGCCCGCATGAAGGAAAAGGGGCATCTGCGCGCGCGCTTTGAGCTGCACGAGGAGATGACCGTATCAAGCGATCGCCTGACGCCCGGTGAGACGCTGCGCATCCATCTGCCGCTGCCCGTCGTGCACGCGCAGGTCAAATCCGCAGAGCTGCTGAAGACCTCTCACGCGCCTGCATGCGTCAACGAAGAGACCGAGCCGCATCGCAGCGTGTATTTTGAGCTCCCGTATGAGCCGGGCATGACGGTCTCCGCCGACTTTGCTTATGAGATCGACGCGCCGTATGTGCAGCCGGATCCGGAAAAGGTCCTGGCTGAACAGCCGGACTTCGACACCGAAGAGATGCCGCCGCACGTGGTCTTTACCCCCTATCTGCGCGCGCTCGTCTCCGAGATCGTGGGTGAGGAGACCAATCCGCTCAAAAAGGCGCGGCTGATCTACGACTTCATCACCACCAAATGCGTCTATCGCTTCATGCCGGCGTACAAGATGATCTTCTCCTTCGCGGAGTATTTCGCCGCCGGCCAACGCGGCGACTGCGGCATCCATGCGATCACCTTCATCACGCTCTGCCGCATTGCAGGCATTCCGGCGCAGTGGCAGGCCGGCCTTTACACCAAGCCGGACGACGTGGGCAACCACGACTGGGCGCGCTTCTATGTCGCGCCGTACGGCTGGCTGTATGCGGACTGCTCCTTCGGCGGCTCAGCCTTCCGCGCGGGCAGCGAGATGCGCCGCGATTTCTACTTTGCCAATCTCGAGCCGTGGCGTCTGCCGCTGTGCAGGGCGTTCCAGCAGGAGATGAATCCGCCGAAGCAGTTCATGCGCTTTGACCCGTATGACAACCAGAACGGCGAGATCGAATCGCTTACGCGCGCGCTTGACGGCAGCGAATACGACACCGACGCGCATGTCATTTCCTATACGGAGCTTGACTGATTTTCTAAAGCAGCCATAAATAAACCGGCTCTTTCCCTTCGCGGAAAAGAGCCGGTTTTGCTATTCATCTTTTCACAGCGCAGCTTCAAACGCCGCAAAGAACTCCGGACAGCTCCAGCCGCCGCAGCCGCAGAGCGTATCGCCGGAGACGCCGAGCTGAAGCCGCAGCCCGTTATCAAGCGTCACCGTCAGGCTCTGCTTTCTGGCGGAGGCGTCCGCGCTCTTGAGCGTCGCCTGGTCAAGCAGCACGGCGATCACGTCGTTGGCAGCGCTTCCCGTGAGCGTGCCCACGCCCGAGAGCGTGGCCTCCTTCACCCTGCCGCGCACGGAGAACGTATCCTCCAGCGACTCTCCGCCCGGTCCCTTTCCCGCGTAGCTCACGCGCTGGAACAGCCTCATCTTTCCATCCACGCGCGCGGCAACCGCCGTAGAGGAGGCAATGCCGCTGATCGTATAGACCGCGCCGCCTTCCTGCACTACGTTGGAAAGACCCTTCTTCATCTCCTCGCCGGAGGCAAGGGACGGCTCCTCCATAAAGAGCGTCACGCTTCCGGCTTCGCCGCCCAGCAGCGACGCGCCGATATCCTTCGGGGTCTGCAGCATGCGATAGACGTTTGCGCCGACCGTCACCATCGGGATATCTCCGCTTCCGTCAGCGAAGAGCGACTCATACGCCGGAACAGCCGCGCGCATCTTCGCGCCGTCGCCAAGATCCGCCAGCATTACGCCCTTCTCTGCGCCGGCGTCGTCGCCGGCAGCAATCGTGCTGATGGATACCGTCGCCGGCTCTGCCGGCGGCACGTCGGTGAGGGCGCCGTCCTTTGCGCGCAGGCGAACAGCGCCCACGCATACCACCGCCAGCGCCGCGCAGCAAAGCGCGGGCGCAAAGCGCACGATCCGCAATCTTTTGCGCGCAGCGCCGCCGGCAGCAGCGCGCTTGATACGGAGCCGCATGGCCTCGTCTGCATGCAGCCCGCCGAGCATTTCATCTGTAATCAGCCCCAGATGATCGAGCGATTTGAAATCAGACACCTGTTGCTTCCTCCTTTAACAGGACTTCCAGTTTCTTCCTTGCCCTCGAAAGGCGGCTTGAGATCGTCCCTTCCGGAAGACCCAGCATTTGTGCGATTTCGGAAATTCCCAATCCCTGATAGTAGTGCAGCAGAACGGTTTCCCTGAACGCAGCAGGCAGCTTCTGTACGGCGCGCATCAGCTCCGCCTTTTCCTCACGCTGCTCAATGGTCTCGTCCTGTGCAGGGATGATATCCAGCGTCGGCGCACCCAGAACCACTCGCTTGAGCCATGCGCCGCGCCAGAGGTCGCGGCAGCAGTTCACCGTCACGCGAAGCAGCCATGCTTTTTCGCGTCCGGGCGCAATGGTATGTCCATGGGTGTAGAGCTTGATAAATACGTCCTGACAGACGTCCTCCGCCTTATGCCGATCCGCCAGATAGAAATAAGCCATGCGCAGCACATCGTCCGCATAAGCCGCGTACAGTTCATCAAACCGTGCGCTCATCTCAAGCGTGTTCACGCTTTTTTCCATCTGTTTTCACTTCCTGCCTCTATGGATGTAAACGAATGACAGATGCGTTTTCATCCTGAAAATTCAATCTTTTTGCAAAAATATTATACGCAATCTGCCGCGCAAACGCAACCCTCAAGAAAATGGAAGACGGCCTGCGCAGGCAGACCGTCCGTATCGTCCGGGTTAAAAGCTGCGTCCGCCGCCTCCTCCGCGGGATCCGCCGCCGCCAAAGCCGCCCCGGCCGCCGCCGAAGCCGCGCCCGCCGCCGAAGCCGCGCGAGCTGCCGCCGCCAAAGCCGCCTCGATAGCCGCCGAAGCCGCCGCCCATCGTCGGCCTCCGGCTTCTCCTGTCGCCGATGCTGTCAAACAGCCAGCCAAGCAGCAGCCACTTCAGACAGCAGCCTCCCCTGTCCCTCGTGGCCGCATTGAAGATCACGCTCACAAGGACGTACAGAAAGATGAAACCGAGAATCCCGTCAAACAGACCGCCGCCTTTTTTCACCTTTCGGTCATATCCCTGCACAACGCCCATGCTGCGCGCATCCGCAGAGAGATCAAGCCGCTTGCCATGCGCCTTCGCCAGGTATTCAGCCGTGTCCTCATACAGCGCGGTCATCCCCTCGGCAAACCGGTTGTCCGAAAAGTAGCCGAGGTTCTGGTCGATCAGTTCGCCGCATCGGTTCCCGGTGAGGATACGGTCAATGCCCGTTCCCGTGCCAATCCGGACCTGCCGGTCTCCGCGCGAGAGAAGGATGACCGCGCCGTTGTTTTCCTTCTCATCGCCGATTCCCCATGTGTTGATCAGGTCTGCGGCATAGTCCTCTATCTGCATTCCGTCAAGAAAATCAACGGCGACCGCAATCAGCTGAACGCCCGTCGCCTTTTCCAGCGCATCGCCAAGCTGCGCAATCCGTGCCATGGCCTGCGCATCCAGCACATCCGCGTCAAAATCATATGCATAGGCGAACGACGACGGCTTGTCCGGCACGTCCGCCAGCGCGCATGCGCCCATCAGCGCTGCAAGCGCAATGAGTACTGAAATGATCTTTTTCATATTTTCTTCCCTGAGCCTTTCCATACCCAGCCCGCATCAGATTCCTTCGTACATATCCGGCTGATCATACAGGAACTTTGTGGGCAGGCGCTCGTAAAGCGCCTCTGCTTTCTTCGCCTGCTCGTTGAACGCACGCGCTTCCTGCCGCAGGAAGCTGCCCTGCTCGGCAAAGTCGTCTGCCGCGCGGAGCATATTGCGCTCCTCCTCACCGGCAAGCTGCGCCGCCGTCAGCGCGCTTACCGCCGCCGTCAGCTTCTGGTTTGCACGGCTGATTCCGCGGGCGGTCTTCGCCTCTTCAAGCTCCTGCGCCGCCTGACGGACGGCCTGCATATCCGCATCCGAAAGCCCTGCGCGCGCGGCAACCGTCAGCACGTTGTTTGCCGCGCCGATCCTGTCCTCGATGATGGAAGCGACGTCTCCCTGGCGGATGAACGCCCGGGGCGTCGCATTCTGCAGCGCCCGGAAATTGCCCGCAAACAGCGACGCCGCCAGCAGCACACACATCGCAGCAATCCCCGCTGCAGGCGGCAGCTTCTGCAGCCTTTCCCTGATTTGAACCATATGTCTCTTCCTTTCAGTCCGTCCCGGCCGCTTCCTGCATCAGCCGTTTCGCCGCAAGATTCTGTTCAATCTCCGCAAGCGTCTGCAGCAGTTCGTCGGCCGTCCGCTGCGCCTGTTCCCTGTCGCTTTCCCGCGCAGCCCTGCCATAGGCATCCCGCTGCGCGCGAAGCTCCTGCGCGCCGTCTCTGACGCCGCGCGCCGCTTCCTTCTGCGCGCGCGTGCCCATGGCCAGGGCATCCGTCGCACGCGCAAGGCCCAGCGCCGCCGCCATCTGGCTCTTCCACAGCGGGATCGTCACCTCAACCGCCGTCCGCAGCTTTTCGCACGCCGCCTCGCCGCTCGCCTGCACCATGCGGATCTGCGCCGCCAGCTGCGTGGAAGCAGCCTGCGTCACGCGGATATCCTCTATCCGGCGCACAAGCCGCTGCACAATCTGCGCGTCCTCGCCCCGTTCCTTCGCCTGGCGGATCGCCTGATCGCCTACAACCAGCAGAGAACAGATCTCCCGATAGAGCGCCTCGTTGCGCTCATAGATCCTGTCAAGCAGCGCGCTGTCGCGCATCAGTTCCACGCGCCTGTCCGTCATCTCATCCGCCAGCGCATTGATGCGCGGCTCCGCCTTTTCATACGCGCTGCGCACCTGCTCGAGCGAGGACGCCTTTTTGAACATCCGCTGAAAAAGCCCCTTCGCCTGCGAGGCAAACGAGCACGCGCGGATTTCCTCGCAGAGCGCCTGCATCGTGCCGCTCAGCGGCGATTCGCCGCGATCCAGCATCCGGGCAAGCGCGATATCGGTAAACGTGCCCATCTCTTTCTGCGCCCGTGCGCCGAAGCCCTGCACCGCCGCCGCGTCACGGACGTTAAGCCCGGCAGCCAGCTGCCGGATGCGTCCGCGCATTTCCGGATCGAGCTGCTCCATCTGCGGCACGACTCCCTGCTCGGGCGCCAGGGCAAAATCCGCAAATTCGCCCATTTCTTTCCCCCTCACCTCTCCGGCTTATCTGCCGGAAGCAAACAGACCGGAAAACGGATCATCCGTATTTTCGCTCTTCATCTCTGCGTCTTCCTGCCCGCCAAGCAGCCCGTCTCCGTGCAGCATATCGCTCAGCACATCCATCTCGCTTTCCAGATTGATGAAGCGGAACTCGTTCAGCGCGTCAAGCTGCCTGTGAAACGCCGTCTGTACCTGCGCCATCGCATCGCGGATTTTCTGGGCAATCTGCGCGCTTTCCCCTGCGTTCACCTCATGATCAAGCTTCGCTCTTGCGGCCAGCAGCTTCTTGACTGCGGGCAGATAATGCCGCAGAAATGTGCGCAGGGAAGAGAGCATATCCGGCTGCTCCTCAAGGCGCGCAAGAATCTTCCTGCACGTCTGCTCAATATCGGCAATCTGCGCAGAAAGCTGCGCCTCTGCAATCGCATCGTTTGCCAGCGCGATCTGCCTGAGCTGTTCTCTAGCCTCCGCAATCAGCGCGTCCACCGCCTGATTGCCGGACTGCGGCGCGCGTTCCACCTCGATGACCCGATCGGGAAACAGCTTTCTGCCTGCCGCAAAACCCAGAATCAGCACAGCCAGTGCCAGCACATAGCTCAGCGCCGATCCGATGCCGAACGCCAGCGCATATGCAAACACGGCAACGCCTGCCGTCAGATACGGCGCGCCGCTGCGGATCGTCCTCTTCTCCGTCATGACCGTCTCTTCTCCCATTGTCCGTCTCAATCGTCGTTGCTGCGGAACATCGCCGTCGCGCGCACCTGGGCAGGCTCCGCGCCATAGGCGCTCCACTGTCTGGCAAACAGCTCGTCCACTTCAAACCGCACATACACCGAATCGCCGCCCGGAATGCCCACGTTCTTGAGCGTCTGCCCGTTGGCATAGATCAGCGCGCCGCTCTCCGTATACAGGCCAAAGGCAATCGTCGCATCGTATGCGTCCACAGCCGTGGGATTGATCACCCTGCAGACGACGGACATCTCGTCTTCCCTTCTGCCTTTCTGAATCTGGGCGCTCACATCAAGCGCCTGTCCCGCGTATGCCGGATCGATGGTCATGTATTTGAGGTCATAATGGATGCCCGTCACATTCGGCACGACCACGCCGTCCTCATTCGGCTCAAAGGACGCGATATCAAACAGATATCCCTCCTCGCCCGGCGCGATGAAATACGGCCAGAGCTGAGCGACCTCGCCCACGTACAGCAGCTGCTCCCCGTTTGCCAGCTGGAACGTGCCCTTGTCCAGACAGATGATGCTGTCTGACTGGTTGCGCACCTGCGCATAGCAGTACACCAGATAGTAGTCGCCAGATTTGACGATATTGCAGGAGGACTGCACAATCGCGCCCTCTCCATCCGCAAGCGCCGATACGCAAAGCGCGGTCAGCAGCACAGCCGCCAGAATGATTGATGCCCACTTTTTCATGTTGATGATCCTCCTCTTCTTCCAATGCTTTCTTTCAATGATTTCTTTCAATGCTTTCTTCCAATGTTTTCATGCTTTCCTGTTTCGCGCCCAAACGCCCGATTCCGTTATGTTTTCGGATTCAGTATAGCATGTTTTGTATGTCCCCGCAAGCTGACCCCGCTCACACTGTCATCTGCAGCGTTTCAATTCCCCATGCCGTATTCCGTATTCACAGCAAATGAAGAAAAAAGCGGGCAAACGCGGGCATTCATCCCGTCGCTTGTCCGCATTCATCCTTATTTACTGCGTCACCATGCGCCGCACGCCGTCCTCGCTGACGACCGTAACCGGATCCTCCTCGCCGCTGACGCACAGGAGCTCCTTCTCCGCCAGCCCCAGCGCTGCGCGAACGGCGTCAAGATCCTTAACCGTGTAATATCCGCAGATGTCGCCGGTTTTGTTGCCCACGGCAATCTCCGTCACACCTGCGCGGGCAAGCGTCTCAAGCGCTTTCTGATTGACCTGAAGCACGAGATCCTTATCTCCGCTGTACGCGCTCAGGTACAGGCAGATGCTGCCGTTTCCCGCTCTGGCCGCGCCCAGATCCTCCTGAAACGTAATCTCCTCGCCCAGGAGCGTATGCACGCGCAGATCAATGGACATGCCGCCGATGCGCGCCTGCTTCAGCCACTTGTCGCTGGCCGTCACGCCGTTGTATCCCCTGCAGCGTCCGAATGCAGGCATCCTTTCGGCTTCACAGGCCGCAATCTGTGCGCCCGGTACAAGAGGCGTCGTTTCCAGCGCCGCCGCACATGCAGGCGCGGCAAGCAGGGCTGCGGCAAGCACCATCGCCGCAGCATGAGTCCTCTTTCTTTGGTAAGCGTTCACGCTGAGTTCCCCTTTCTCCATCTGCCTTCGCAGTTTCACATATCTGTGTTTCAGTCCATTCCGGTATATCCTGCCGGCACCGGCGTCTCCCTGGGCGTCACGCCGACGTAGTACTTGGGCGCCTTCGTCTTGTATGTATCGGTATACATGTACTCGCGGGAGACTTCCAGCCCCTTGCTGTCCATCTTCACCATGTACACGTCCACCACGTAGCCCTCGTCGCCCTTGCTCGCTTCATATACCTCGTCGTCATAGACGACATACTGCGCGTCCTTGTCCGGGATATAGGTCGGCTCGGGGATCGGCAGCTCTTCCTTGATTTCAGACTCCAGCTTGTAGGTATATCCGTTGGGATCGGGCCTGCCGTGAATGATGAACTTGCAGTGCCAGTATCCCTTCTTCTTATAGTATTCGGTCGAGATATAGATGTCGGAGTTGGTGTTGTTCTTGAACACAAAATCCAGACGATCATCCGCCACCGTCGCATCCAGGCCATAGGGCACATAGTTGGACGGGAGCGAGTGCTGCGTGCGCTTGGTTACCGTAAGTCCGGCGTTCACCACGGCATTGTACAGCGTACTGGACACCTGGCAGATGCCGCCGCCCACGCCCATCGTGTAATCGCCGTAGGCCACCTCGGGCGCGTCGGCATAGCCGTTTGAATAGGTGCGCTTGCCGGCCACCTTGTTGAAGGAAACCGACTCGCCGGACTTGATGATCAGCTTGTCAAACTTCTTCGTGCCCACTTCGATGTTGATGAAGCGGCCCGGATCGGAGGTCGCGCCGATCGCAGTTTCATACTCGCTCAGCAGCGTGATGCGTCCCTCCAGCTCCGCGCGGGTCACAGGCGCCTTCACCGGGGTCGGCGTCAGATCAACCCTGCCGGACTCCAGCCTCTCCACCATGCCGCAGATCTCGCGGCTGATCTCCGTGATATCCAGCTCCTGGCCCGGCACATCATCCGTATAGGAATACGGCGGCCACTTTGTATTGTCATCCACGCGGGTCGCGCTGACCGGCATGCGATCCACTTCCGTCTTGATCTGCGACAGAATCTGATTCACGCGGGACAGATCGTAGGACAGCGTGGTATAGCGCGCAGCAGGCTGATCCTGCAGCCGCCTGACCTGCTCATACCGCGCGGAGGCGGAGCCCGTGTGTCCGATCGCCCAAAGCTGATCCAGCTGATCGGCCACGTCATACGCCATCTTCATGTCCTGTCCCGTGATGTCCCAGGTTCGTCCGCTTCCGTCCGCGGCGCACAGCGTGATCTTCCACGACGCAATCTGCGCCTGAACCTGCCGGGTAACCACCTCGGCAGCCTGGTCAAGCGTCATGCCTGCCAGCGGAATGCCATTGACAAAGATATTGGGATAAAACACGCCGTCTCCGGCGTCAAGCGTCTGCTTGATATCCAGCAGACGGCTCCCGCCAATAGCGCCGAATACAGCAAGCGCAACCACCAGCACCGCGGCGGTCAGCCCAAGCGCCATCCTGCGGATCTGCGCATTGCGTCGGGCTCTGGCCTTTTTGCTCAGCTTCTTCTTCAGCGGCTTCTGCCCCGCCTTTGCTTTCGCCTGCCTGACGGCGGGCGCTTTTCTCACCTGAGCCGCCCTGCGCACCGCAGCGCCCTGCCCGCTTTCCGCCCGGCGGACGGGAGCCTTCCCCGCCTGCCGCACGGCAGACGAGCCGCTCTCTTCTCCATTCTCTGCTGCGGCAGCCTTTGGCGTCTTTGCCCCATCCGCCGCTTTTTTCATCGTCAGGATGTCGCGTCCTTCACGCATCCTTCTTTCTCCGCCTGTCTGCGGTTCCCTCTGCGGCACGTTCGCATTTTCTCTGCGCGTCGTGCCCGTTCTTCTCCCTGCCGCGCCGGAAACCCTTTCCGCTGACACAAGCCAGTCCGGCTCGTCATGCGCTCCGGCGATAATCCGATGCGCCTTCTGTTCCTCTGCGGCGCCGTTTCCGCTTTCCTTCGCCTGCGCAGGGTTCGGCGTATCCATCTGTGGTCGTCTTCTTCTGACCGGTCTTTGTTCAGACACAACCGACACCTCCCTTTCTTCATAGCCCGAAAGCGAACACACAGCTCCGGCAATTCTACAATCATTCATTTTATATCATACTTCATTTTCCTTCAGCTTGCAAGGCTTTTTTCAATAAACCCCGCAAACTGTGCGCCGGCAGTCCGCTTTCCTCTGCACTCTATCTGACGGTTTCCGACCGGCTTTTGTTTCATTCCGGTTCGATGAAAATGCATTTTGCGAACTTTTTTCATCCCGGGTATTGACAATCCCCGTCAATCTGCGTATAATAATCGTGTTGCTTCCGTGAAGCATATGCGGGAGCGCCAAATGAATATGCGGTAGTGCTGGAATTGGCAGACAGGCACGTTTGAGGGGCGTGTGTTGTATGACGTATGGGTTCAAGTCCCATCTACCGCACCAGACGGAGAATCGGGCGGCAGCTTGATTCTCTGTTTTTTTGCTTGTTTTTGATTTCCGGTTTTGATTCCAGCGGCACAGGCTGTCCAAATGCATCTGCGGCAAACAGCCGGACATCAAAAGGCGCTGCCCCTGCATGGCGGAAACACGCCGTCAGAAGCAGCGTCTTTTTGCATTTATGCCGGTTTGCTTTTTGCCTCGTTGACGACCAGCGCGCAGAAGATCACCGCAAAGCCCAGCAGCATCTTCCCTGTGACAACTTCGCCGAGGAAGATGCACGATGCAAGCGCGCCGAAGACCGACTCCAGCGACAAAAGAATCGCCGCATGCGAGGACGGCGCCATGCTCTGCCCGATATTCTGCAGGCTCATGGCGATTGTGGTAGAAAACACCGACAGATACACCATACCGCCCACCGTGCCGATATCCACCCGCACCGGCGCTCCGCGCTCAAACACAAGGAAATAGCAGGCGGCAAACAGCGCCGCAAACGCAAACTGCAGCACAATCAGCGCGTAGGCGTCCGTCTTTTTCTGGCAGCGCTCCACGGCAATGATATGCGCCGCAAAGAGCGCGCCGCAGATCAGCGTGAGCACGTCGCCTATATTCAGGCCGCCGCTCTCTCCATCCAGCGAGAGAAAACCGATACCGGCGAGCATCAGACCGGACGCAATGAAGCTGGTGATTCTCAGCTTCTGCTTAAAGAAAAAGAAGCTGCCAAAGGGCACCAGCAGCACATAAACCGTCGTCAGAAACGCATTCTTGCCAGCCGTCGTATGGTCAAGCCCGATCGTCTGCACGATATACGCGGCGGCAAGCGCAAGGCCCACCAGCGCGCCCCGCGCCATATCCTGCCGCGTTATTCCCCTGAGGTGTTTTCTGAAAAGCACGCCCGTGAGCACAGACGCAATCGCATAGCGTACCATGATGATCATTCCGGGAGGCAGACTGCTGAGCGTGTTTTTCATCACGACAAAGCCTGTGCCCCAGATCATGGCGGTCAGCACCAGAATTCCGTCTGCCATCCATTCCCTCTTGGTCATCCGTATTCCCCCTCCGTTTCAGCCGCTGCGCGTTATGCAGCGCGCTTAAAGCGTATTCTAACACAGACCGATCGCAAAGAAAAGCTTTACACGCCGTCTTTTTTGGTGTATCATTTTCGTAGAATGCAGTCGTTTTGCTTTGCATCCGTATTTCCGCCTGCGGCGGACGTCAGATAAAAGGAGAGATTGACATGGATCCGAAGATTCCCAGCCTGATTCTGCCCGGCGAAGAAACCGCCGAGCCCGCTGCCCGGCAGGCTTCCGCTCAGGCCGCAGCCCCGGCTGCCGCCGCTATGCAGGCTGCACCCGTTCAGGAAAAGATCGAGGAGGCGCCCGCTGAGCCTGTCTCTGCGGAGGACGATTCCCTCAATTTTGATAACCTTTCCGAGGCGGAACAATCCGCCGTTCTCGCGTTCGTTGAGCGCATTGATATCTCCAACAGCGAAACCGTGCTCAAATACGGCAACGCCGCTCAGATGAAGATTTCCCAGTTCTCCGACAAGATTCTGGAGGACGTAAAGACCAAGGACACCGGCGCCATCTCCGACATGCTGACCGATCTGGTCGCCGAGCTCAAGGGCTTTGACGTGGACGAGGGCAAGCGCGGCGGTCTGTTCGGCCTGTTTAAAAAAGCCGGGAATTCCATCGCCCAGCTCAAAGCCAAATACGACAAGGTCGAGGAAAATATCGTCGAAATCATCTCCGCTCTGCAGAGCCACCAGAAACAGCTCATCTCCGACGCAGCAATGCTCGATGATCTCTACGCGCAGAACGAGCAGTACTATCACGAGCTGACGCTGTATATCATCGCGGGCGAAATCAAACTGCGCCGCCTGCGCGAGCAGGATCTGCCGCCGATGCTCGCCAAAGCGCAGGAAACCGCCGACCCTGCCGACGCGCAGGCCGCCAACGATTTTGCGCAGCTGATCGACCGGTTTGAAAAGCGCATCCACGATCTCAAGCTCACCCGCATGGTCTCCGTGCAGATGGGGCCGCAGATCCGTCTGATGCAGACCAACGACAATGTGCTTGCCGAGCGCATCCAGTCCACCATCTCCAATACGATTCCGCTGTGGAAGAGCCAGATGGTCATCGCGCTGGGCATGCAGCACGCCGAGGAAGCGCTCAAGGCGCAGAAGGCCGTGACCGACATGACCAACGAGCTGCTGCGCCAGAATGCCGAGCGCCTGAAGGTCGGCACCATCGAGGCGGCGAAGGAAGCAGAGCGCGGCGTGGTCGATCTGGAGACGATCAAGGTCGCCAATACCGCTCTGATCGAGACGCTGGCCGAGGTACAGAAGATTCAGCGCGAGGGCGCGCAGAAGCGCGCCGAGGCGTCCATCGAGCTCGGCCGTCTGGAAAAGGAGCTGCGCGACAAGATTCTGGAGATCAACCGTTAAGCTCCCGTCTTTTTCCCACATCAGCCCAAGGCCGCAGAGCAGCGATGCTTTGCGGCCTTTTTCAGGAGCAGCCATGAGTAAAAAGAGAATCTATTCCCCCGTCAAGCCTGCGCGGAGCTATCAGGAGCAGACAGAACGCATGATGGCCGTCCATGGCCTTGAAACCGGCAATCCCGATCATGTGAAGCGCGTTCTCTCCACCGTCAATTACTATCGCCTGACAACCTACGGCAAGCATCTGCGCAGACCGGATGATCCGGAGCGCTTTCTTGACGGCGTATCGCTTGACCATCTATGCGCCCTGTATGAATTCGACATGGGGCTTCGTCATCAGCTTCTGCCCGTCCTGGAATTCTTTGAAGTGCAGCTGCGCGCCAAGATCTCCTATCATCTGGCGATGGCATACGGCTCCACCGGATATACCGACGCCGTCCATTTCCGTCAGAGCCGGCAGTGCCAGGGCTGGCACAAGGATCTGATGAACAAATTCCGCACAGAGGTCCGGCGCTGTGACGACCTCGCCTTCGTCCGCCACCACAAGGAAAAATACGGCGGCAAGTTTCCCATCTGGGCTGCGGTAGAGCTGTTCTCCTTCGGCATGCTCGCCCAGCTCTACGATATCATGACCGAGGATGACCAGCGCGCAGTGAGCCGCGATTACAGTCTGACGCCTGAAGAGCTCGCTGCGCTGATCGGTTCCTGCGTGGATGTGCGCAACATCTGCGCGCACTACTCAAGGCTTTACAACCAGACCATCGAGGAGCACCCCATCCTGCCGGAGAAGTACAGGCAGTACGAAAGCGAATACGTCTTTCCGACGATCCTCATGCTAAAATTCGCCGCAGGCAATCACCGTGTCTATTCCACGATGATCCACGGCGTCGCAAGGCTCTGCGAGGAATACCCTGAGGCGGATATATCGCTGTGCGGCTTCCCGGAAAACTGGCAGGAACTTCTTGAAAACAGATGAATATCAAACAAACCACGCACCGGCCGATGTTTTCTCCGATGCGTGGTTCTTTTTCAATTGTACAGAAACGTCGCCGCGTTCATTCCCCGTCGTCATCCTCTATCGGCGTGATGACAACACGACCATCCCTGTCCAGCAGCGGCGTCATGCCGCCCGCATAACCGCATGTGTGAAAAATATAATTCACGCCGGTCTCCCGGTCCACCCAGATCTCCGTTATATTGACGGCTCCCTGCGCATACGTCTTCACAAACCGCTTTTCTTTGCCCATTTCAATCCCTTTCACGCATGAATCCCTTGTCAGAACTCGGAGATGATCTCCGTCCATATCTGATCATAGAGCTTCGTATCATCGCCCAGGTATCTGAACACCTGACACTTGTCAAGCGCTTCCTGCGGCGGGTTGTTGACCGGGGAGGCATTGTACTCCTCCGCGCCCCAGACCTCGATGGCGGCGGCATTGGGGATGGCATAGCCGACGTAGTTGTAGTTGGCCGCCGCCACATCCGCCCGGCACATGAAGTCGATGAACTTCTCCGCGCCGGATACGTTGCGCGCGTTGTGCGGAATACACATCGAATCGTAGAAGATGTTGCTGCCTTCCTTCGGCACGACGTATCCCAGTTCCTCGTTTTCGCTCATGCAGAACGTCGCGTCGCCGCTCCACACCAGCGCGACGGACGCCTCGCCGGAGATCATCTTGTCCTTGACCTCGTCAACGACATACGCCAGCACCAGCGGCTTCTGCGCGATGAGCAGCTCCTTGGCCGCCTGCAGCTCCTCCGGCTCGGTGGAGTTGAGATCATACCCGGCCATCACCAGCGCAATCGCCATCGTATCCCTCGGCGCGTTGAGCATGAACATGTCCATTTTATACGTCTCATCCAGCAGCACATTCCAGCTGTCCGGCTCTTCAAGTACGGTTTCCTTGTTATAGAGCACGCCCATCGTGCCCCACGTATACGGAACGGAATAGGCAAACGCCGGATCATAGCTCTCATGCGTGAACCGGGGATCGATGTTCTTCACATTGGGCACGTTTTCCCAGTTGATCGGCTGAAGCAGCTGCTCCTGAATCATGCGCTCGATCATGTAATCGCTGGGGATGATGACGTCATAGCTTGAGCCGCCCATGGCAATCTTGGCATACATATCCTCGTTCGTCTCAAACGTCTCGTAGATCACGCGGATGCCGGTCTCCGCCTCAAAGACGTCGATGACCTCCGGCTCGATATAGTCGCCCCAGTTGTATACGGAAATCGTCTCGCCCGTCATCTTTACCGGGTTCTCCGGCATCACGACATAAGAGACTTCCTCCTCCTCTTCCGCCTCTTCGCCGACGTCCGCTTCCTGTTCCCCGCCGAAGGCGAGCAGCGCAAGCACGATCACGGCGATCAGCCCGAAGAGAAACCGCTTCTTCTTCAAGATGCTTTTCATATTCTTCCTCCTCAGGCCATCAGTACGGAATGCGCACATGCCCGACCTTCTCCTTGCTGCGTCCGTCCTTCTTCAGGTCCTGCAGGTTGATGCCAATCAGCAGGATGAACACACAGGTGAAGATGAGCGTGGACAGCGCATTGATCTTGGGCGAAATGCCGCGCTTGGCCATCGTGTAGATGGTGATGGACAGGTTGGAAACGCCGCTGCCCGTCGTAAAGAAGCTGACGACAAAATCATCGATGGACATGGTCAGCGCCATGATAAAGCCCGAGAACACGCCGGGCATGATATCCGGCAGAATCACGCGGAAAAAGCCCTGCAGCGGCGTCGCGCCCAGATCCTGCGCCGCCTCCGCCAGATTGGGATCGAGCTGGCGCAGCTTGGGCATCACGCTCAGCACCACATACGGCACGCAGAACGCGACGTGGGACAGCAGCAGCGTGAAATACCCCAGACGGATATGCGCCATGGCGTAAAGCAGCATCAGCGATACGCCGGTGACAACCTCGGAGTTGAGCATCGGCAGGTTGACGACGGAGAGCATCGCCTGGCGCGGACGGCGCTTCATCTGGAAGAGCGCAATCGCGCCGACCGTGCCCAGGACGGTCGAAATCGCAGCGGCGAGAAAACCGATGGAAAGCGTCGTTCCCAGCGCGCCCATGATCGCCTCGTCGGTAAACAGCTCCTTATACCAGCGCAGCGTGAAGCCGCCCCATTTGGCGCGCGACTTGCTGTCGTTGAAGGAATACAGGATCAGCATGACGATCGGCGCATAGAGAAACGCCATGATCAGGCCGATATACGCCTTTCGGAGTTTCTTCGTCACAGGATGCGCACCTCCTTCACCGGCTCGTCATCCTTGTCAATCCGGTTGATCGCGCCCATGAACGCCAGCACAACGACCATCACCAGCAGCGAGAGCGTGGAACCGAAGTGCCAGTCGCTCGATTTGCCGAACTGATTCTGGATGATGTCGCCGATGAGCGGCACCTTGCCGCCGCCCATGAGCTGGCTGATGACGAACGTCGTCACCGCCGGAACAAACACCATCGTGATCCCCTCCAGCACGCCCGGCAGGGAATACGGCAGCGTCACGCGCAGGAAGCTCTTGGCCGGGCTTGCGCCCAGATCGGCAGCCGCCTCCAGCAGGCTCTTGTCGATCTTTTCGATCACGGTGTAGATCGGCATGATCATGAAGCTCAGATAGTTGTAGACCATGCCGAGGATGACGGCGTTCTCGTTATACAGGAAGATGATCCTGCGGCGCACGCCCCGCGCAAGCAGGAACTCGTCAAGCGCCGGAATCGCCTCGCGCAGCGACGCAATCCAGCTGTTGAGGATGCCGGAATTCTCCAGGATACTCATCCAGGAATACGTGCGCAGCAGGAAGTTCATCCACATCGGCAATATCAGCAGCATCAGCCACAGCGCAGGGCGCTTAAAATCCCTGCCCGTCAGGATCAGCGCGACGGGATACCCCAGCAGCAGGCAGATCACCGTGGTGATCACCGCCACCTTGAGCGAGCGCAGCAGCAGCCGCAGATACGTCGGCTCGAGCATGCGCCTGAAATTCGAAATGGACACGACCGCGCGCTTCTGCCAGGGCTTCTCCGCGGTCATCGTGCCGTCCTCCAGCTGATACATCACGCTGCCGTCCGCCTGCGCGATTTCGGTATAGGGGATCGTCTCCTCCACCGTCACGCCGTACCAGACGACCATCACCAGCGGCAGTACGATAAAGATCAGCGTCCAGAGCACAAAGGGCACGGCAAGCGCCTTGTTCTTTTTCATTTATGCTCCTCCTTGACCGGCGCGCTCCGCATGGCGGCGCAGCACCTGCGCAGAGCTTTCGCTCTTGTGCATCACCTGAATGTCCGCAGGCGCAACGGTGATCTTCACCCTGGAACCCACCGGCCGCGCATGCGTGGAATGCACCAGCAGCACGGTATCGCCTACGCGCACCCTCATCTCATAGTGCACGCCCTTAAAGAGCAGGGACTCCACCACGCCCACCGGCATATCGCCCTCAAGCTCGTTTTCATACCGGAGCTTGACGTCCTCCGGGCGCAGGACGATGTCAACGTCCGCATTTTCCCCAAAGCCGGCGTCCACACATTCAAATGCACGGCCAAGGAAACGAACCAGCCTGTCGCGCAGCATCACGCCGGAGAGGATGTTGCTCTCGCCGATGAAATCCGCGACGAAGGCATTCTGCGGTTCGTTGTAGATATCCTCCGGCGTACCCAGCTGCTGGATGCGGCCGGACTGCATGACCGCAATGCGGTCGCTCATCGTCAGCGCCTCTTCCTGATCATGGGTGACAAAGACGAACGTGATGCCGCTCTCGCGCTGAATGCGCTTGAGCTCGCCCTGCATCTCGCGGCGGAGCTTGAGATCCAGCGCCGCCAGCGGCTCATCCAGCAGCAGCACGGACGGTTTGTTGATCAGCGCGCGCGCAATGGCCACGCGCTGCTGCTGACCGCCGGAGAGCTGAGCGATCTTGCGCTTTTCATAGCCCTTCAGGCCCACCATCTCCAGCATCCGGCTGACTTCCTTCGCCGTCTTCTGCTTGTCCTCGCCGCACAGATCCGGACCGAAGGCGACATTCTGCGCCACGTTCAGATGCGGGAAGAGCGCATAGCGCTGGAAAACCGTGTTGATCGCGCGCTTGTACGGCGGCAGCGGAATGATGTTCTCGCCCTTGTAGAGGATCTCGCCGCTGGTCGGCTTTTCAAAGCCGCCGATGCAGCGCAGCATCGTTGTCTTGCCGCAGCCGGACGGGCCCAGCAGCGTCACAAACTCGTTCTGGCCGATATCGATGCTCACGCCGTCAAGCGCAACAAAGCCGTCGTCGGAGAAGACGACGCGAAGGTTCTTGATCGAAAGGATGGCATTGTCCATGTGCATGTCCTCCTGTGTATATCTTAAAAATTCGGCGGCGTGCAGACCCAGATCACCGTCGCCGGGGTCTTGCCGGTGTTGTGCAGATAGTGCTGCACGGAAGGCTTGTAGGAGAAGCTGTCGCCCTTGCGCACGCGGTAGGTCTTCTCTCCCAGCACCAGCGTCACGCTGCCCAGAAGCACATGACCAAACTCCTCACCCATGTGCGGCAGATCGTTTTCCGTCTTTGCGCCGGGCTCAAGCGTCACCATAATCGGCTCAATGTCCTTCTTCTGCGCGTTGGGCACCAGCCAGTGCGTCGTTACGCCGTCGTCGCTCTCCTTGATAAACACGTCTTCCTTCCGGCAGACGGGATTATCCCCCTGCTCGTCGGAGAAGAACTCGTGAAACGAGCTGCCCAGCGTGGTCAGGATATCCTCAAGCGTGGAAAGAGACGGAGACGTCTGGTTGCTCTCCAGCTGCGAGATAAAGCCCTTGGAAAGCTCGCACCGGTCTGCCAGCTCCTTCTGGGTCAGGTTGTTCTTCTGGCGAAGGCTTCTGAGTTTCTCGCCGATGTTGATTTCCATGGCGATCACCTCCCGTTGGTTTAGTAATACAATACTTCAGATTTACGGCTACGGTGCAGATTAAACCACATTTCACCCCGCATGTCAAGGGCTTTGATCCAGTTTTTTC
>JAFQOY010000112.1 GCA_017412025.1 Clostridia bacterium | reverse complement strand
CTCGCGTGCAGATGCAGGACGAGAACGGCGCGATACCATGCTTGACGATCTCCTGCGCGTTGCCGATCCACACGTCCGTACCGTGGGACAGACCGGAAATACGCACCAGCTCGTCCATGGTCGTCGGCTTCGTCTCCTCCAGCATCTGACGGACGAACTTCGTGCCGAACTCCGGCACGCCGTACGTGCCCGTGTTGGAGCCGATCTGCTCCGGCGTAACGCCCAGCGCCTCCGTGCTGGAAAAGAGCGAAATGACCTTCGGATCCGTCAGCGGAATTCTGGTCGCGTCCACGCCCGTCAGATCCATGAGCATGCGGATCATCGTCGGATCGTCATGGCCCAGAACGTCGAGCTTGACCAATACGTCGTGCATGGAGCCGAAATCGTAATGCGTGGTGATGACCGGATTGGTCATATCGTTGGCCGGATGCTGAATGGCGACGAACTGCTGAATCTCGTACTCCTTGGGCAGCACGACCATGCCGGCCGGGTGCTGGCCCGTCGTACGCTTGACGCCTACGCAGCCCAGCGCCAGTCGGTTCATCTCCGCCTCCGAAAGCGTAATTTCGCGCTCCTCGCAGTATTTCTTCACGTAGCCGTACGCCGTCTTGTCCGCCAGCGTGCCGATGGTGCCGGCGCGGTAGCAGTACTGCTTGCCAAAGAGCTCTTCGATATAGGCGTGCGCCCTGGGCTGGTATACGCCGGAGAAGTTCAGGTCGATATCCGGCACCTTGTCGCCCTTGAAGCCCAGGAACACCTCAAACGGAATCTCAAAGCCGTCTCGGAAGAGCTCCTCGCCGCAGACGGGGCACTTCATCGGCGGCAGATCAGGCCCTGTCTTGTACTTCGCCTTGTCCACATCGAAGGTATGCCACTTGCACTTTTCGCAGCGGTAATGCGGCGGCAGCGCGTTCACCTCCGAGATGCCGACCAGATGAGCGACATACGAGGAGCCGACGGAACCGCGCGAGCCGACGAGATAGCCGTCCGCGTTGGACTTCTTGACCAGCTTTTCCGCGATGTTGTACAGCGTGCCGTAGCCGTAGCCCAGGATGGAAGAAAGCTCCTTTTCCTTGCGCGCCACGACGATCTCCGGCGGATTGTCGCCGAAGTGCTCGCGGATTTTCTCCTCGCAGAGATTGCGGATATTGTCCGCAGCATCCGCCCAGAAGGGCTGGAACGTCTCCTTGCCCTCCGGATGCTTGGGATACAGACCTACCTCGCCGATGCGCGCCGCGATCTTCGCCGGATTGTCGATGACGACCTCCTCCGCCTTCGCTTTGCCCAGATAGGCAAATTCCTCCAGCATCTCGTCCGTCGTCTTGAAGTACAGCGGCGGCTGGTTGTCCGAATCCTTAAAGCCATACGCCGCCTGAATGATCGCGCGGAACTTGGCGTCCTTGGGATCAAGGAAGTGCACGTCGCCCGTGGCGACGACCGGAATGCCCAACTCCTCGCCCAACCAGACGATCTTGCGATTGAAGTCGCGCAGCTGCTCCACGTCCTCCGCCATGCCCTCGCGCAGCATGAACTCGTTGTTGCCCACCGGCTGGATTTCCAGGTAATCGTAGAACCTCGCAATGCGCTTGAGCTCGGTGTCGTTCCTGCCGTCCACAACCGCGCGGAACAGCTCGCCCGCCTCGCAGGCGGAACCCACGATGATGCCCTTTCTGTACTTCTGCAGGATTTCCCTGGGCGTATGCGGCCTGCGGCTGAAGTAATTGAGGTGTCCCTCGGATACGATTTTGTTGATGTTGGTGATGCCGTCCTGCTCGCAGGCCAGCAGAATGATGTGGTACGAATCGCCGATTGCGCCGCCGGTCAGCGCGCTGTTGATGTCGCACACGCGCTGCACGCCCTTTTCAAGCGCGGTATCCAGCATCCGGTTGAGCATCTGCGCCGTCGCGCGCGCATCGTGCACAGCGCGGTGCGCATTCTTGAGGCTGATGCCCAGCGACTTGCAGACCGCGCCGAGGCGGTGGCTCTTGAGGCTGGGATACATGCGCCGCGAGAATTCCAGCGTATCGATGACCGGCATGCTGATCTCAATCCCCAGCCGGGAACACTCCTCGGAGAGGAACGAATAGTCAAATTTGGCATTGTGCGCCGCAAAGGCCGCGCCGCCGATAAACTCAAGCAGCTTGGGGATTTCCGTCTCCGCCGTTCCCGCGTTTGCAACCATCGCATCGGTGATGCCGGTGAGCTCCACAACCTCCTGCGGAATCGGCTCCTGCGGATTGACAAAGCGCGAATACTCCTCCACAACCTGACCGTTGCGGATGCGCACAGCGCCGATTTCCATGATGCGGTTCTTGCGCGGATTGAGGCCCGTCGTCTCAAAATCGACGACGACGATATCCTCATGCAGCGTGCGCATGTCCGTGCCGCCGAGGTTTTTGACCACCGTCGTCACGTCCGTCAGATAGGCCTCCACGCCCGGAATCAGCTTGATCTTGTTCTTCTTGGCCGCGCCGAACGCCTCGGGGAAGGCCTGAACCACGCCGTGATCCGTGATCGCCACGGCCGGATGCCCCCACTGCGCCGCGCGCTTGATGAGGTCGGATGCAGAAGATATGCCGTCCTTCTCGCTCATGTTGGTGTGCATGTGCAGCTCGATGCGCTTGCGCTCGGCGGTATCCTTCCTCTGCGGCTTCTCCCTCGCGTCGATGTCGTTGACCATCACGACGAGACCCTTTTCAAAGTTATCCATCTTGACGTCTCCGCGCACGGCAAACCAGCTGCCCGGCTTGACCGCTGCGATGATATCATGGACAGCCTTCTTCTCCTCTTCCGTCGGCGGACGCTCTTCCTCCTCGGCGTTTCCGCCGCCAAAGCGCCCCCTGCGCGGCTTGTAGCGCAGAAAGGCCTTGCACTTGATGGTGTTTGTGTAATCCGTAATCGCAAAGGACAGCAGCTGCATCTCGCCGCCCTTGAGCTCGCGCGTCTCCGCTGTGAGCACCTCGCCGCAGATGGTGATCTTGCTTGCCTCTTCCGTCAGCTCCGCAATCTCCATCGGCTCCGCCGTGATCGGCCTGCCCAGCACGGCCTTCGGCTTTTCCTTCGCTTTCTGCTCCTGCGCCTGAACCTGCTCCTTCTGCTCGCGCACCATCTCGGCCACGGCCGTCTCGTCCTCCTTTGCGCGGCGGCGGCGGATCTCCTCCAGCTGCTCCTGCCTGAGCTTGACCGCCTGGAACTGGACGTGAATCTCCGTCACAAACACGTTCTGAATCAGTTCCTCAATGTATTTGTCCACACCGGACTGCACGAGGAACTTCGGCGCGATCACCTGCGGCACAAGCACGGAGAGCACATTGCCCTTGAACTCCAGCTTCGCATCCTCCAGCAGCGGCGCGCCGGAGGGATGCCTGCGCTTGACGCAGCGCAGCACAAACGGCGTATACTTTTCGGGATGATCCAGAAAATCCTGCGCCAGCTGCGGAGAGCGGACGATCACAGAGACGTGCATCGGCGCAAAGTTGCGCCGGAGCGCGCGCTGGAGCGCCAGAAACGGGCGCTCTTCTACCAGAATATCAGCGGAAAAACAGACCGTAATCCGATCCCCGCTCCGGTTTGTCGTCACGCGGTCAAGCGTCAGATGTCCCTTCAGCTCCTCCGCCGCGCCATCAAGCAGTCCTTCCCATTTCTCTGACATAGTCTCTCTCCTGTGTCTCAAAAAGCGGACAGATAATCCGTCCGCCTTTTACTCTTTAACTAACCGTTTAGCATATTCTCGACATCATTTAATCTTTCTTCCATGATCTGCATTTTCATAGAACACATATGCAGATACTTCCTCATCTTCAAATCCGGCAAAAAGGCAACATACATAAGTCCCAACATCCCAAGCAAAAAACCAATCCAGAAATAGCCATTATACCCTTTTTTTGCTGCAAGCTGCTTGCATAATACTCCCATTATCACAGCATGAATGATTACAACAAGAAACACAAGCAAAACATACATCACTATAATTTTCATTTTTCAATCATCCTTTGAATAAAAACCAGTAACATACGCTTTATCAATCCATCATAAGCTTAATCTCATCGACCAGAATCTGCGCCAGATCTCCGGTGACCTTGCGCGGCGCTTCACCCTTCTTAATGAGCAGGCCTGCGCCGTTTCCGCCGCCGCAGATGCCGATATCGGCCTCGCGCGCCTCGCCCGGCCCGTTGACCACACAGCCCATGACCGCTACCTTGAAGGGGATTTTCACGCCCTTGAGTTCTTCCTGCACACGGGCCATGATGCCGCCCACGTCGATACAGGTACGCCCGCAGGTCGGGCAGGACACATACTGCACGCAGTCGGTAATCAGGCCGCAGTGCTGCAGAATCTCGATGCCGGCAGGCGGCTCCAGGCACGGGTCGCCCGTCAGCGACACGCGAATGGTATCGCCGATGCCGTCAAGCAGCAGCGCGCCGATGCCGATGGCGCTCTTCATCCTGCCCTGCTCAGGCAGGCCCGCTTCGGTCACGCCCAAATGCAGCGGATAATCGGTCTGGCTGCTCGCCAGACGATAGGCGTCCACCGTGCCGCGCACGCTGCTCGCCTTCATGGAGAGCACCATGTCGTAAAACCCGCATTTTTCCAGCATTCTCGCATGGCTGAGCGCGCTTTCCACCATGCCCTGCGCCGTCACGCCGCCGTATTTCGCCAGAATCTCCTTCTCGACCGAGCCGGAATTGACGCCGATGCGCACCGGAATGTGATGCGCCTTGACACAGTCCGCCAGAATGCGCACGTTCTTTTCTCCGCCGATGTTGCCCGGATTGATGCGCAGCTTGTGGATACCGTTTTCCACAGCGGCCAGCGCAAGCTTGTGATCAAAGTGAATATCCGCTACCAGCGGCACGGGACTGCCGTCCACCAGCGCACGGACAGCCTGCGCGCATGCCTCGTTGTACACAGAGACGCGGACGATATCCGCGCCGGCAATCGCCAGCGCACGGATCTGCGAGAGCGTCGCCTCCACATCCGCCGTATCGGTATTGGTCATGGACTGCACGGAAACCGGCGCGCCCCCGCCGATGAGCACGCTGCCGGCTCTGACCTGTCTTGTCAGCTTCGCCATGATAAGCCCTCCTTTATCTCATGAAAATCTGCATGACGTCCTTATAAGTGAGCGCGACCATCAACCCCATCAGCAGGATGAAGCCCGCCGCATGGATGCGTCCCTCAATCTCCCGGCTGATCGGCTTTCTGCGGATACCCTCCGCAAGCAGAAACAGCAGACGGCTTCCGTCAAGGCCGGGAATCGGGAGCAGATTCATCACGCCGAGATTCACGCTGATGAGCGCAAGCAGCTCCAGATAAATATCCAGACCGCCCTCGCGCGTAACCTCCTGGATGACGTATACCGTGCCGACCGGGCCGGTGACGTCGGAAACGCCCTCGCCCTTGAATACGAGGTTTTTGAGCGTCTGCACGATCAGCCTGACGCTCTCGATATTGTAGCTCACGGAGAACGGGAAGCTCTCCAGCAGCGAGACGCGCATGCGCTCCTGCGCGAACGTGAAGCCCACGCGGTAACGGCCATATTCCCCGTCAAAAAACGGCGCAATGGTGACGTCCCGCTCCTCGCCGCCGCGCATCACACGCAGCGTCACCGCCGCGCCCTGCGAAGCTGAAATCTCAGCCGTTACAACCGACGTGTCGCCCTGAATCTCCTTGCCATTGACAAGGATGAGTTCATCGCCGACCTCAAGCCCGGCCTCAGCGGCGTGGGCCTCCACCTCTGCCACGCGCGGCACAACGCCCGGCACGCCGACCGCGCTCAGATATACCACAACCACCAGCAGCGCGACGATGAAATTCATCATCGGGCCGCTGATCACCGTGACAGCGCGCTTCCAAACCGACTGATTGTTGAACGCGCGCGGATCGTCGATCTCCTCATCCTCGCCGTAAAACTGACAGAATCCGCCGATGGGCAGCGCCCGCAGCGAAAACTGCGTTCCCTGCCTGTTTTTCCATCTGCACAGCAGCGGACCCATGCCCATGGCAAATTCCTGTACTTCAATGCCGCATGCGCGCGCAGCCAGGTAATGACCGGCCTCATGCGCCATGATCAGCACGCCCAGCAGCAAAAGCGCCAGAATGACATACATCGAATGAATCAGACTCCTTATTCCAATTGCAGCGGATTACGTCAGGCCTCCATCGGCCTGTTTTCTGTCCGCTGCGCTTACAATGCGAATCGGCTGGTGCGCAGCAGCTCCTGCGCCTTCGCGCGCGCAGCCAGATCGCTTTCAAATACCTGTTCAAGCGTAGCATGATGCGTGACCGGCACGGCATGCATCGTCTCTTCCACCAGCTGCGCGATCTGCCCAAAGCGGATGCGGTCATGCAGGAACGCATCGACGGCTACCTCGTTTGCGCCGTTGAGGATCGCGCTCATCGTGCCGCCGATTCGAAGCGCCTCGTACGCAAGGCCAAGCCCCGGGAACTTTTCAAGATCCGGCTGCTCAAAGGTCAGCGCCTTCATCGTCGCAAAATCCAGCGGCTTTGCGCCCGTGCCAAGGCGCTCCGGCCAGCTCATGGCATAGAGAATCGGCAGACGCATATCCGGCGTGCCCAGCTGCGCCATCACAGCGCCGTCCTCGAACTCGACCATAGAGTGTATGACGCTCTGCGGATGAATCAGCACGTCGATCTTATCCGCGGGCATGTCAAACAGCCATCGGGCTTCGATGACCTCCAGCGCCTTGTTGAGCATGGACGCCGAATCGATTGTGATCTTCCGGCCCATGTTCCAGTTCGGATGCTTGAGCGCCTGCTCCTTGGTCGCCATGAAGATGTCCTTCTTCTCCCATGTGCGGAACGGACCGCCGCTGGCCGTGAGAATCAGACGCTGGGGCCTGTTGGGCCCTGCGCCCTGCAGGCACTGGAAAATGGCGCTGTGCTCGCTGTCCACCGGCAGCAGCGGATGCCCTGCCTCCTTCGCCGCCTGCGTCACCAGCTCGCCGCCGGCGACGAGCGGCTCCTTGTTGGCCAGCAGCACGCGCTTGCCGCACCGCAGGCTCTCCATCACGGCGGCAAGACCGACCACGCCGACCACGGACACGAGCACGTCGTCTGCGTCGCATGCACGCGCAACGTCAAGCAGCACATTCTCGCCGAACATCCACTGGCATACGCCCCGGATATCCTCCGGAATTTCCTTCGGCTCGACGGTCAGCGCCGCAATCTGCGGCCTGAACGCGCGCACCTGCTCAAAGAGCTTTTCACTTGAAGAATGGGCGACAAGCGCCGTCACCGCAAAGCGGTCGCTGTGGCGCGCGGCCACGTCAAGCGCCTGCGTGCCGATGGAACCCGTCGAACCCAGAATGGCCAGTTTACGCATATTGATCCCTCCGCGCGCCGTCGGCGCGCCAGAAAACTTTCGGTATCTGCCGCCGGTCGTCTGCGTCAGTGTAGCACCAGCGTATAGCAGTAGAGCACGATCAGCACGAAGATTGTGCTGTCAAAACGATCCATGACGCCGCCATGGCCGGGAAACACATTGCCGTAATCCTTGATGCCGCTGTACCGCTTGAGCAGCGACGCCGTCAGATCGCCCACCTGACCGACCACGGAACCGATCAGGCCAAGCACAACGGCGGCAGGAATACCCGGCATCGGCGTGCTGAGCATATGCACGAAGAACGCGCGCACGCACAGGGCAACCAGCACGCCGCCCAAAAGGCCGAACACAGCTCCCTCCACCGTCTTCTTCGGGCTGACGGACGGGCAGAGCTTATGCCTGCCCAGCGTCCTGCCGCCAAAGTACGCGGCGGCGTCCGTGCCGTATGCAATGCCAAAGGACATGGTGATCAGCGCAATGCCCGGCACCAGACCAAAGTTTGCATTAAGCATCATCATGAACATGGAAAGCGGCAAAAGGCACGTAAAGAGCGGATACACCGACGCTGCAGCATCCGGGAACGCAGG
>JAFQOY010000111.1 GCA_017412025.1 Clostridia bacterium | reverse complement strand
GGTGGGCACCAACTCCGGCGGCGTGACGACGTATGACGTGGAGCTGACGTTTGACGCGGCGGGCTCCGGCGTGCGTTCGGGCATGAACGCGACGGGCGAAATCGAGGTTGCGTCTGTGAACGACACGCTGTATATTCCCGTCGAGGCGATCATGACGATGAATAATCAGTCTTACGTCATGGTGGCAGACGGAGGCACGACCGTGCTGGCAGATGCGGCGGCGCAGAATGCGCGCGGCGGACAGCGCGGCCCGGGTGCAGACCGGATGGCAGGGCCTGGCATGGGCGGCGAGGCGCCGGATATGAGCGGCGTGCCCAGGGCAGCCGCAGCGCAGCAGGAAGAGGCTTCCGGTCTGCTGGGGATGGTGAAGAGCGGGGTGATGGGCGTCTATGCAAAGGTGAAGGCGTGGCTGTATGAGGGTGTTGAGACAGACAGCGCTCAGCAGGCGACCGGCTCGCTCATCAAAGTGGAAACCGGCCTGCAGAACGACGACTATGTGGAAATCCTGTCCGGCCTGAACGAGGGTGACGTCGTCCTGTACACGAGCACGGAGGAAAGCTCCTTCAACATGTTTGGCGGCATGATGGGCGGTATGATGGGCGGCGGCATGATGGGCGGCGGCCGCAGATAAGGGGGAACGTGCATGATCATTATGCAGGGAATCCGCAAGGAGTACCGCATGGGCGACAACGTGGTGGCTGCGCTGGACGGCGTGGACATTCACATCAGGCCGCATGAGTTCGTTTCTATCATCGGCCCCTCCGGCTCCGGTAAATCGACGCTGATGAACATCATCGGCTGTCTGGATACGGCGGATGCGGGCGTCTATCGGTTTGACGGGCTTGAAATCGATCACTATACGGAGGATGAGCTGGCGACAATCCGCGGCAAGAAGATCGGCTTCGTCTTTCAGCAGTTCAACCTGCTGCCCAAGCTGACGGCACAGGAGAATGTGGAGCTTCCGCTGATTTATCAGGGCATGAGCCCCGGAAAACGCCATAAGCGAAGCGCAGAGGTGCTCGAACGCGTGGGTCTGCTTGACCGCATGCGCCATAAGCCGACGGAGCTTTCCGGCGGCCAGCAGCAGCGCGTGGCGATTGCCCGGGCGCTGGCGGGCAATCCGTCGCTGATCCTGGCGGACGAGCCGACAGGCAACCTTGACTCCAAAACGGGCGCGGACGTCATGCGGCTCTTTCACGAGCTGCATGCGGCAGGCAACACCATCGTGCTCATCACGCATGACGCCAAGATCGCTGCGCAGACGCCGCGCGCCATCCATATCCATGACGGCAAGGTGATCGAGCCGGTGAGTGAGAGCGAGGTGGTCATCTGATGGAAACGATCAAGATGGCGTTCAGCGCCATACTGGGCAACAAGGGCCGCTCCTTTCTGACGATGCTGGGCGTCATCATCGGTGTGGTCAGCGTGACGGTGCTCATCGCCATCGGCGAGGGCGCGACCTCCTCTGTTACGGATTCGATTTCCTCCATGGGCACCAACCTCCTGACGGCGAACATCCAGACGCGCAGAGTCGGCTGGGGCAGACCGGGATCCAATAACCGCAGCGCGGGCGCGAAGGGTACAGTCATTCTCAAGCTTGACGATGTGCTCACGCTCAAGGAAAATGAGTATATTGAAGCGGTCTCCCCGACCTGCAGCGGCAGCCTGACCGTTAAGGCGGGCAGCATAAACACGACGGCGCAGGTGATGGGCGTTCTGCCGGATTATGCGACGATCGTCAATCAGGAGATCGCTTTCGGCCGGTACATCATCGACGCGGACGTGGCAAACCGGAGCGCGGTGTGCGTGGTCGGGCCGGATCTGGCGGAGGATCTCTTCGGCAATACAAACGTGGTGGGCAATACGGTTCACGTTAACGGACGAAAATTCCGCATCGTGGGCGTGCTGGACAGCACGAGTTCCACGCTGATTATGCCCTTCACGCTGGCGCAGCGCATGCTCAATGCGACCACGATTACGAGCATCTATCTCTCTGCAACTGCGCCGGAGACGGTGGACGCTGCGGAGTCTGCGCTCAACCGGTTCCTCTATAAGAAGTATCAGAACGACAGCACTTATTCGATCACCAATCAGGAAGCGATTCTGGAGACCGTCAATGAGATGACCGGCACGCTGACGCTGATGCTCGGCGGCATTGCGGGTATTTCTCTGCTCGTCGGCGGCATCGGCATCATGAACATCATGCTCGTCTCCGTCACGGAGCGTACGAGGGAAATCGGCATCCGCAAGGCGATCGGCGCAAAGCGCCGCAACATCCTGATGCAGTTCCTGATCGAGTCCGTGGTCATTTCCGGTCTGGGCGGCGTACTGGGGCTTGGATGCAGTCTGGTGCTCATGAGGGTCATCGGCGACTATATGAACCTGACGCTGACGCTGAGTGCAGGCGTCGTTCAGCTGGCGATGGGCTTCTCCATGGGCGTAGGCGTCATCTTCGGCCTGTATCCGGCGAACAAGGCCTCCAAGCTCAAGCCGATCGATGCGCTGCATTACAGCTAACCGTGCGGGGTGAAAAGATGAAAGGAAAACAAAGGGTCTTCCTGCCTACGTTGGCTGTGCTGCTTGCGCTGTCTGTACATGCCTGCGCAGATACGGCGAGGGTGCAGACGGCGGAGATTGAAAAGACGGTGTTTGGCTCCGGCAGCGTGCAGGTGCAGAGCCAGCCGGGCGTATATGCGAAGATCGATTCCGACGTGGTGAAGACGCTCGTTTCCGTGGGCGATCGGGTATCCGCGGGCGATGTGCTGATGAAGCTTGAAAACGACGTGATCGAAGCGGAAATGGATCAGGCGCACTACGATATGGAGACGGCGCAGTATGAGCTGCTCTATACCAAGACGCATGAGCAGTATGTATACAGACAGCTGCGGGACGACGATGGAAACCGGCGCTTTGATGTGAACACCGGCGAACCGCTGATGGGCAAATACTCCAACGAGATTACCGTCAGAGCGCCGTGCGACGGAAGGCTTGTGGCGATCTATGTCGAAAAGGGAGACGATTCGCTGGCCGTATTCCGTGAAAAGGGCGCGGTGATGGTGATTTCCACCGACGGACGGATGAAGGTGGAGCTTAAGCGCAGCGAGCCGATGAACCTGAAGCTGGGCGAGAAGGTATTGGTGTCCGGCAGGGACAAGAAGGGCCGGGATTACACGATCGAGGGCGCTGTGACCAGCCTGACGCGCCGCGGCATGCAGGCGCAGATTCAGATCGAATCCGATCTGTATCCGATGGATTCCGTGGTGACGATCGCCAAAAAGACGGGAGAATCGCTGGGCGAGGGCATTCTTGAAATCAACAAGCCGATGGCGGTGTCCTCCTACGGCGGCACCATCAAGGGCGTGACCAACGAGTTTGTCGTGGGCAGCATGGTCAAGCGCTTTGATGTGCTGGCGCGCATCGAGTGGGACGAGATCCCGCTGTATATCGACAACGACAGGGCGCTTCGGGCGTTTGCCAAGGCAAAGACAACGTATGACAACGCGGCGAAGAAGCTGGAGTCGCTGGCGGCTGTCTCGCCGTGCGACGGCATTGTCGCTTCCATCGACGTGAAGGAAGGGGACAGCGTGACGGACGGCACGCTGCTTGTGACGGTTGTCGATACCGGCGCAGGCATGTCGCTCAAGCTCTCCGTTGACGAGCTGGATATCCCGTATGTGCATCCCGGCCAGCAGGTCAGGATTTCGGCCGACGCGCTCCCGGACGCGATGTTTACAGGCGTGGTGGAGAAGATCGCACCGCTTGGCAACACGGAAAACAGCGTGACGACCTACGACGTGTACGTGAAGCTGACGGGCGGGATAGACGAGCGGATTAAGGGCGGCATGAACGTGACGGCTGAAATTGTCATCAGCAGCGCGCAGAATGCGCTGACGATCCCGACGGACGCGCTCCGCAAAGACGAGGCTGGCTGGTATGTGACGCTTGAGGACGGCGGCAAGGCTGCCGTTGAGATCGGCGTGATGAACGACAGCCGTGTGCAGATTCTTTCGGGCCTTGCCGAGGGGCAGACGGTAACGTATTGATGCAAAATGAATCCTGCGGAAGGGGGGCGGCGCCAGCCCCCCCCCCGT
>JAFQOY010000110.1 GCA_017412025.1 Clostridia bacterium | reverse complement strand
GACGTATTCAACCGCTTCCCCCGCCTGAAAGAGCGTCACAAGCAGATCGCCGGCACGCTTTCCGGCGGCGAACAGCAGATGCTCGCCATGGGCCGCGCGCTGATGAGCAAGCCGAAGCTGCTGATGCTTGACGAGCCGTCGATGGGTCTGGCGCCGATTCTGGTCGAGCAGATCTTTGACATCGTACAGGAGCTCAACCGCGCCGGCACGACGATCCTGCTCGTCGAGCAGAATGCGCAGATGGCGCTGTCCATCGCCAATCGCGCCTACGTCCTTGAGACGGGCAATATCGTCAAGGAGGGCGACGCCCATCTGCTCATGAACGACGACGACGTGCGCAAAGCCTATCTCGGCTGATCCTGCGCCAAACCATTGCGCAGCCCCTTCATGCATCCCCAAAGTTTAAAACAGACTTTATTGATAATCTGAGCCCCTTCCAATGCGGAAGGGGCTGCGTTTTTTCATATTCTCTCATGCTTTTCATCTTTCCGGCAGAATCCCCTCCGGATCCTGCGGTTTTTTATCCCGGTACAGCTCCATGTGCAGGTGCGTCTCCATTTCCGCCTCGCAGGGAATCCGCTCCAGCAGCCTGCCGATTCCCGTACCCCGCGTCACATTTTCCCCCGCCGCCGGCCACGCCTCGCCAAGGCCTGCGTACACCGCCGTGCGCCCGTCCGTCTGTTCAATTGTCACGCTGTATCCCCACAGCGCGTCCCTGCGCACCGATTCCACCGTGCCGTCTGCCGCGCAGCGCACCTCTTCTCCCGCTTCTCCCCGGATATCAAGCCCTTTATGCACCCTGTAGCTGCCCAGCGCCTCCCAGTATACGGCTTCCTGTTCCTCATACGGCCGGAGCACCCGCCCCGATACAGGCCAGACCGTTCCCCTCGTCAGGGCATGGCGGGAGGGTTCAAGCGGCGCAATCGTGGGCAGCGGGCTGAGCGCCGGCGATGGCGTCTGCTGCGTTTCCGGCGCGGGGGCCGCCGCCGCCACATCCGATGCGTATTGCGTCCTGATCCTGTGCGTATAGATTCCCGCGCCCGCCACCACGGCGATCGCTGCGCACAGCGTCACCAGATATGCGTAGTCCATCATCCACTGTCTGATCCTGCGCCCAAATGGCTGTCTCCGCTTCGTCAAGCTCCCGCTCCCCTTTCCATGCCCGTTCTCTTTCAGGATGCGCAGGGCCGGACAAAAAAATACAGGCGGCGGAAATTCTTTCCGCCGCCCTGCATCATGGATGTATTTGTATCGTCTGCCCGTCGGAGACAAGCGTCATCACGCCGTGCTCCTGCATGGCGTATACCTGCGCGCCCGCCCTCGTCAGGCGCACGCGCACGGCGTTGGCCGGATCTTTGCCCGTCATCAGCGCTATGGACGGCGAGACCGCCTGCACAAGCTCCTGACAGGTCGCCTCGCCGCTCCCGCCCTGCGCGCAGATGAGCGCATCCGCATCAAGCGGCGCTCTCGATGTGATCAGCTCCCGCTCGCCGTCGGCTGTTATGCCGCCCATCACCAGCACGGACGTATCGCCGTAATCGATGCGCACAGACAGGCCGTCGTCCCGCTCGTCCTTGTGCGCCCTGCGCGCCGGGCCGATCACCGTCACCCGCGCGCGGCCCAGCATGAAGGAAAGCCCCTGCTGCGGCACAATCAGCTTCGTCCTTTCGCTCTTGCGCGCGGTGTCGATCATGCGGTTAAATGCGCGCCCCTTCGTCTGAGAATCCGGATAGAGCAGGTATTCCGGCCGGATCAGCGTCATCGCAAGCGGCAGACCGCCGATGGAAGAAGCATCGCTTTCCAGCGCCGCCATGGCGTTGAGATGCCCTGCGCCGCAGAGCAGCAGCTGTGCCGTCAGCGAAACGCCCATGCCGCTTCCGCCGCCCAGCAGCATCGTATACCCGTCCGCACAGAGGAGAATGGCCTCGCCGTCGCCCGCGCGCAGGGCTTTGACCGTCAATCCTTCCGGGCTTACGCCGTATGCCCATGCAGGAAGCTCCTCTCCCTGCACCGCCTGCGCCAGGCCGGGCAGATCCGGCAGCCCATCCGGCAGACGCTGAAGCAGCTGCGAGGCGTCAAGGCCGCTGAAGCTGATGTTTTCAAGCGTCAGGCTCGGCGCGCCGGTCACGGGATCGTTCTTCACAAGCCCCAGCACGCATGCGCCGACAAACAGCACGGCGCACAGCCCGAACAGCAGCAGTATTCTCGTCAGGCAGCCGCCAAGACATCCCCGCCTGCGCTTTCTCACGTGCGATCTCTCCGCCCTGCCCATGCCTTACAGCGCGCCAAGCGCATCGGCAAGCGCCTGCGCGTCCTCTGCCTGCGTCGCCCAGCTGGTCACAAACCGGATGGCCACGTTCTCCTCGTCCACATCTCCCCAGTGCTCGAAGGCAAAGCGCTCGGCGAGCGCCTTCTCCTGGCTGCGCGTCACAATCGGGAAGACCTGATTGGTCGTCGTCTGCTGGAAGGCGCGCACACCGTGCTTCTCCATGCCCGCGCGGATGATGTCCGCCATGGCGTTGGCGTGCCTGGCCCAGGCAAAGTAATCGTCGTTTTCAAGCGCTGCCAGGAACATCACGCCGCAGAGCCTGCCCTTGGCGATCATGCCGCCGCGGTTCTTGATCATGTAGCGGAAATCCTTCTGCAGCGCAGGATTGACAATGACCATCGCCTCGCCGAAAAGCAGGCCGTTCTTCGTGCCGCCGATGTAGAAGCAGTCAAGCAGCTCAGCCATGTCCTTCAGCGTCGCCGTCGCCTCGCTGCAGGTCAGTGCGCTGCCCAGGCGCGCGCCGTCGGCGTAAAAGATCAGGCCGCACTCGTCGCACACCGCGCGCAGCGCGCGCAACTCATCCAGGGAATAGACCGTGCCGATCTCCGTCGGCTGGGAGATGTAGAGCACGCGCGGATGCACCATATGCTCATCCGTATGCGCCTTCACCACGGCGCGCACGCCCTCCGGCAGCACCTTTCCATCGCGCGAAGCCGCGATGAGCACCTTGTGGCCGCTGCCCTCAATGGTGCCCGTCTCATGCACGTTGATGTGACCGCTCTCCGCAGAGACCGCCGCCTCAAACGGACGCATGAAAGCGCTCAGCGCAACCATATTTGCGCTCGTGCCGCCCACCATCATATGCACGGCCGCCTCCGGCTTGCCGCACATCTGGCGGATCAGCTCCGCTGCCTTCAGGCTGTAATCGTCCAGCCCGTAGCCGCAGGTATGCTCCATGTTCGTCTCCATCAGCTTGCGCATCACAACCGGATGCGCGCCCTCGCCGTAATCATTGCGGAAAAAATACTGGCTCATGGGGTTCTCCTCCATCCTGTTCTCTTCATGCCGCTTTTGCGGCTGTATGTTCATTTGATTCTGCCGATATACATCGTTTCATCAATCGTAATCTCCGTCACAGCGGACAGATCAAGGCTGTCCGTATCGACGCCGGCAAGCATCGGCGTCATGCGCGCCAGATGCTGCGCCGTCTCCTGCGTCACCGGCAGGGTATAGGTGATCGTCCGCTGATCGAGCATATCCATGTGCTGCTGCGCGTAGCGCTCCACGTCGCCGCCGTCGTATTCCCTGCGCCGCAGCGCGTCTCCCGCCAGCTCGCGCAGCTGCCTCAGGTAGCCGCTGCGCGGCGCAAGCTTGACGAGCACGCCGTCTCTTTTGAGCACGCGCCCGAATTCTGCATAGCTTGCCGGCGTAAAGATGTCCAGCACCGCATCGCACACATGATCGCGCACCGGGATATGCTTGAGATCGGCGACGAAGAACGACGCCGTCTTCTCTCCCCTTGCCGCCAGACGCACAGCGTCCTTCGACAGATCAAACCCTGCGCGCGCCATCTGCCGCCCCGGGCAGACGCTCCTGATATAATACCCCTCGCCGCAGCCCGCGTCAAGCACAGCGGGATTGTCCTCAGGCACGTATTGCTCAAGCGCCTCGCTGAGCGCACGAACCACCGGCTCGTAGACTCCCGCCTCAAAGACCTTCGCCCGGCTTTCAAACAGCTCCCGGCGATAGAACGTCTCCTTCTGCCCGGGCACAAAATTGACATACCCCTGACGCGCCACGTCATAGCAGTGCCGGTTTGCGCAGACGAGGCTGTTGTCCCTGCGCTCAAGCCGTTCCCTGCAGATCGGGCACTGCAGCAGCTTCGTCCATGTTTCCTGCATCGCCGTCCCTCCTGATCAGAAGTAATCCGAGAAGTACGGCTGCTCAATCGGGATGATGTCCTCCAGAATGCGCACCGCCGTTTCGTTGGCATACAGGCGCTCCACGCGCTTTAAATACGTCGGCCGCTTATAGCCGTAGAACATGGCCGTCAGCGTCTGGATATCGCAGCGCACGGTCTCGCCCTGCGTGCCGCCCCGCTCGATGATGGTGTTGCCTTCCTCGTCCCAGCGCAGGCTGAAATCGCCGCAGTTGCACTCCATCACCGGATCCTCGATGACAAAATGCAGGTCGTCGTGAATGGAAATGATGTCAAATGGATACTTTTTGATGAACGCCTCAAAATCCACAATGCGCGCCATGATGTACGGCTCGATCTCCTCGTGAATCTCGCTGTCCTCCAGGAGGAACGCCATCGGCTCGTTGGTATAGTTGCTGCCGACCACCTTTTCCACCATCGTATAGTGCGCGGAGATGTAGTTCCACAGGCCGTGCCGCGCCTCCTGGTTGATGGTCACCAGCTCCTTGATGCGGAAGACGTCGTTGGCAATGTAGTAGACCAGATAGCCCTTGGGGTCCTCGTTCGCATCGTAATAGACGGCGACGAGCACGTCGTCCGCCTCCCAGCGCCAATACTCCTCCCATTCCAGCTCGTTGCGCTTGAGCGCGCCGTGGCGCATGCGGGTGAACGCATTGTGCACCGCACGGATGTCCTCGTTCTCGGTATCCACGCGCTCCACAGAGCCGGATACCTTGCGCCGCTTGGGCAGCTGCGTATCCTTGATGGTATAGGTCATCTTGTCGGATACGATCTCCCAGCCCTTCTTGCGGTAATAGGGGATCATATACGGCACCAGAACGGAGATGCTCTGGTGGTTCTCGCGCATGTTCAGCAGCGCTTCCTTGATCAGGCGTGACATCAGGCCGCGGTTGGCGTATTCCGGGTACGTCGCCACGCCCGTCACGCCGCCCATCTTGTACATCTGGCCGAAGATATTGACCTGCATCGGATAGATGCTGATCTGCGACGCCAGCTTATCCTCGTCAAACCAGCCGAAGGATTCCGTCTTTTTGAGCACGGGCTTCTTGCTGCGCTCCATCTCCTTCTGGTTCCAGCCCAGAGAAAACAGCTCGCTGTCCGTCACCTGAAAGGCATATCTGAGCAGCGCGTTGTACTGCGCCGTATCGTCGGTTGTAAGCCTGCGCATCTGCAGCCTGTCCTGAAGCTTCTTTCTCATGCAAACCCCTACTTTATCTCTTCACCGGTCATATTGCCAAAGATATGAATATTATAACACAGCCCCGCCCTGTTGATCAAGGCGGGGCTCAGACCGTCAACAAAGTATTGTTGACGGTCTGTCGCTGCAAGTCTGCTAACGCATACTTGCAGCGGATAAAACATCATTTTCTTGTACGCTGCGCGTACGGCCAGAAAATGATATAG
>JAFQOY010000109.1 GCA_017412025.1 Clostridia bacterium | reverse complement strand
TCACCGGCGGACGCGCTGCCACTCTCACCGGCGGACGCGCTGCCCTTATAACCGGCGGACGCGCTGCCACTCTCACCGGCGGACGCGCTGCCCCTATAACCGGCGGACGCGCTGCCCCAAGAACCGGCGGACGCGCTGCCCCTATAACCGGCGGACGCGCTGCCACTATAACCGGCGGACGCGCTACCCCAAGAACCGGCGGACGCGCTGCCACTCTCACCGGCGGACGCGCTGCCACTCTCACCGGCGGACGCGCTGCCCTTATAACCGGCGGAACAGGCTTTCTTCTCGCCGACCGCAACCGCTTCGTTATCTCCTGCGACACTTCCGTCCACCTTCTCACAGTGCTCGGTCACATAGTCAAAATGCGCCTTCACGATCCCGGCAACGTCCAGTCTCGCTCCGACCTTGATCTTCTTCGCGCAAACCTTGCTGTCATCGCCCTTCTTCTCCGGCGATACATCCTCAAGCTCAACCTTGTGATACACGCTATTGCCCGGGATATAGTAACAAAAACAATCCAGCGGATTCTCGCACGCATGGAAACCCTTCTCACAGAGCTTCGCTTCCGCTTCTTCATAGGTCTTGCCCTCTTCAAACTGGAAACCTCGGCACGTCATGTCCTTGTTGAATCCCTTGTAATAAACCTTGCTCATGCAAACATCTCCTCAATTTGCTTCTTATATCTCATGCACTGCCGCTGGCTCTTGCAGATCGCATCAGCACTGTCCGTCAGGGACATCCCGCCCAGATAATACATCGCGGCAAACGCATACAACTCCGGCTTAAGCGTTTCCATGCTCTTTCTGGTTGCGACCTCGCAAGCCTTAAGAAGCGCTTCCTCTTTTTCAAGCCGCTTCTTGTAGAATTCTTTTTCATCGCTAAGCGCAGCATTCATCTGCTTTCTTGCCGAGCGAACAGCCAGCGCCTGCGAGCGCACCTTTTCAAAAACATTTGCCCGTCTCACGAGCCGCCTCCTTTTACATCTGGACCGTCAAGTCCATATCAAAAACAGTAGCGTCATACTGCCTGGCAAGAGTCTGAATCACGACCGCCTCGTTCAGTTTGAGCGCCTCCGGATTGTCGATGATGTAAGTCATCCGGCGCGATTCAATGCCAATTGCCGCGGCAAAACTCTCCCTGCTGGCGTATCCGCCAAGGTCCTGCAGCGCCTTGATCCGCCTGCGCAGTTTGTCGCCGCTCGGCAGGGCTTTTTCTCCGGCTCTCTTTGCCAGGGCGGCTGCTTTCATATCCGGGTTACCCAGCGGGGCACATTTTGGCATCTTGTAATATCACGCTCCTTCTGATATAATACAGGTGTGTATTTCCTTTGGCTCCTTTTCGGTGTTGCCGCGCCGAATGGAGCTTTTTTATTTGCACAGGGCCAGATAAGCGCCGGCCGCCTGATGGATGCTGCGAAGCAGCCCAATCGAAACATTATTCATCCACTGGCTTCCGATCACCAGCAGTACCTTTCCGTCACCGGTGTTCTGAATCACGACCTCTTCGCGATCATCACCAACAGTTACACTCGGCTTCTGCACGTTCGTCCTCCTTCTTGTCCATGTATCCAAGCCATACGTCGCCAAACAGCAGCGCGAAAACGCCAATCAGCAGCGGCACGCCGAACACTACGGTCAGCACCGACTTAATGACCCATTCCGGCATGTTTATTCCTCCCTTCCCGCTTACCCCCCCGGCCCTTCTGCCGGGGCTTCTTCATATCTGCCTGCCATAGGAACACGATCTTCCCGGCAGCATTGGCGATTGCTCGCGTCGTGCGTGCGCAGTCATAGACCGCAAGCTGTCTTTCGCGCTTCATAATTCCTCCTGCGCCGGATGTGAGAGTTCCGGCGGCTGCTTGTCAGTTTCGGTTGTGTTGCCCGTCACGGATTCTTTAAGCAGGGCGTCTACTGCGCCAATCGCTCTTTGCAGCGCGAAAACCTGCTTCTGTGTGAGCCTGAGCTCTTTCCAATCTTCCTCTTCCAGGCAGATGGTTGTAATTCCATCATCGCCGCGCTCAACGCGTACGCCGCCGAGCGAGACTGTAATCTTGCCTCCTGTTTCCATCCTATCCTCCTTATCCGATCATCCCGATCAGCTTCACCATCACCCATCCGCAGCCGATACCGGCGAAGATGGTGTACAGAATCACGCCCAGAGTCGCCAGAACCTTCATCCAGCGCGGCCTGCGTTCGTAAATCACTTATCCCTCCTCCTTTCCTTGTCGCCAAACCTCACGTCGTAGGCCTTCACCTCGACGAGGGTGTAATGGTCCAGTGCGAATCCCAGCGCCTCGCTGGCAATCTCGCTGAGTGGTCTGTGCGTCGCCCTCTGAAGCTCCTGCAGCTCGTCAAAGATCTCCGGGGCAATCCGGATGACTGGTGTCGTGTAGTTCGGTCTTCCCATGGTGTGTATCTCCCTTGTATATCGGTTGTCGGTTACGCTATTGCCGCGCCATGCATCCAAAACGTTCTGCATCGCCGCCTTTGCAACACCAAAGGCAAACTTTGGAGAATCAATATTGGTATTCATCTCCGTTTTTTCGCCTCTCTGTACTCGCGCTGATACGCGGCGATCTTCCTTGCCTGCTGGCGTTCTTTTGTGCTTTTTTCAGCCATCACGGCATCCTTGTCACGTTGGGCGCTCTCCTTGTACTCCTGAGCGAAAAGCGGCTTGGCGTCCATTTCCGCATCAAAGGCAGCAAGCTCCGCAAGTTCTTCGGCAGAAAATAAAGGTCTTCTCATGGTGTGCATCTCCTTTTAGGTTGTTTATCATCACGCCGTCTGCGGTCGGGCCGTCAGAATCTGCTGCGCGGCGATCATGCCCGCCGCGTAAGAGGTCAGGTTCGTCTGGCTCTCCTTCGGAAGCTGGGCCAGAAGTTCCAGATCCTTCTTCTGCTGTTCAGTCAGCTTGGTGCTCTTCATTGCTGTTCCTCCTCTCTTGTCCTCGCTGTATCCCGGCTGTATAATGAAGGGATAAGGAGGTGTTTTTGTGAGAGAACCGTCCCTTTCCGATCCTCTCTACGGTCTGCTTGGTTACTTTGCGAACGGCGAAATCGTCTTTTCAGATCAATATCCGTCGCATCTTCCGAACTGGGATTTGTTCCCCGTTCTTCTGTCGCGCGATCTGGTTGAAAAATTCCGATCAATCCAAACGAACTGATCTATCACATCGACAAACCGCAAAGGACTTCCTATTACGCCATCTCCGCATCAGGGAAAGAGCTTTATTTCTTAGAAAAAGAAATTCGCAATGAGCGCGATAAGCATGATCCAAAGGACTGTCCGCAACGCTTGAATACTAACGAGAATCAAAAGAAGCAATTCCGCCACGATTACTTTGTAGCGGCTTTCAGCGAACTGATTGCAGCCGGGCTCCCTCATTTGCTCCCAAAGCTCATAGATTTCGTCCGCACGTTCTTTAAATCGAGAGTAGGTCATTGACTCCGTATCACCTCACTTTCCGGTTTTGGTGTTTGCTTTGTTTTTACAAACACATTATATGATATTGATTTGTTGTTGTCAACACTTATTTTTAAAATTTGTTGTTGCAACCACATGGAATCTATGCTATAATTCATCCATAGAAATGAGGTGAATAAAATGACACTCGGAGAGAGAATTAAAAAAGTGAGAACGGATTTAACTCCAAAGATGAGCCAAGAAGAATTTGCGGCGTCTTTAGGGAAAACGAGGACTGCGTATGTAATGTATGAAGTCGACCGCGTGGTTCCAGACAAAACGTTTCTTAAGCTTCTTTGTTCTGAATATGAAGTAAGTATGAGATGGCTCGAAACCGGCGAGGGCGATCCCTACATCAAAAGAGACGATTCTTACAGCCTGGTCGAGGAGATCCGCGATATCACAAAAAATGAGCATCCCCTGATGGCGGCCGTCATGGCCTCCCTCGCAGAGATGCCCCCTGAGTGGTGGGATGAATGGTCCAAGCGCCTGCATGAGGAAGCGGATCGGGTAAACAAAAAAAAGGAAGGCACTTAACCTTCCTTACCATATGCGCCGGATGTACCAAAGAACTCGCTGCAGCTTTCTCTCGTCCAGCTTGTCCAGCAAGTAGATAATTTCTCTCTTGATCTGCTGCGTCGTGCGCGGGTCTTCCGCTGCTCTTTCCTCTTTGGTCATCGGGCGATGCTTCATATGGTCGCTTCCTTTCTTTATTGAAGTGAGGAAAGCATATCACGCTTCACTGCGCTAAACTAGCCGCTAATCTGAGAACATTTTGATATCTTAATCTTTCTCACACGTTCTCAGTGAGAATATTATGAGAATAAAAAGAAATAGGAGGACTTGCCCTTGAAAACCACAGCCGCGGCCCTCCGGGAGCTGCAAGATTACTTCGCATCCCTCGACCCCAAGCCCAATGTCCGCGAGATTGCCAAGGCAGCAAAGATGCCGTATGCCACCGCTGCGCGCTATCTCAATGGCACCACGCAGCAGGGCATCCCGTCCCGCGTCCGCGCGCTGGCCCTTGCCCTGGATCGCGAGGACATCATGGCCGAGGTCACCGCAGAGACGCCGACCAAGAATGCAGACGCCTGGTGGATCGTCGAGCTGCAAAAGGAATGGCGAGAAGACAACATCGAGGAGCTTGAGCGCGAACGAAAGCTGCGTGAGGATTCCGAAAAGCGATGGGCCGGCATCGTAGAAAGCAAGGATAAAAACATCAGCCTTCTCACATCACGTATCGCCAAGCTCGAAGAGGATAAAGAAACGCAGAAGCGGATCAACAACGAACTCGCAGCCGACAAGGCGCAAATTAACGGCGAAATGCAGTACGTCAGAAAGGCGAAGCGAAAGTACGAAGTGCTTTGCGTCATCATGCTGATCACCATTGTCGTCTATATCGCCATCTTTGATCTGCCTAACCCCAGTAATGGGATCACATATCTGTTGTCCAATCTTTTTGGCAAATAAAAAACCCGCCGCAGCTCTCTCACCTTCTGCGACGGGCAACACACTCACCGAAACTGACAAACTCGGGTCATAGTGCTCTTTCAGTATAGCACATCAGCCCGAATGGTGCAACCTGAAAGGAGATAATTGAATATGGCTAAAGCGAAAAAACTGCCTAGCGGTAATTATCGCTGCCGCGTCACCTATACCGACGAATACGGAATCCGGCACTCAGAATCCTTTACTGAATCGACAGCCGCGCTTGCTGAAGCCAAAGCTGCCATGTGGAAAGCAGGCATGATTAAGCGAGACGATGAGATTATTCACGTTCCGCTTGGAGACGCGATTGACAATTATATTGACGTCTGCCGTGCGACAGGCATTTCCCCCTCCACCATCCGCGCATATGTGTCGTATCGCAGGAACGCCTATGACCCGATTCTCAAGATGCGAATCGACCGCATCACGCTGCGCGATATCCAGTCATGGATCGTTTGGCGAGCGAAAACATCCAGCCCGAAGACGATCAAAAATAACCTCGTCCTCATTTCCGCCGTGCTCAAGGCCAACCAGATCAGCATGGACTTCTCTCTGCTCAAGCTGCCCAAAGCCCGACGCTCCGAGATGGAAATCCCAACCGACGAACAGGTTATGTCCATGCTTGATGACGTGCATGAAGACGACGACATGTACATCGCTGTTTCCCTGGCTGCCTTGATGGGATTGCGCAGAAGTGAAATCTGCGCGCTCAAATGGACAGATGTCAACCTTTGTGATGGAGTACCGGTCCTCACAGTAAATAAGGCGCTGGTAGCTGATGAAAATGGAATCCACGTTGAGAAGGACACCAAGACGCTTGCCGGTTCGCGCACGCTGGTAATCCCAGACGCGCTGTATGACGAACTCAAGCGCCGCAGACACCTCAGGCCCACGCTGGTATCCATCACCCCAAATGCCATCACGGAACGATACATGCGCCTTGCTGACCGCACCGGCGCACCTCGTCGCTTTCACAATCTACGTCACTATCATGCGTCCGTACTCATGTACAAAGGTGCTACCAAGAAGTACATTGTTAGTGACATGGGGCATGCTTCGTTCGACATGGTTGAGCGCGTATATGGTCACGTCATGGTAGACGAGAAAGCCGCCTTGCATGAACCGATGAATGAACATGCAAGCCTGTTAATTTCACGAAACAAAAGCAGTTGCCACGCAGATTGTCACGCGCGCTAATTTTTCTAAGTATTGTTTAATTTTTAGACCGTTTATGTGGGTTCGAGTCCCACCACCGGCACCATTCGGGCAGCCTAGCAATAGCTAGGCTTTTTTATTTTTTCTAGGTATTTCTTAGATTTTATTGACGCTCATTGTCTGGCGTTTACAATTATTGTTGCGCAGATACGCGCATTTGTCAAACAAAATTGCCACGACAATTGCCACAAGCCCCCAGCCATATTGACCAGGGGCTCATATTATAGCTTATCGACCCTAGCCCTGAGATTGCTCAGGCTCCGGTTCACGTGGCACTCAAGCGCATCCAGCATATCATCATCGCGTTTGCCATTCTTCAGCTCATCGTCCACGTCGTGCCAGTCCCGCTCAGCCATGCTGTATCGGTTCTGCGCGCGCGTCTTGAACCAATTCACTACGCCATGATCCGCGCCGTGTGCTTTGGCTTCCTCTGCATAGCCCGCCATCATCTCAGCGTCTTTGATGCCGTCCATCACAACGGCCAGCATGTGCTTCATCATGCTCATATCATCACGCCCTTTCTATGTGCCGCACAAGCGAATCGACGTCATGCGGCTTGAATGTGAATGTGTCGCCCATGACGGTCACGCTCAGTTCGCCGCCGCTCTTGTCCATCTGGCTGCGCAGCTCGGCCGCAAGCCCTTCCACATCCACCATGCCGTCCTTTACAATGCCCAGCGGCACAAGGAATGCTGCATACTGCTCCATCATGCCCGGCAGACCCTTGGCGATCCTGCCGACCGCCACACCGTACGCAATCGCCTTCCAGCCGGAAAGAGAGGGGCGAACCTCTGTGTCAAAGAAGTTCGCCACCCCGCGGCTGACCTGATCAACCGTCTTCATGCGTTACGCTCCAGCCGTAGCAGTCGGCGCAGTCCAGGAGTTATACTTGGGCATAACCTCCGGGCAAATGCTGGTGGTCGGAATGACGGTCTTCGTCAGGCCCATCAGCGCAGCAATCTGGCCCTGCATGCAGCCAAGCACAGCGTCATTGGTCGCGTTGTGCACAGCCTGAGCGCAGAGCTTGTCGTTGACGGTCGTGAACTTGCCGTCCACATAGTTGCGCAGGTCATTCAGCTTCGCGTCGGTGTAGGTGTTAGCGTCGCGCAGCTTAACCTCAGTTTCCAGCTGTGCAATCTTCGCGTCCTTCTGAGAATCATAACGGCTCACCGGCATATTCTCGCTGCACACGGCGTTGCCGCCGCCAAGCACATTCAGCAGACCGCCAGCACCGCCCAGCGCGTTGAGCACGCCCAGAGACAGACCCGCAATGCCAGTGCCCAGGCCAGCGCCCGCAACACCCTTAGATGCATATTCCATGGATCACCCTCCAATCAAATTTGAATTCAGACAGGCCTTATCTGTGATTAGAGGATAACAAAAAAGAAGGGGAGCAACCTACGCGGTTACTCCCCTCTTGTCATGCCGAAAATGGCTTGATTCTATCCAATTCTTCCATCTTTTTTCGGATGGATGCCAGTCTATCGCTGACACTGCTCGTTGACGAGTAGTTCAGCTTCCTTGCCATGCCCACCAGCGATACGCCCTTTCTTCGCATCTCTATAATGGTGCGTTCCGTTTCAGTAAAGTTACAGTTTTCCAGGTAATAGTCCATCAATGGCAGGCATTGGTCAAACTTTAGAATCTGGCATCCCTCCTTATCACTTCGGTTCTACGTACAGCATTGCCATGTCGCTGTCGTTCATACCCTTGGTCGTCGGGTCTGTAATCGCGCTCCAAAGGTTAGTAAGCGCAGCAACGACAACGACCGGGTTTCTGACAGCCTGAACAAGAATATCCCAGATGGCGTTCCAGCTCGTCATATCCTCCCAGTTCAGGCCATAGTAAGCGAGGATTGGCAGGAATACACCAGCCAGCACCTGTGTCCACCAAAGCGGATTGGCAAAACGTACAGTCCAATTAATCTTCATGTTTAAGCTCCTTTCCTTCTCTCGTATTCTTCCTGTGTCGGCAGCGTGAGAAACACGGCGTACTCGTTTTCTTCGCCGTGATTCCCCCCGCGTGCTCTGTATGCGTCATGCAGCCGTGTCACTCTCCTGCGCTCGTCGGCCGTCGTGTATCCGCGCCTGCGGCACAAGCCGATCAGGGAGCAGATGCGATCATCCATCATGGACAGATCCGCCTCCAGTGCGGCCGCGTCCTGTTCATGCAGCCGTTCCAGCTTATCAAGCCGATTATTGATCTTCTCGATCGGCTCAGTAATCTTTTCTGCCAGTGCGTCCGCAATCCAGCAAACGAGCTTTTTCCAAAGGTTCTGCAATGGATATCCTCCGTTCATCATTTTCGTAATGTCGCGAAAATGGTCAGTCAATCGCTTCGCCGTCCACGGCAAGTATCGTGCTCACGCTAAACATGCCAACCGGCTCGAATTTGCGGCCCGCCTCGTCGGTGATCACCGTCTTCACGGCGACCTCTTCTGCCTTTTCCGCAAACGGAATTCGCAGGAACTGCGTCATGATGTAGCCGACCTCATCGTTGTGCAGCACCTTGCTCCACACACCAGTCATCGCCGTGACCGTCACTTTTTCGCCCGGATACAGCCGTTTAAGCGACGTGCTGCCCGTGTCCGGCGTTTCGCGCATATTCACATACCCGCCATTCGGGCTGATGATCTCATATACCGCGTTCATTTCGCGCCACTCCTCTTCCCCGGTCGCGTCGATATAAGTTACTTCCACTCCCTCGTCCATAGCGGCCTGCACCTCCCGTCTGAAGTCGTTCATTCTTTTTCCAAACGCTCGCAGCCAGTGCGTGATATCCGCATGTCCGCTTGCCAGCCCGCGCGCTGCCAGCTCGCTGTGATCCATAACCGCAAGCGCCGTGCCCTCCGCGTATCTTTCCAGCACGTCATCCGGTCGCACGCCCATAATCTGACAGAGATGCGCCGTCAGGTTTACAGCTGCCCCCATGACGGCCTGCTGGAAATAAACGAGATCTGTGCGGTCATCCTCACAGAGCTCAAAACCGATATATCCCAGCTTGTTCGCGTTCCTGTTTTCGCCCTTGCCGCTGATCCAGCAGCGCATATCCCACGGAAGCGTCTGATACACCGCTACCGTACCGTCTGCAAGCTTGCCGATATACGCACTGGCACAAACATCAACACCCGGGCGATTATGGCTGTTTCCATTCTTATTTACGCCAAGCCTGCCGTCGTCAGGCTGCACGTAGCGCTTGAGATACGGATTGTTAGCACCCGTTGAATGCACCTGCACGCCTCTGGATGTCTGCTTCGTGCCGGATTTATAGCAATCCGATTCAGTAAAAAACAATCTGTAAATCGTCAGCTTTCGCATCGCCATCCCCCTTACAGATACCCGCCTGCAAACATGGTCAGCGTTCCGTTGCTGTTCCAGACGAGATGCGTGTACGCCACCTTGCCAGCCTCGCCTCCGTTTGAGAATCCGGTGAATTCAATCACCGTTCTTCCGTAGGTCGTCGTCGGCCTGAAGATCATCGTATGGCTTGGCGTGGTTAATTGAAGCGTGATATCTACGCCGCCAGCTTCAAGCATCCAAAGTGCATCGAGGAAGTAGCCGTCGATGGTGTAATCGGCATAGTCGGTTGTATTCGCCTTGAACACCCGATACAGATTCGGCTCCGGACGCACGGAATTCATGTGCTGCAAGATGGTTTCAGCCACACGCTCATGACCCGTCGTATTCAGATGCCCGCCGTCACTGGATAAGCCGCCGTCTTTAAACGCGCGGTTGTTGCCCATATCGATGACCGTGATGCCGTTCTGCCGCAGCATTCGGTAGAGCGTCGCTTCGTAGAGCAGCGCATAATCCATCAGCCGTACCTGATCGACGTATGTTGCGCCCAGCTTCACTTCGTCGCCTTTGAATCCGGCATACGCAAGGTAGATGATCCTTACGCCCGGCTTCAATTCATAGATTCTGTCAATCGCTCTTTTTGCATATCCGCAGATCGTTGTTGCGCCGCTTCCGTCCGAAGCTTTGCCGACCTCAAGCCCATTCTCGATGCTGTAATATGCGTCGTTCGCGCCGTATTCAAGGAACACGATATCGGCGTTCTGGATGTCAGTCTTATACGTCTCGATCTGATTGATCAGGCAATACTGGCTGACGCTGCCATACGGGCCGATGGTCGAACTTGATACCGCATGCTTTTTCACATCCGCAAAAACGCCGGATTCGGCAAGCACATCGACAAAGCTGTATCCGCCGTTGTTCTCGCCGTAAGCCTGCGAATCGCCAAAGAACACTGCGTTCCCGTAGACCGGGCCGCTTGCCGCTCCTGC
>JAFQOY010000108.1 GCA_017412025.1 Clostridia bacterium | reverse complement strand
GCATCCGGCGGTGCAGGCTGCATCGAAGATTTTGTGACGCTGTTTAAAACCCTTCCCAAAGTAGATGCGGGCCTTGCCGCTTCGATCTTCCATTTCGGGGAGGTCAAAATCCGCGATCTCAAGGAAGAACTCTATCAAAACGGCATTACCGTTCGTCGTATTTAAGAAACAGATCTTTTATCCGGCGCGAAGCGTAACAGGGAGTCCGAGGGATTGGTCCCTCGGGCAGGGGGTTGGGGACGCCGTCCCCAAGAAAGGACTATCGTATGATCGATATCTCGGCGCTTAAATTTTATGAAAATGGCCTGATTCCGGCCGTTGTCGTGGACACGGAAAGCAAGAAGGTGCTCACCGTGGCCTATATGAATGAAGAAAGCCTGCGTATTTCCATGGAGAAGGGGCTAACCTGCTTTTTCTCCCGCTCCCGCCAGAAGCTCTGGCTCAAGGGCGAGACCAGCGGCAACGTGCAGCATATCGTGTCCATCACTGCGGACTGCGACCGCGACGCGCTGGTGGTCGAGGTGCGCAAGGAGGGCCCTGCCTGCCATCTGGGCACGGATTCCTGCTTTGGCGAGGTGATCTTCGAGGGCGAGGAGCCGCCGGCATTCCAGTATCAGGATCTGATGGAAATGCTTGTTGGCCGCAAGCTAAATCCCAAGGAAGGCTCCTATACGACATATCTGTTCTCCAAGGGCATCGACAAGATGCTCAAGAAGGTCGGCGAGGAGACGACGGAGGTGATCATCTCCGCTAAGGATGGGGATAAGGCGAACACCATTTACGAAATCGGCGATCTGATGTATCACGTGATGGTGCTGATGATTGAAATGGGCATCAGCCTGGATGACATCAAAAAAGAAATGGCTTCCCGCCATGTCATCGATAAAAAGGTGAAGCAGGAGAAAATGATCAAATGATCACTCAGAATCTGCACATGCATTCCACATGGGACGACGGCAAATGCTCCGTGGAAGAAATGATCCTTGCCAGCAAAGCGGCAGGGCTTTCCAGCGTGGGCCTGAGCGTGCATTGCCCGATGCCATTTGAGAATACATGGGAATGCCCGAAGGAGAAGCTCGGCAACTATATCGCCCAGGTGCGCGCGATGAAGGCTAAATATGCCGGTGAGATCGATGTATATCTGGGTGTGGAATGGGATACGACGGCGCAGGATCTGGATCTGTCGCCCTATGATTATGTGATCGGCTCTGTGCACGAGATTCCCGTTCCGCAGGGCGGCACGCGCTCGGCGGATGCCAATCCGGAGACGACCGAAGGCTATATCCGCGACTGCTTTGACGGCGACGCGGATGCGGCGGCAGAAGCGTATTTTCATGAGCTTGTTAAAGTTGCAGAGAAAAAGGAAGCTGCCATCATCGGTCATTTTGATCTGCTGACCAAATTTGACGAGACGCATCATTTCTTCAATGAAGATAGCCCGAGATATCAACATGCGGCGCAAGCGGCGATGGAAAAGCTGGTGCATGCCGGGAAGATCTTTGAGGTCAACACCGGCGCGATCAGCCGGGGATACCGCACGACGCCCTATCCCAGCGCGCAATGGCTCAAGCTGCTGCATGAGATGGGCGGAAAAGTCACCGTCAGCGCCGACGCGCATCATACGTCGGGTGTGACCTGCGCATTTGATCTGGCAGAGAAGATGATCAAAGAAGCGGGATTCAAAGAAATCTGGATCCTCCAAAAAGAAAAATTCGTCCCGGTCAAAATCTGAATATGAAAAAGGCGGACAACTCACAAGCTGTGAATTGTCCGCCTTTTTATGTTGTTGTGCAGTTTCGGAGCGCCCTCTGCGCGACCGAAACGGGTTAAAACCGGCGCGAAGCGCAAGCGGGTGTGGGCACAGCCCACTTATTCGTCCGCGAGGCGCTCGACCATGGCGACCATCGCATCCACAGAATTGAAGTTCTGCGGGATGATCTCGGTGGCCGGGATAGAGATGTCGAATTCGTCGTTGAGCGCGCCGATGAGCTGGATGATATCCAGAGAAGAGAGCACGCCGTCGTCAATCAGCGTGGTGCAGGACTCCACGTCGTCGTCCACGATGTCGGCAAGGATGTCAAGAATCTGGTCTTTCATGGTGATAATCTCCTTTGAATTTAATGGGATTACAGGTTTCCCTGATTAATCGAAGAGGAATGGATCGTATCGCGCACTAGGCGCGCGCCGTCATCGTTGGCAAGAACGATGCGCGGCATGTTGCGGCTCAGGAACAGAGCCGGGCCTTCGGTGACGGAATAGGCGCCGATGTTATGGAAGGCGAGCACATCGCCCATCGCAAGGCCTGCAAGGGCGATCTTGCGCACCAGCACGTCGGCCGTGGTGCACAGGCTGCCGCATAGGGACCAATCGGCCTCAGTCTCGTCTGTGTGCTGCGGGCCGGGGATGTGCGTGATAACCGGCACGCGCATGCCCATCATGCCGCCGAGGTAATTGACGTGGTGCATACCGCCGTCCAGAATCGCAAAATGGCTTCCGCAGTTGACCTTGGCGTCAATCACCTCGGTCAGATACGTGCCGCATTCAGAAGCGAAGAAGCGGCCCATCTCGATGGTCAGCTCGCAGCGCGCGGCGAGCTTTTGAAGATCCGGCGCCAGTTCGCGGATGGGCGCGAGGGTGTCGCTGTGATCCTCATGCGTGAAATAGGGGAAGAACAGACCGGGGCCGTATTCGATCTTCTCGCAGACAAAGCCGTAGTCGCGCTCAAGCTTGTCCATGAACTCGCCGAGCATGGAAAGCTCCTTGCGCTGATCCTTGTCCAGCTTGGCGCGCTGGGTGCCGGAAAAATAATGAATGCCCTCAAAGCGCAGATGCGGATAGGACGCGCGGTTTGCGATGGCGGAAAGCAGATCGCTTTCGTCCATGCCGAACTGCGTGCCCGCCGTCAGGCGCAGCAGCACCGGATAGACCGTATCGCGTTTGGCTGCTGCCTGCTCCAGCAGGCGGATATGCAGTGGGGATTCGGCGGTGAAACGCACAACGCCCGCGTCCATGGCATGCTCGATATCAGCAAGCGTCTTGTTCACGCCGGAGAAGAGAATCGTCTTGGGATCGACTCTCAGGCTCTCGCAGATCTCCAATTCGCCCGGGGAGCAGACCTCAAGCAGCTCAACCAGGGACTGCATCGCAGGGATGAGGAACGGATTGGCCTTGATGGAATAGCACAGATGCACGGAGTTTCCGACGATGGATTTGATCTCGCGCATGCGGCGGGAGAGCGCGCCTTCGTCGAAGACGAAGGACGGCGTGCCGAATTCCGCTGCGATGGCAGAAAGGCGCTGCTTATCCATTGCGGCCACCTCGCTTCTTGTTTTTGTAGAGATCCATGAGCGCATTGCGGTCGATCTTGCCGTTCTTGGTCATGGGCATCTCGTCCACCTGCATGAAAATATTAGGAATCATATAGGAGGGGAGAGAGATGTGCAGGGCCTCTGTGATGGCAGCCTTGTCGGCCTGGCCCATGGTGAAGGCAAGGATCTTGCCCTTATCATGCAGATACATGCACAGCGCGCGCTCCACGCCCGGAACGGCGGAAAGCGCAGTCTCAATCTCGCCCAGCTCGATGCGGTGGCCCATGTGCTTGATCTGGAAATCCTTGCGGGAGACGTAGACAAGCTCGCCTTCCTCGGTCAGGCGAACCAGATCGCCCGTGCGGTAGATGATCTCGTGATGGATCTTGTTGAGCGGATTCTGCACGAAGGCCGCCTTCGTGCGCTCGCTGTCGCCGAAATAGCCCAGAGCAACCGACGTGCCGGAAACGCACAGCTCGCCCACGCCGCCGGGCGCGACTTCTTTGTCGTTTTCATCCAGCAGCAGGATGCGCTCGTTGGGGAAGGCGACGCCGATGGGCAGGTTTTCTCCGACCTCGAACTCGCGGTCCACGATGTAATACGTGCAGTTGCACGTGATCTCTGTGGGGCCGTTAAGGTTGACATAGGTGACCTCCGGCAGATACTTCTGCAGCTTTTTCAGATGCTTGATGGGCATGACCTCGCCGGAGAACATGATGGTGCGCAGCGTCTCGGGGGTCTTGTAATCCAGCGCGTTCATCGTGGTG
>JAFQOY010000107.1 GCA_017412025.1 Clostridia bacterium | reverse complement strand
GTCGTTTATCATTATACTAGATATTCCCGCATTTCTCAATCCTATTTTCGACAAAAGGCGCCTGAGAAGCTATTTTTATCTCTTTTCCTGCCCTTTTCCTTCCATGCGTATCAGCTTCTCTGTGTTTCCTCATGAGCCACAGCCCATTCCCTCTGCCTGCCAAGAAGCAGCAAATGCGGCACGCGCCTCCACGGGTTTTCATATGCTGAATCAGAAAGCATCCCGGGAGGCGTAAACCATGCTTGAACAGATTTCTCCCTATGCGCTGCTATGCGCCTGCAAGCCCCGGCGAGTCACCGTTCCCGCCTCGCCATACGACCTGTACAGCACCGTACATCAGGCAAACGCACAGGAACGTCTGCCTGACGCCGCAGCCCAGCCAGCCCTGCCGCAGGAGCCGGCCTCTGTGCCAGCCCGGCGGACACACTACATATCCGACATCCACGCCCGTCATACCAGAGCCAGCCTCTGCGCCTGCTCGCCCGGACAGCGTCCATAGCGGTATGGGCGGCAAACCGCAGCGGCTTGCCGCTCCACTTTGTTTCTGCATGGATAGAAACCGTCATATCAGGGCGCTTATTTCTGTAATTCTATGTTCTGATCAATCCATCGTCCGTCTCTGTAACGCGCGCAATCAATCAATACAGGCGGAGGCCATCTCCGCTGCGGAAACGTCCTGTTTTCATTAAAAGAAACCGCTGCATCCTGCAGCTCCTGCTCCGAATCGCCCTTCATCTTTTGCACGGACGCCTTCTTTTCTCCATCTGCGCTCACCGCAGATTTTCGGTAAGCGATGCGCGCATGCCCGCCCGTATCCATCGCCAGCCGGTCATGCACGCATACATACGCACTCTCAGCGTTTTTTGCATATTCCCATGAACATTCTCCAGCTTCTGCAGGGAACTCAAACCTGTCAACAGCTCCTGAATCCGCCGACACATACAGCGCGGCGCCTTCGTGCGGGCAGTCTGCCCTGCAGCACAGGCGTCCCTCTTTCTGAACCAGATACCCGCATATTTCTCCGCCCTGGTTTCTCAAAAGAAAACTTTTTGCCAAATGACTCACCTCTCTGACAAAGTATGCCGGATTGGTTCTTGCCTTGACAGGCGTTTGGCTGTATAATAAAGCGATTGATTATTTGAGCGGAGGCATTTCTGTGCGTTATACATATCCGATCGTTGCGGCGCTGCTGCTGATTGCCGCGCTTATGTTTCCTTCGTGTTCTCTCGCTGTAAACGAGGATGGCTGGGATACCGGTACAGACGTCTGTCTGTACGATTTTATGGAATCGGCAAACAAGGCCGGCAAACCCAGGATTCTTTATACCGGCAAGACGAACGGTACGCTGAACATGCGTTCCTCTGCGGATCGCACCAGCCCTTCGCTGGGCGTGGTCAGCGAAAACAAAACCGTCGATATCTTTGGCTTTGATCAGGAATGGCTGTTCTGCTGGCGGGACGACGTCGGCGTCTACTATCTGCTTCGCCACTATGTCGATACGATCGAGCCTGTCGAACAGAACACCGCGCCGTACGGCGTGATCAAAAACCGGTTTGTCGCAACCGTATCCCGCGATACTGTTCTTCGGACGAGCCCGGACGAGCATGCGGAAAAAATAGACGAATACCCCGCCGGTACGCGCCTGAGTTTCTGGATGATTGAAGACGGCTGGGCCGTTGTTCCCTACAAGCGCGTTGTCGGATATATCTATGTTGGAGATCTGTGCGATCTGACGCCTGTCGCGCCGGACGTCGCCGACGCGCAGGACGGCGACATTCTCGCCGCCTTTACCACCTTCTACTCCATCGCCAAAACGGAGCTCAATGTCGGCCGCATCGAAAACCTGATCGTCGGATGCAGATACATTCAAAGATCGTACATGCCCGGCGAGGAATTTGACTTCAACAATATCGCCGGCCCGTACCGCAGCGCCCGGGGCTACAAGCCGTCTCCGGTTCTGATTGACGGCGGCACCGTCGCGGGCTACGGCGGCGGCACCTGCCAGGTCTCCACCACCCTGTATAATGCGCTGCTGCAGCTTTACGACGGCATTACCATCCTGTGGCGCAGGCCGCACGGCCCGGGCGGAGCGAAGTACGCTCCTCACGGCGTGGATGCAGCGGTTGGCGCAGTCAATCTGAATCTTGAATTCAGAAACGACTATGATTTCCCGATTACGCTTGACTGCTCCGTGCTCAACGGCGCACTGTGCATCTGCATCCGCAAGGGCACGGCATAATACGATTTCCAAATGAAAAGCGGATGCGCCGCGTCAGTTTTCCCCCCTCATGATCGAGGGGGTTTTTCATATGATTCGGAAATTGCGCCAAAGAACCGGTACTGCAGAAAGCTCCGGTTCAAATGGCTTCGGCCTCACATCGCCATAAACATGCGCTTGATATACGCTATACGTCTGGCAATCATTTTCTGTGTCGTTGGTGCGTTGAAAACCGTATCAAACCCGTGCATGGCACCCTTGACCTCATGGAATTCGACCTCGACGCCCGCATCTTTCAGCAGCTCGGCATACAGCACACCATCATCATGCAGGCAATCAAACTCTGCCACTTCCACATAAGCTGGCGGCAGATCAGCATGACTTTCTGCTTCCACCGGAGAACGATAGGCCAACGGCATAGCAGAAGGATTGGGATTGATGATCGGCCCAACCTTTTTGGAAAGCACGGAATTCCACATCGGCGTATCGGTATAGCGATGATAAGACTCGCTGACATTACGATCATCCAGCCAAGGAAATACCAGCAGCTGAAACAGCGGCTTTACCTTCGCGTTCCGATCTCTTGCCATCATGCAGGAGGTCACGGTCAGCGCACCGCCCGCACTGTCGCCGGTGACGCCGATTCGATTGCGATCAATCGCCAGCTCATCCGCATGATCATGCACCCAGCAAAGCGCAGCATAGCAGTCCTCATGCGGCACTGGGAATGGATGTTTGGGGGCCAGTCTGTAGCGGACGTATACTACTTTACAGCATGCCTCTTTGGCATACGTCATCGCCAGTCTGAAATGGCTATCGGAACCTTCAAAAACAAAACCGCCGCCGTGAATGTGTATAAGACATGGCGCGGGATCCGGCAGATTCTCAGGCGAAAGAATGAATACCTCGATCTCTCCGCCCTGATATCCGGGTATTTTCCTTGACTGAACGTCCAGCTGCGGATCCTTCCACAAAGACTTAGGCGTCTTCATGCCCTTCTGTGCCAACAAAACAAAACGTCGGCTTATCGGCGGCGCAAACATATTGAAAGGAAAAAACTCCTTGCTGATGGGATACTTCGTCCTTGCCATGATTTCCTCCGCGCTTCCGTCTCCAAACACATACTCTCCATACCGTCGCTTTATATATAAGGTATTTTACCGTATGTTCTCATCCTTTTCAAGTATTGCGAAGCGGTTGTTCTTCTCATACGCCTTCAACACATAGCCATTCTCCCTCTTGATTTGATCGTGCCGCAATCCTGCAAAACTCCTCAGCTGATCCACCAAAACACCGTTGTCCTGCGAAAGAGGTACGATTGCACAAAAGCTTCCGAAAAAGAAAAAAGACACCCAGCATACAGCCAGGTGCGCAGGTACCGTCAAGAATTATGCGCAAATTAGTTTGAAGTCCGGCAGAAGAAAGTCTGCTCGGGGCAGGATACTGCCCTTGATATCCCAGCAGCAGAAGACGGGGCAGACGTCAAGGGCGGCGGAGCCGCTTGCGAAGCCCTTGATGTATAGCTCTGTTTTCTGCTATTAACCGGCAATTTCTTCCTGCATCTCAAGATGCTTCATACTCATATATTTCTTGCTGCCCCATTGGGTGCCTGCTACATGACGCAGTCTGGCACAGACCAGCATGAGAGCAGAATTACCGTCAGGGAATGTGCCAACAACGCGAGT
>JAFQOY010000106.1 GCA_017412025.1 Clostridia bacterium | reverse complement strand
CTAAGATGATGATAGTGATCCATAGCTGTCTCCTTTTCTGGTAGTCCGCAAACACCATTTTAAAGGATTCTCAGCCATGGGTCACTATTTCTTTTGACTGTTGCACTTAGATTGTAAATTCAAGAGATAAAAAAGAAGTCCGAAAACCGTGGTTTTCGGACAAAAAAGTGGAGCATACCGGATTCGAACCGGTGACCTCTACAATGCGAATGTAGCGCGCTACCAACTGTGCTAATGCCCCAAGCAGGACATATTATATCACAGATTTCTCAAAATGCAAGAGGAAGAAAGCACTTTGCTGCGCAAAAAAGATCATTTGCCGAAGAACGACCAGACGACGGCGATGATCAGCGCGGGCAGATAGTTGGCAACCTTGATGCGCTTGCCGAAGGCCAGGTTAATACCGACGCCGAAGATGAGCACATTGCCCACAAGGGACAGGCAGGAAAGCGCGGCGTCGGTCATCAGCGGGCCGATCACGCCGGCCAGCACGGTCATCAGCCCCTGCCACAGCGCCATGGGGATGACGGAAAACACAGCGCCCTTGCCCATCGAGGACGTCAGCGCCATGACGATGATCATGTCGAGGATGCCCTTGGTGGTCAGAATGGTGTAGTCGTGATACAGCGCGTCGTTCATCGGGCCGATGATGGCCATCGCGCCGATGCAGATGGTGAAGGAGGCGGAGGTGAAGCCCTCGATGAACCGGGGATCACGCTCGGAATGGCTCTTGACCTTCAGCCACTGGCCAAAGCGCTCGATGTTCTCCTCAATGGCCAGAATCTCGCCGATAAGCCCGCCCAGACACATGCAGATGACCAGCATCATCTCGCCCGTGGTGCCAAGCGCGCCGCCGCTTACGGTCAGCATCTGCTTGAACGTGCCGGATGCGCCGATGAAGATGGTGCTCAGGCCGCAGGCCTTAACCATGATGTCCTGATAGCTGTCCTTGAGCGCCTTGCCAAAGAGGAAGCCCAGCAGGCCGCCGGCAAGCACGAACGCAGAATTGATGACGGTACCCATACCGATCATGTGGATCGCCTCGATTTAACAGTATATTTGTGACAGAATGTCACGGCTGATCCGCTCAAAAAGGCGGGAACGGAGCCATTATAGCACGAAAAAAGCGGCAAGGCAAGCGCTTTGCCGGGTGACAAACCGGCAGGCGGCGCAGGGGATAACCGCATTTTCTGCTGAAGAAAGAATGCAATGATTTGCAGATTTATTGCACTCAATCTGCCGCAAATGCGGCGGGTGATGTGAAATGCATGGAAAACGCGCGAAAATGACCGAAAATGCAGGTAAAGACCTGTCGTTTTCTTGCTTGAAGTGTCGTTGTTTGTGTGCTATAATTACTGAGGATTATAGATTTTTGTCCGTTTATAGAATATAGTGCCCGGCTTTGCCGGGTGGAGGGTTGCACATGAGCGATTTCAAGGTCAGAGACAACTGGCTGGCATTCTGCATGCCGGACATCACCGAGGCTGAGGTGGAGTCTGTCAGCGCCGCCATTCGCTCCGGCTGGTGGGCCAAGGGTCCCCGTACGCTTGAGTTTGAAAAGCAGTTCGCCGAGTATGCAGGCGCAAAGTACTGCATCGGTTTGAATTCCTGTACGGCCGCGCTGCATCTGGCGCTGCTTGCTTCCGGCGTTGGCCCTGGCGATGAGGTCATCACAACGCCGCTGACCTTTGCCGCAAGCGCGAATACGATTCTGCATGTGGGCGCTGTGCCGGTCTTTGCGGATATCGATCCGGATACCGGACTGATCGATCCGGACGAGGTGGAAAAGAAGATCACGAAGAAGACGCGTGCAATCGTGCCGGTGCACTATGCCGGCCTTGCGGCGGATATCGACAGGCTGGGCGAGCTTTGCGACGCGCACGGCCTGTTCCTCTCCGAGGATGCGGCGCACGCGGTGGAGACGCTGTATAAGGGCAAGCCTGTCGGCCATTCGCCCCGCGGCGCGGTGAGCTACTCCTTCTATGCGACGAAGAACCTCGCCTGCGGCGAGGGCGGCGCGCTGGTGACCGATGATGAAGAGCTGGCCAATAAGGCGCGCGTGCTCTCCACCCACGGCATGAGCGCCGGATCATGGAACCGCTACGGCAAGGGCGGCTCCTGGCGCTACGATATCGAGGAGCCGGGCTACAAGTACAACATGTTTGACATTCAGGCGTCGCTGGCCTCCGTGCAGCTTGAGCGCATCAAGGATATGCAGCGCCGCCGTATGGAATGCGTGGAGGTATACGAGGAGGCGTTCAGGGGCGTTGAGCAGCTGCGCCTGCAGAAGACGCCGGACTACTGCCATCACAGCCGTCATCTCTACGTCCTGCGCGTCGTGCCGGAGCGGCTGACGATCTCCCGCGATCAGTTCATTGAGGAGCTCAAGGCGCGTAACGTCGGCGTGAGCGTGCACTTCATCGCCCTGCACACCATGAGCGCGTATACAAAGCGCTTTGGCTATAAGCCGGAGGACTTTAAAAAGGCGTACGATTTCTCCGAAAGCGAGATTTCGCTGCCGATGTATTCCACGCTGGGCAGGGAAAACGCCGAGTATATCGCGCAGGCGGTGCTCGACGTCGTCAACAAATACAAAAAGTAAACGCATATCTCTCCCCGGCGGAATTCATTTCTCCGTCGGGGATTTTGTTGTAGCTTTTGGGCAAAAAGTCCGTTATAATTAAAAGGTAAAAGTATGATGTGCTGCGCGTGCAGGGGTCGTTTTGCCCGGCGGCGCGGCGGAAAAAGGAGCGTCACCATGGATACGCATGAAGAGCGCATGGTCTTTATGAACAGGGAACTGTCGTGGCTGAAATTCAACGAGCGCGTGCTTGAAGAGGCGGAGAGCGACCTGACGCCGCTTTGCGAGCGGCTGTCCTTTGCGTCCATCTACCAGAGCAATCTGGACGAATTCTTCATGGTGCGCGTGGGCTCGCTGGTGGATCAGGAGCATCTGTCTCCTTCCATCCGGGAGAACAAGACCGGCATGACGCCCGCCGAGCAGATCGGCGCGATCCTCAAAAACGTGCGCCAGCTCAACGCGCGCAAGGATTTTATCTATGCGAAGCTGCTGGGGCATGTGGAAGAGGCCGGCGTGCGCCTGGTGGATTTCCGCAAGATCAACCGCCAGGAGAGCGAAAAGCTGGAGCGGTATTTTGACGCGGAGATTGCGCCGCTGATTTCCCCCACGATCGTCGGCCGCCGCCAGCCGTTCCCGTTCCTGCGCAACAGAGAGATCTACGCCGCCGTGGTGCTTGAGCGCAAGAACGGCAAGCGCAAGCTGGGCATCATCCCGTGCAACGCGGGCGTGTTTCCGCGGCTGATTGAGGTATCCGCTGGGGACAGGACGTACATGCTCGCCGAGGAGCTGATCCTGCACTTCATCCCCAAGGTGTTTGCCGGATACACGGTGAAGGAAAAGACGCTCATCCGCGTGACGCGCAGCGCCGATATTGACGCCGACGCGCTCTATGAGGAGGACATCGATTACCGCGAGTTCATGGTGCAGCTGATCAAAAAGCGCAGAAGGCTTGCGCCCGTGCGCCTTGAGATGACGCGCGAGCTGGACGGCGACATCGTGCGCACGCTGTGCAAGTATATGGATGTGCGAAAAGAGCACGTATTCTGCAGCGGCACGCCGCTGGATCTGTCCTTCCTGTTTAAGATTCAGGATATCCTGCGCCAGAGGACGGAGCTGTTTTACCAGCGCCGCATTCCCCAGCGCTCGCCGATGTTTGACGGCGAGAGACCCGTGCTTGCGCAGATCCGCGAGGGGGATAAGCTGCTCTCCTATCCGTATGAGAGCATGAAGCCGTTCCTGACGATGCTGCAGGAGGCGGCCAACGATGAGAATGTCGTATCCATCAAGATGACGCTCTACCGCGTGGCCAAGCAGAGCAAGGTGGTCGAGAGCCTGATCGAGGCCGCCGAAAACGGTAAGGATGTGCACGTGCTGGTGGAACTCAAGGCGCGCTTTGACGAGGAGAACAACATCGAGTGGTCCCGCAGGCTGGAGGCCGCAGGCTGCAACGTGATCTATGGCCTGGACGGCTACAAGGTGCACTCCAAGCTCTGCCTGATTACGCGCATGGAGGACGGGCACGCAGCCTACTATACGCAGATCGGCACGGGCAACTACAACGAAAAGACAGCCAGGCTCTATACCGACCTGTCGCTGATGACCTTTGACCAGGAGATCGGCCGCGAGGCGGCGGAGGTGTTCAACGCGCTTTCGATGGGCGAGACGGTGGAGGAAACGCGTCGTCTGCTGGTGGCGCCCAACTGCCTGCAGGATAAGGTGCTGGCGATGATTGACGAGGAGATTGCCCGCGTGCGAAACGGCGAAGAGGGCTATATCGGCGTCAAGCTCAATTCGCTCACCGACAGGGCGATCATGGACCGGCTGGTGCAGGCCTCCTGCGAGGGCGTGAAGATCGATCTGGTCGTGCGCGGTATCTGCTGCCTGATTGCAGGCGTGCCGGGAAAGACGGAGAACATCCGTGTGCGCAGCATTGTGGGCCGGTTCCTGGAGCATGCGCGCATCTATATTTTCGGCACGCGGGAAAGGGCAAAGGTGTACATTGCTTCTGCGGACTTCATGACGCGCAACACGCTGCGCCGCGTGGAGGTCGCCGCGCCGGTTGAGGACGAGGCAATCCGCACGCGCGTGCTGGATATGTTTGACCTGATGCTCAGCGACAATGTGCAGGCGCGCGAGATGCTTGACAGCGGCATGTATCAGCGGCTGACCCCGCAGGAAGATGCGCCGCTGAACGCACAGGACGTGCTCTATCAGCAGGCGTACGACGCGGCGGCCAGATAAAGCCGCTGTTCAGAATGGAAGCAGAGATATCGCCGCGGATGCAGAGGGTATCCGCGGCGCTTTTACATACGCTGGGGATGACGGAGACGCGAAGGTTTGCTTTTCAGCATAGAATGCGCCAAACGATTGTCGGCGCTGATATATTTGGTTGTGCGCGGCGCGCATGTGGATTATAATATGCATACAATACATGTCTGACGGGGGACGATGGGATGGAGCTTTTGCTGTGTGCGCTTGCGGCGCTGGCCGCGGTCATACTGGGCGTGCATTACAGGGCGGCAATCATGCGCTTCGTGCTGCCTGCGCAGGTGCTTCGCTGCTTTGGCAGTTATCTGGTCTATCTGGCTGCATGGCTCACGGCGCTGCTGCTGGCAAGGCGTTTCCTGACGATTCCGCGGGAGCTCTGGCGCAAGCTGCTCCATCTGGTGGCCTATACGTCCTCGCTCTTTATGATGGCCGTATCCGGCGAATGGCTCCCTGCATGCGTCTGCTGCCTGATCTTTGCTGCGGTTGTCTATCCTGTGCTGCACCATGCCGAGCGCCTGAAGGGATATGCGGATCTGTTCATCCAGCGCCGTCCGGGCGAGGTAAAAAAGAGCCTGCTTCTGCTCTTTGGTTCCCATGCGGCAGCCGCCGCGCCTGTGGCGGCATATGCGGAGTTGATCAGCCATGGCGGCAGCGATACGGTGAATGTGCCGGCGGCTGCTGCGGCGTTTCTGAGCGTGCTGAGTGTGATCTGAATACGGCGGCGCTGAAATGGCAGAGTTCGGGCTTTTGTGCGCTCAGGCGCTATGCTACAATGGCTTTGGGAGGAGGCGGCGAAATGACCGGTCAGGAAAAAAGAACCCTCATTTTTGAAGAGACCATGCGCGTATGCAATGGCGAGGAAAGCCTGCGCAGCGCGATGGCGGCTTCTGCCGCAGGGCAGACCATCATCTGGCAGGAGGACGCAGAGCCGCGCTGGCAGCCGCGCTTTGAGCGCCCGGCGAAGAGAGCGGTATCCGGCAAGCGCAGCTTTGAGGCGGCAAGAGCCTATGCGCGCGAGGGAAAAAGGGTCTGTGTACTCAACTTTGCCTCCTCGGTTTCTCCGGGCGGCGGCGTGACCTACGGCTCGCAGGCGCAGGAAGAGAGCCTGTGCCGCGTCAGCACGCTGTATCCTGCGCTCAGCGGCGGGAGCGCAAAGCCGTTTTACGACAGGCACTGGGAGATGATCCGCGCCGGAACCATGAAGCGTGAAAACCGGGACGACTGCATCTGCACGCCGGGCGTTATTGTGCTGCGCGAGGACGCGGGAGAAGAGCCGCTGCTGGCGCAGGAGGAGCGTTATACGGTGGACGTGATTACCTGCGCCGCGCCCGACCTGCGCGAGGTGAGCGACGGCAGCCGGTATGCGCCCACGCAGGACGAGCTGGCGGCGCTGCTCACAAAGCGCTGGCGCAGGATTCTCGCCGTGGCGGCGGCAAACGGGGCGGATGTGTTGATTCTGGGCGCGTTTGGCTGCGGCGTATTTGCCAATCCGCCGCAGATGGTCGCGCAGGCGTTTGACACTGCGGCGCAGGGGATCGACCGCTGCTTTGAGACGATCGAGTTTGCCGTCTATTCGCGCGAGGCGGCTTCGACCAACAGGCGCGCGTTCGAGGCGATATGCGGGAGCCGCGTTTCTTTCGGCTGATGAGCTGTTCTTCCTGCACCGGGAAATGTTTTCTCCGGCTTATCTGATGAAAAGAAGCGTGAAGCCTGTGCGCCTTTGCTGACACAGGCCAAGAGAAAGACCGCTCCTGCGCAGAGAGCGGTCTTTTGGCGTTATAGGGGTGCGAACAGCCGGAAGGATAAAGGCAAAAGGGCGTCAATCCGTCAGCGGCGCGTAGACCGCGCCCGTGACGCGGCACAGATCGTCCGGCGCAAGCTCAGCCTGCGCGCCGATCTTTCCGGCGGAGACGCATATGGCGTCAAAGAGCTGTGCGGTCTCGTCGATATACGTGGGGAACGCTTTCTTCATGCCGATGGGGCTGCAGCCGCCATGGATGTATCCCGTGGTCGGCAGAAGGATTTTCTGGGGAATCATCTCGATCGCCTTTTCTCCGCAGGCGGTCGCTGCGCGCTTTAAGTTGAGCGTCGCAGCGACAGGGATGACAAAGACGTAAAACGCACGGGACTTGCCCTGCGTGACAAGGGTCTTGAATACGGCCTGGGGATCCTGCCGGAGCTGCGCGGCGACGGACACGCCGTCGATGCCGCGTGCCGGATCATAATAGTGAACGCGATGGGCGACGCCTTCCTTTTCAAGGAGGCGCATCACGTTGGTCTTGACGTTGTCGGCCATGAGAAAACCTGCTTTCCGCAAAAGATGGGATATCATACGATTCTCAAATCAATCTGTGCTGTCTTTCCGCCTCTTTTCCGTCCTGTCGTCGCTCCGTTCCAGTCAACGCAGCGCTGCTGCGCTCCCTTCCGGTCAGCTTAGACAGGACAAAAATTCAGGCGCATTCTGATCTGAGAATGGTATAAGACGGCATCATTGTAGCATGAAGAGGATAGGAATGGGGAGTTTGTCATGCTTTTTGTCAGTTCTGCATTGAATTGAGGGGTAAATCATGGTATACTGTTATTAATATTGTGGATTCGATATTCTCTGTTGACATTCTCTGTATGGAAGGAAGGGCCTTGATATGATTCATCACAATCCGCTGATCACCGATAAGCCGAGCAAGAAGTTCATCACCATGGGCGAGATCATGCTCCGCCTGACTCCGCCCAACTATGAGAAGCTGCGTATGGCGTCCAGCTTCGAGGCCAGCTACGGCGGCAGCGAGGCGAACATCGCGCTTGCGCTGGCGAACCTGGGCATCGACAGCACGTTCTTCTCCGTCGTGCCGGGCAACTCCATCGGCAAGAGCGCCATCCGTATGCTGCGCTCCAACGACGTGCACTGCACCCCGGTGATCCTCTCCACCCCGGAAGAGACGCCCAGCCACCGCCTCGGCACGTATTATCTGGAGACGGGCTACGGCATCCGCCCCAGCAAGGTGATCTATGACCGCAAGCACAGCGCGCTGTCCGAGTATGACTTTACCGGCTATGATTTCGGCGCGCTGCTGGAGGGCTTTGACTGGCTGCATCTCTCCGGCATCACGCCCGCCATCGGCGGCCAGTGCCCGGAGGTCATCCTGCAGATGCTCAAGGTGGCCAAGGAAAAGGGGCTGACGGTCTCCTTCGACGGCAACTTCCGTTCCAAGCTCTGGACATGGGAGCAGGCGCGCGACTACTGCACGATGTGCCTGCCGTATGTCGACGTGCTGCTGGGCATCGAGCCGTATCACCTGTGGAAGGACGAGGAGGATCACAGCAAGGGAGACTGGAAGGACGGCGTGCCGCTGCAGCCGACCTATGAGCAGCAGGACGAGATCTTCCACAAGTTTGTGGAGCGCTATCCTAACCTCAAGTGCATCGCGCGCCACGTGCGCTACGCGCATTCCGGCTCGGAGAACAGCCTCAAGGCGTTTATGTGGTATCAGGGTCATACGTTTGAAAGCCGTATGTTCACCTTCAACATCCTCGACCGCGTCGGCGGGGGCGACGCCTTTGCCAGCGGCCTGATCTACGCGATGTTCCACAACTACAAGCCGATGGACATGGTCAACTTCGCGGTGGCGTCCTCTGTCATCAAGCACACCATCCACGGCGATGCGAACATCACCGACGACGTGCAGAGCATCAAGAACCTGATGAACATGAACTACGATATCAAGCGCTGATACGCCTGATGCAGGGCTGCGAAAAGATTTGCAGACCTGTTCCTTTGGAGGAAAGAAGATGGCAGGAACCCTGATTGAGGTCTGCGTGGATTCGATGGAATCCGTCCGCGCCGCTGTGCGCGGCGGCGCGGACAGGCTGGAACTTTGCGCCAATCTGATCATCGGCGGCACGACGCCCTCGCCGTACCTGATCCGTGAGGCGGCAAAGACGGGCGTGCCGGTCAATGTGCTCATCCGGCCCCGGTTCGGCGACTTTCTGTTTACGGAGGAAGAAAAGGCGGAGCAGATCGAGCAGATCGCGCAGCTCAAAGGCCTCGGCGCTTCGGGCGCCGTCGTCGGCGCGCTCGATGCGGACGGACGGCTTGACGAGCCGTTTCTTCGCGCGTGCCGGGAGGCGGCGAAGGGGCTTGCGCTGACGCTGCACCGCGCGTTTGACGTGTGCTCCGATCCGTTTGCCGCGCTGGAAACGGCGATCGGGCTTGGCTTTGACACCATCCTCACCTCCGGGCAGCAGGCGACGGCTGTGCAGGGCGAAGCGCTGCTTGAGGCGCTCGTCCACCGCGCTGCAGGCAGGATCGCCATCATGCCGGGCAGCGGCGTCAGCGCGGATAACATCGTGCGGCTGGCGCAGAAAACGGGCGCTGCGGCATTTCATCTCTCCGCCAAGCGCGCGCAGCAGAGCGGTATGCGCCTGAGAAAGGAAGGCGTGCCGATGGGGCTGCCGATGATGAGCGAATTTGAGCGCTTTGTGACGGACGAAGAGGCCGTGCGCAGGGCGCGCGCAGCGCTTAGCGGCATGCAGATGAAATAACCGCGCGGATCAATAAAAACGCAGAAATCCGGATTGGGCCAATGGAAAAAGGTAGAAACGGTTGATTTGTCCGACATAATTTGTTATACTATGACATCATGGACGGTTTATGTATAGTTTTCCATAAACTGCGCTTGCATGTGTGAAGGAGGATATGAACATGGGACTCTTTGATAAGATTTTTGGCAAGAAGCTCGATGAGGTCTGCGCGCCGCTGGCGGGCGAGGCTGTTGCGCTCAGCGAGGTGAATGACCCGACCTTTGCCGAGGAAATGCTGGGCAGGGGCATGGCGATCAAGCCTTCTGCCGGCCGTGTCGTCGCTCCGTGCGATGCGACGGTCGATATGATGTTTGAGACCGGCCATGCCGTGAGCCTGAAGACCGCAGCGGGCGCGGATCTGCTCATCCATGTGGGCCTTGATACCGTCAACCTGCAGGGCAAGCACTACACCGTGCACTGCAAGGCCGGCGACGCCGTGAAGAAGGGCCAGCTGCTGATGGAGTTTGACAAGGACGCCATCGCCGCCGAGGGCTACGACACCATCACCCCGGTGATCGTGTGCAACAGCGACGACTACGGCACCTTTGAGACCGTGACCGGCAAGACTGTCGCGGAGGGCGACGTCGTGATCAGGCTGGGCAAGTAATCCCGGCTGCTGATCGGAACGCATGCAGGCTGAAAACGATGAAATGCCTCCTGCGGTCCGATTCATGAGCGATTCCGGAAGGGAATCGATGCGTATCTTCGGCGCTGTGGGCCGGCGCCTTGGATAAAGGTTAACTGCAACACTGTTAACGAAGAGATTCAGGAGGATTCTACTTATGATGCGTTATCTGCAGAAGCTCGGCAAGGCGCTTATGCTGCCTGTTGCCTGCCTGCCCATCTGTGGTATTCTGATGGGCCTCGGCTACGCGTTTGCTCCCGCCGTCATGGGCGCGGCCGGCGCGACCGAAGGTTTTGCGTATGTTCTCGGCTTCTTCCTTGTGAAGGCCGGTGCTGCTCTGATTGACAACATGGCGCTGCTGTTCGCCATCGGCGTGGCCGTGGGCCTGGCCGATGACAACGACGGTACCGCCGGTCTGGCCGGTCTGGTTTCCTGGCTGATGATCACCACGCTGCTGTCTACCGGCTCCGTGAGCACCATCGCCCCGGGCATGATGGCTGATCCGGTCAAGGCTGTTGCGTTTGCGAAGATCGCCAACCCGTTCACCGGCATCCTGTCCGGTATCATCGGCGCGATCTGCTACAACAAGTTCAAGGGCACCAAGCTCCCGGACGTGCTGGCGTTCTTCTCCGGCAAGCGCTCTGTCGCGATCGTGACCGGCGTTGCGTCCATCATCGTTTCCGCGATCCTGCTGTTCATCTGGCCGGTCATCTTCGGTGCGCTGGTCTCCGTCGGCAATGCGATCAAGGGCATGGGCGCTCTGGGCGTTGGCCTGTATGCGTTCCTCAACCGTCTCCTCATCCCGACCGGCCTGCATCACGCTCTGAACAACGTGTTCTGGTTTGATACCATCGGTCTGGGCGACCTGACCGCCTACTGGGGCGCGCTCACCGAGGGCGGCACCATGGCCAACGGCACCGTCATCGACTGGTCCGTCGGTATGTACATGGCTGGCTTCTTCCCGTCCATGATGGGTGGTATTGCCGGTGCGGCTCTGGCGATCGTGCACTGCGCGAAGCCGGCCAAGCGTAAGGCCGCGATCGGTCTGGTTGGCGCTGCTGCGGTTTGTGCCTTCCTGTGCGGCGTTACCGAGCCGTTCGAGTTCGCGTTCATGTTCCTCGCCTTCCCGCTGTACGTGGTGTACTCCGCTCTGTACGGCATCTTCGCTGCTGTTTCCGTCGCTCTGGGCTTCCGCGCCGGCTTCTGCTTCTCCGCGGGCCTGACCGACCTGATCTTCTCCGCTTCCCTGCCGGCCGCTGCCAATACCTGGCTGATCCTGCCGCTGGGCATCGCCGCTGCTGTTGTGTTCTACTTCGTGTTCAAGTTCGCCATCACCAAGTGGGATCTGAAGACCCCGGGCCGTGAGGACGACCAGGACGCCGAGACCAAGATCGAGCTCTCCAACAATGACTTCACCGCCATGGCGAAGATCATCCTTGAGGGCTGCGGCGGCAAGGAGAACATGGCTTCTATCGATCACTGCATCACCCGTCTGCGCCTTGAGGTCAAGGATCGTCTCCTCGTTGACGAGAAGAAGATCAAGGCTTCCGGCTGCGCCGGCGTGATCCGCCCGGGCAAGAACAGCGTCCAGGTCATCATCGGACCGAAGGTGCAGTTCGTGTTCGACGAGTTCAAGAAGCTCGCGAAGTAATTCCGTTTTCCCGCTCTGTGGCCCAACATGCGGGAAAAGCAAGGAAAATGCAGGAGGCGCTCTCCGGAAGGGGAGCGCCTTTTTGCATGCCTTGACATCCGGCTGTACTCGCGCGATAATGAAGCAACAGACATATGGAGGTGCGCTATGAATTATCCTGTTCGCGTGGTCATCTGCGGCATGGGCAGCCGCGGAAAGGACACCTATGCGCCGATTTCGGAAGTGATGCCTGAGAGGATGCAGATTGCGGCGATTGCGGAGCCGGTTGAGGAGAAGCGGGCTTACTGCAAGGAGCGCTATCATCTGCCGGAGGAGATGTGCTTTCATACGGGAGAGGAGATGTTTGCCCGGGAGAGGCTGGGCGACATGGCGTTCATCTGCACGCAGGACGCGCAGCATGTCGGGCATGCTGTGGCTGCGCTTGAAAAGGGCTATCATCTGCTGCTTGAAAAGCCGATTGCCACGCGCATGGAGGACGTGCGACTGATTCAGCAGACGGCCAGGCGGATGAACCGCCGCGTGATCGTGTGCCACGTGCTGCGGTATGCGCCGTTTTTTGAGGAGATCCGTGCGGCTATTGCGCGCGGCGACGTGGGCGAGCTGGTCTGCATTCAGGCGCTTGAAAACGTCGGCTATTGGCATCAGGCGCACAGCTTTGTGCGCGGCAACTGGCGAAACGAAGCGGAATCGACGTTCATGCTGCTGGCCAAGTGCTGCCATGATCTGGATTACCTCGTCCATCTGACCGGCCAGCGCTGCGCGCGCGTATCCTCGTTTGGCAGCCTGCGCCATTTCCGGAAGGAGAATGCGCCTGCGGGCGCGGCTGCGCGCTGCACGGCGGGCTGCGCCGCGAAGGAGAGCTGCCCGTACGACGCGGAAAAGATCTATCTGACCAGCGAAAAGACGGGCGTGCTTTGCGGCAACACGGACTGGCCGTGCAATATCCTTGCGCTTGAACCGACGGAGGAAAGCATCCGGAAAGCAATTGAGCAGGGACCGTACGGCCGATGCGTCTACGCCTGCGACAATGACGTTGTGGACAGCCAGATTGTGAACATGGAGATGGAAAACGGCGTGATGTGCCAGCTGATGATGACGGCGTTCTCCGCGCACGGCGGGCGCGCTGTCCGGGTGATGGGCACGAGGGGATCAATCGACGCGGATATGGACGCAAACGTCATCCGCATACAGCCGTTTGGTGGCCGGGAACGCGTGATTGACGTGAGCCTGCTGGGCAGGGATCTGGCCGGACACGGCGGCGGCGACGGCGCGATGGTGGAGGAAGTGATAAGGATGCTTGGCGAGACGGGCGTGCCTACGCCGCGCATGACGACGCTGGAGGCCTCCTGCGAGAGCCACTATATCGCCTTTGCGGCGGAGCAGTCGCGCAGAAACGGCGGCGCGGCGGTGGAGATGGATACGATCCGGTGATTTGCAGATGGCGGAGGCTCCCTTCGGGGAGCCTTTTGCATGCGGCAAAAAAGCCTCCCCGAAGGGAGGCGGAAAGGAATGCGTTATTCGTCTTTCTTTTCCTGCGGCAATTCCTGCGCAGTATGCAGCGTGAAGGCGAAGGCGCTGCCCTCGCCAAGCTGGCTTTCAACTGTCATGGTTTCTCCCAGCTGCTTCATGATCTCGTACGCGATGGCAAGGCCCAGACCGGTGCCCTTGCCGCCGTGGGATTTGTCGGCCTTGTAGAAGCGGTCAAACACATGGGGCAGATCCTCCGGACTGATGCCGATGCCTGTGTCGCGCACGGTGATGCGCAGATGATCCTCCAGAACACGGACGCTCAGCGTGACGACGCCGTTTTCGCGGGAATACTTGAACGCGTTGTCAAGCAGCGCAATGAGCACCTGCTGCGTACGGTCGGGATTGCCGACGACGCGGGGCAGACGGTCGGGCACGTCATAGACAAAGGTCTGCTGGTAGTCCTCCGCATAGGCGGAATAGGTTTCGTGGATGAGGCACAGAAGCGGCTCGGGCGAAAATACATTTCGCGCAAGAGAGGCCTTGCCGCTCTGCAGGCGGGAAAGCTCCAGCATGTCGCTCACCAGTCGGGAAAGGCGCATCGTTTCACGCAGGACGATGTTGTACGTCTGCTGACGCTGCTCTTCGGTTTTGATCAGCCCGTCGCGCAGCGGCTCAATCAGCGCGCGCATGGCGGTCAGCGGCGTGCGCAGTTCGTGAGAGACGTTGGCGACGTAGTCGCGCCGCGTCTGCTCCAGCCGCTCGGCGCTGGTGACGTCTGAGAGAACGCCTACGCAGCCGGTCAGACTCCCGTCCGCTGTGATCAGAGGGGAGACGACGATGTGCAGCGCGGTTGTGCCCTGCCAGATGGTGCGGCGGACGGTAGAGGCCGCGCTCAGCGATTCGTCGAAGACGGCAAATACGTCCGGCGCGCCTGCCCGCACATTCGGCGCATCCGGCGGCAGATTGAGCAGCGTATAGGCGGCGGGGTTGGTCAGCGTGGCTGCGCCCTGCGCGTCAAGGGCGATGATGCCCTCGGCCAGATCGTGGATCAGGCTGCTCAGCCGGTTGCGTTCCAGCTCCAGGGAAGAAATGGTGCTGCCCAGCTCAGAGGAGAGGAAGTTGAGCGCGCGGCCCAGCGCGCCGAACTCGTCCTTCCGCTGGTCGTTGGCACGGGCGGTGAGGTCGCCTCCGGCCATCGTCATTGCGACGCTGTGCATGTCCGCCAGCGGGCGCGTGATGCGCGAGGCGAAGAAGAGCACGACCGGCAGCAGCAGCAGCGCGACGAGCATGAGCGAGAAGGTGATGGTATTGGAGAGCGCCTGCATGCCGGACATGACCTCATTCATCGTCTGCGCCATGAAGACGGCACCGACGACCTCGCCGAAGAATGTGATGGGCACGGCGACGGCGACGATGCTGCCGGAGAGAGCCTCCTCGGTCTCTGCGCCGCCTGCCTCATCCTGACCGGCGATGTTGTCCAGCACGTCGGTATAGCTGATGATCAGTCGGGAATTGTGGGCAGGAATGGTCAGATCGTCCTGATCGCCGATATGCGTGGCGACGCTGCCGCTCAGGACGGCGGGCAGCATGGCGGTGGCGAGCCTTGCAGGCAGGCGGCCGACACGGCGGCCATCCTCCTGCTGGGTGCGGATGAGCGTATCGCCCTGCGCATCGACGACCCAGACGGTCGCCTCCCACTGCGCTGTGCTGCGGCCGATGAGCGGAACGAGATAAGCGGTGGAGATCTCTCCGCGCAGCGTGCTTTCGATATAGCCGGAGATGATCCGACCCTTGGGAATCAGATCGTCGATCTTGTTGCGCGCAAAGAGCTGGGGCGATATGGCGGTATAGATGCCGATGATGAGTACGGCAAAGAGGAGCACTGTGCCGTAGACGAGCACCAGCGTCCTGCGGAAGAGGCCGCCCTTTTTCATGATTCAGCCTCGAATTTGTAGCCTACGCCGTAGACGGTGATGATATCCCAGAGCTTGCCCATCTCATCGCAGGCGAGCTTCTGGCGCAGGCGCTTGATGTGCGTATCCACCGTGCGGGTATCGCCGAAGAAATCATAGCCCCAGATGCGGGAGAGAATCTGTTCTCGGTCAAACACGCGGCCGGGATGGCTGGCCAGCAGATACAGCAGCTCGACCTCGCGCGGGGTGCAGGCGATGCTCTGTCCGTTCAGGCGCACGCTGTAGCGCTCGGGCTGGATTTCCAGGGAGGAATACCGGAGCGTGGTCAGCTTTTCCTCATGCGCTGCGTCCTGCGTGCCGGCTGTGCGCCGCAGGACGGCCTTGATGCGGGAGATAACCTCGCGGGGGGAGAAGGGCTTGACGATGTAATCGTCCGCGCCCATTTCAAGGCCGAGGATGCGGTCGATTTCCTCGCCCCGGGCGGTGAGCATGATGATGGGCAGCGTGCTTTCGCGCCGGATGCTCTGGCAGACTTCCATGCCGGTCATGCCCGGCATCATCTGGTCCAGCAGCATCAGGTCGTAGTGCTCCTTGCGCGTCATGTCAAGCGCAGTCTTACCGTCGTAGGCGGAATCGTGCAGAAAGTCCTCATTGTCAAGATACAGGGAAAGCGACTGATGGATAATCGGATCGTCGTCGCAGATCAAAATGCGGAAATTTTTTGCCATGGCAGATCACCTCTATCATCCATTATAGCCATATTCTGTGGCGGGATTGTGAAATAAAGAGGAACGAAAAAGGAAAAATCGGGAAAATGCAAAGCCCTTCCCCTCCTTGGATATAGAGGCGGAAGGGCTGAATGCGCAAAGACAGTCCGTCAGACCTGAGGGAGAACGGACAGGCGGATCGGAGAGGCGGCATAGGGCAGGAGGATTGCGTCAAAAGGCGTGCCTTCGGCGCCGTCGCTCAGCGCGATGGGCGGCTGGTCGCAGCTGGCTGCCTTGACGCCCCAGCGCGGCGCGGACACGGCGCGCGTGCGCAGCGAGATGCAGCCGCCCTGCATGACGCTTTCAAGGGGCGCATTGTGCCGCAGCGCTGCGCCGAAGGGCGCGGCAGCCTGCATGACGCCGCCATCGCAGGACACGGCGGGCACATAGGCGAAGCGGAGCGGACCGCGGGAGATGCTGACCGCCTGATGGAAAGCGATGCTGCGTTCTACGGTCATCGGCAGCGTCAGCAGTATCTCGTCGCCGTCATGCCACTGGCGGTTAAGGGTCAGGAAGCCGCCTGCGGCGCCCTCCGTGATCTCGCCGCCGATCGCGGCGGAAGCGCCCTTGGCCCAGGCGGGGATACGCAGATGCAGCGGGAAAGCGGCGCTCTCGCTGAGGCTGACGGTGATGCGCACGCTGGAGGACGCGGGATAATCGCTGTCAACCGTCAGGCGCACACCTGCGCTGCCCAGACGGTAGCGCACCTGGCAGGGCGCATAGCCCATTGCGGCAAGGCCGCCGTCGCGCGAGCACATCCACTGATGAGCGATGAAGCGCGGATACGCAGCAAGCAGCGCGGTGAGCGCATGCTCGTCGTCCGTGGAGAAGAGATTGCAGTCCTCGGCGGAAAGCGGGAAGCGCTTCTCGCGGGAGAGCAGCACCTGATTGGCCTGCTGAACCGGCTGAACGCTGAGCATATCGGGCGCGAAGGCGGCGGCGATGCCGTTGTAGAGCACGGTTTCGAGCGCGTCTGCGCCGTGTTCGCCCGCCGGACAGGAGAGCAGCGCCTCAAGCGAGGCGGCAAGCTCGCACAGGCTGACGGCGGTGACGCCGCGGCTGGGATGCGTACCCGCCAGCAGCGGATCGCCGGTGACGCCGCCGCAGACCGCGCCGTGCGATTTGCGCATACGGGTGAGGCCGACCTCGGCGGCGGAGAGATGCTTGCCTGAGCCGGTGAGCACGCCGCACAGCGCAGAGGCGCGAAGGCCCTCGCAGAGATTGGCCGTGTTGGCAGTGCGCAGCAGATGATGGGTATATCCGTCGCTGCTTTCGTTTTCAAGGGCGGAGCGGAGCGCTTCCTCGGAGAAGGAGCGGGAGACGGGCGTGCGATAGGGGAAGGCATGGAAGAGCGAGGTATAATCCGCGCCGGAGGAGATAAGCGTCATCAGGACGGAGAGAATGGCCTTCTGTCCGGTGACATTGTAGAGAAAGACGCCTGCCTCAAGCGTATCGGCGGTGTGCATGGCGTCCTCGCCGCTGAGCGGCGTGTCGGAAAGCGTATCCTTGAGATACTTCATATAGCGCAGCATAAAGGTGAGCATGCGCTTGTCGCCGGTCATGGTATAGGCGGCGGCGAGCGCCCGCAGCATGCGTCCGCGGGCAGCAAAGGATTCGTTCTTTGCGCCGAAGCTGCCGTCCTCGCGCTGGCAGGCAATCACCATGTCCGCAAGGCGGAGCGCCTGGCGGCGCAGCTCGTCGTCACAGAGCGCGGCGCTGGTGAGCAGCATCGCTTCCAGCAGATTGCCGGCGCTCACGCCGCCCTCAAGCGTGCCGCCGTAGAATGCGGCATCCTCGCCGCAATGCACAAACAGCGAAGCGCAGCGGGAAAGCAGGCCGCCGCGAAGAGAAACGAGCTTTTCTTTCATGGCGCCCCTTGCGCGAACGGCGCCTGCAGGCAGGGGCGCAAAGCGGCCGGGCGCCAGCGGCGCACGGGCAAAGAATGTACGGGTCAGCATGGAATGATCCTCCCTTGATGGATATGTATCGCTTGGCGGCGGATGGCGCCGGTAAAGTCATATGTATAGTTTACAACGTACGCGATTTCCCGTCAATCTTTGATTGAGAACAAGTTGGCGCATTGCTGGAATTCATGCGGTTAAATGCTGGCAAAGGAGTTGAAAAGCCTGAAGAAAAGGAGTACAATTAATCTATCCCAATATGCAAAGAAGAGGTGTCTCTTATGGCTGGTGCAATCACAAAGACCCCAAAGGAACTCAAGATCTTTGAATATGACCCGAGCCTGCGTGCTGTGGAAGGCGACGTCATTGCGCGCACGGAACGTTATCTGAACAAAAAGAAGGAACTGCTTGGCAAGGGCATGAAGCTTTCCGACTTTGCCAACGGCCATCATTATTACGGCTTCCATAAGACCAAGACCGGCTGGATCTATCGCGAGTGGGCGCCTGCTGCCAGGGAAATGCATCTGGTCGGCGATTTCAACGGCTGGGACCGCCTGGCGCATCCGATGACGAAGATCGATGAAGGCGGAACGTGGGAGCTTGAGATCAAGGGCGTGCGCACGCTGCCGCATCTCTCGCGCGTGAAGGTGGCGGTGACCGATCAAAACGGAAATACGCAGGACCGCATCCCGCTGTATGCGACCTATGTCAAGCAGGACAAGGAGACCAACGGCTTCAACGCCCTGATCTGGAATCCCCGCAAGACCTTTGAGTGGACGGACGAAAAGTTCCGTCCGGCCAGAAACGTGCCGCCGATCATCTACGAATCCCACGTCGGCATGGCGACGGAAGAGGAGCGCGTGGGCACGTATCTGGAGTTCATGCGCGACATGCTGCCGCGCATCAAGGCGAACGGATACAACACCGTGCAGCTGATGGCGATCATGGAACATCCGTACTACGCGAGCTTTGGCTACCAGGTCTCCAACTTCTTTGCCGCTTCCAGCTGGTACGGCACGCCGGACGAGCTCAAGGCGCTCATCAACGAGGCGCACAATCTGGGCATCTCCGTGCTGCTGGATATCGTGCATTCCCATGCGGTCAAGAACACGGCCGAGGGCATCAATATGTTCGACGGCACGGTGTGGCAGTTCTTCCACGACGGCGAGAAGGGCGATCATCCGGCCTGGGGCAGCAAGTGCTTTGACTACAGCCGAAACGGCGTCATTCACTTCCTCCTCTCCAACGTCAAGTTCTGGATGGAGGAGTATCACTTCGACGGCTTCCGCTTTGACGGCGTGACCTCCATGCTCTATCTGGATCACGGTCTGGGCGTTTCCTTCGGCGATGTGCATCAGTATTTCTCCATGAACACCGATGTGGACGCTGTGACCTATCTGATGCTGGCCAGCGACCTGATTCACGAATACAAGAAGGGCGCTGTCGCCATTGCCGAGGACATGAGCGCCATGCCGGGCATGTGCATCCCTCTTCGGGAAGGCGGCATGGGCTTTGACTATCGCCTCTCCATGGGTCTGCCGGACTTCTTCATCAAGACCATCAAGGAAAAGGAAGATGGTCAGTGGGAAATCAGCAAGATGTACTGGGAGCTGATTGCCCGCCGCAATCAGGAGAAGGTTGTCGGCTATGCCGAGAGCCATGATCAGGCGCTGGTGGGCGACAAGACCATCATGTTCCGCCTGGCCGACAAGGAAATGTATTTCAGCATGGACCGCGCCAGCCAGAACATGACGGTGGATCGCGCAGTTGCGCTGCACAAGATGATCCGCCTGGCGGTTGTCGGCGCCGGCGGCGACGGCTACCTCAACTTCATGGGCAACGAGTTCGGCCATCCGGAATGGATCGACTTCCCGCGCGAGGGCAACGGCTGGAGCTTCAAGAACGCCCGCCGTCTGTGGAGCCTTGCGGATAACGGATTCCTGCGCTATGAGCTGCTGGGCAACTTTGACAAGGCGATGCTCAGCCTCGTCAAGGAGAACGGCACGCTTTCCTGCCCGTGGACCAATTGCCTGCGCCAGCATGAGAGCGATCAGCTGCTCGTCTTTGAACGTGCGGGCCTGATCTTTGCCTTCAACTTCCATCCGACCAACTCGCAGACCGGCATGTTCATCCCCACGCAGAATCTGGGCGATTATCAGGTGGTGCTTTCCAGCGACGATAAGCAATTCGGCGGATTTGACCGGATTGACAAGAGCGTTGTGTATCACACCTGGGCGCATGACTACACCTATGGCGACGGCTTTGCCATCTATCTGCCGGCGCGCACGGCGGTCGTGCTCAAGAAGATCGATCCCAATGCGGTCAAGGAAGCGGAGCAGGCGAAAGAGACTGGAAAGCCCGCCGAAAAGAAGCCTGCGGCGAAGAAGGCTGCAGCGAAAAAGCCTGCTGCGAAAAAGCCTGCCGCCCGGAAGACTGCTGCGAAAAAGACGACGGATAAAGAGGAAACCAAGTAATTCATGATGAGTATACACGCTATTCGTTCTGCCGCACGTGCTGCGGCAGGCGTATTCTTCCTTCTGCTCCTGCTCCTTTGCAGCTGTGCTGCCGCGGAGCTTGAGCCGCTTCCGGTGGATGATTCGCCCGCGCCTGCGCCGGCTGCGGAATGCTTTTTGCCGGACTGGGGCGGATATAAGGACGAGAGTCTGTCCGTGCAGATTGAATCCACCCGGGCATATGATACGACAATCCTTATCGCGCGCGTGAAGATTGCGCATCCCTCCCAGATCCGCACGGCGATGGGACACAGATACGGCTCTACCAAGAATACAATTCCGCGCATTCTCACCAAGCGCGTGAACTCTGTGTTTGCAGTCAACGGCGATTTCTTCAGCTTCCACGGCAAGGGCTATCTGGTCAGGCAGGGGCATCTTTACCGCGAAAATCCGGTGGAAGAGATGGACATGCTGATCATCGACGACAAGGGCGACTTCCACATTATCATTGATCCGACGATGGAGAAGATCAGCGCCTTTGAGGGGACGATGGTCAACACGTTCACCTTCGGTCCGGCGCTGGTCAAGGACGGCGAGATGGTGACGGACAGCTTTCAGGAGAATATCGGCTACAACAAGAAAACGCAGCGCATGGCGATTGCGCAGGACGGCCCGCTGTCCTATGTCTTTATCGCAACCGAAGGCCCGGAGAACAAGGGCTCTGTCGGCCTGACGATACCGGAGCTGGTCGAGTTTGTCGGCGGCATGAATCTGCTCAATGCG
>JAFQOY010000105.1 GCA_017412025.1 Clostridia bacterium | reverse complement strand
TTCATCTCCGGTCCGAGGGAGACCTCGACCTCCGGCAGCTTCTCAAAGGAGAATACCGGCATCCTGACGGCCACGGTCGGCGCAGGCGGATACAGGCCCGTGCCAAAGCCCATCGCCGGCACCTTCTCGCCCAGGGACGCGCGTACGCCCAGTTCGACGATCGGAATGCCCGTGACCTTGGAAATGTACGGCACCGTACGGGAGGAGCGCGGGTTGACCTCGATGATGTACAGATCGCCCGCGTACTCGATAAACTGGATATTGACCAGACCCTTGACGTGCAGGCTGCGCGCAATGTTGATCGTGTAATCGGTCACCATGCGCTGAATGCGCGGCGCCAGATGCTGCGGCGGATAGACGGAGATGGAGTCGCCGGAGTGAATGCCCGCGCGCTCGATATGCTCCATGATGCCCGGAATCAACACGTTCTCGCCGTCGCAGATCGCATCCACCTCGATTTCGCGGCCAAGCAGATACTTGTCGACGAGAATCGGGTGCTCCTGCACGTTCAGGTTGATGATGGACATGTACTCGCGGATGTGCTTTTCATCATACGCGATCTCCATGCCCTGACCGCCCAGCACGTAGCTCGGGCGCACCAGCACCGGATAACCCAGCTGCTTAGCGGCCTCCACGGCCTCGTCGGCGGTGAATACGGTCGTGCCCTTCGGCTGCGGAATGCCCAGGGAGTTGAGCAGCTGATTGAACAGCTCGCGATCCTCCGCCGCGTCGATATCGCCCAGATCGGTACCCAGGATGCTGTAGCCCGCCTGACGGACGGACTTGGCCAGCTTGATTGCCGTCTGGCCGCCGAACTGGCAGACCACGCCGACCGGCTGCTCGATCTCCAGCACATTCCAGACGTCTTCCGGCGTCAGCGGCTCAAAGTAGAGCCTGTCCGCCGTGTCAAAGTCGGTGGAAACCGTTTCCGGGTTGTTGTTGATGATGACCGTGTCAAAGCCCGCGCGCTTGAGCGCCCAGACGCAGTGCACGGAGCAGTAGTCAAACTCGATACCCTGTCCGATGCGGATCGGGCCGGAGCCCAGGACGACGACCGTCTTTCGGCCGGAGTTCTCCGCCTCATTGGCCGTGCCGTACACGCTGTAGTAATACGTGCTCACCGCCTCAAACTCGCCGCCGCAGGTATCGACCTTGCGGAAGGAGGGCAGGATATTCAGCTCCTTGCGCCTCGCGCGGACGGCCATTTCCTCGCTGCCCACAAAGCGGGCGATGGCCTTGTCGCTCATGCCGTTCTTCTTGGCGGCCATGAGCGTATCATGGTCAAGCGCATCCACGCCGCTAAGCGCGCGCAGCGCCTGCTCCATCTCCACGATGTTTTTGATCTTCCTGAGGAACCACAGGTCGATCTTTGTCACGTCGTGCACATGCTCCATGGATACGCCGCGGCGCAGGCACTCAGCGACGACGAAGGAGCGCTCGGTGTCGATCTCGTGCAGCTTCTTTTCAAGCGCCTCGTTGTCAAGCGCTTCCAGCGACGGCACGACAAGGCTGTCCATGCCCGTCTCCAGAGAGCGCACAGCCTTGAGCAGCGCGCTTTCAAAATTCGTGCTGATGGACATGATTTCGCCGGTCGCTTTCATCTTGGTGCCGATATGCTTGTCGGCATAGACAAACTTATCGAACGGCCAGCGCGGGAACTTGAGCACGATGTAATCGACCGTCGGCTCGGCGCAGGCGAACGTACAGCCGGTCATGCCGTTGGCAATCTCATCGAGCGTATATCCAAGCGCAATGCGGGTCGTCACCTTCGCAATCGGGTAGCCCGTCGCCTTCGACGCGAGCGCAGAGGAGCGCGACACGCGCGGGTTGACCTCAATGACGTAATACTTCATCGAATGGGGATCCAGCGCAAACTGCACGTTGCAGCCGCCCTCGATGCCCAGCGCCGCGATGATATTGAGCGACGCAGTGCGCAGCATGGCTGCCTCTTCAAGGCGCAGCGTCTGCGTCGGCGCGACGACGATCGAGTCGCCCGTATGCACGCCAACCGGGTCGACGTTTTCCATGTTGCATACGGTGATGCAGTTGCCCGCCCCGTCGCGGATGACTTCGTATTCGATTTCCTTCCAGCCGGCGACGCTGCGCTCGATCAGGTTTTCGTGCACGCGGGAGGAACGCAGGCCGTCCGCGCAGATCTCGCGCAGCTGCTTCTCATTCTCTGCAATGCCGCCGCCGGTGCCGCCCAGCGTATACGCCGGACGGACGATCACCGGATAACCATACGCATTGGCAAAATCCACGGACGCCTCCACGTCGTGGACGATAACCGAATCGATGCAGGGCTCTCCGATGGCGAGCATCATGTTCTTGAAATCCTCACGATCCTCCGCACGGCGGATGGAGTCGATCTTCGTGCCCAGCAGCTGCACGTTATACTTGGCGAGAATGCCCTTTTCATCCAGCTCCATCGCCAGATTCAGGCCCGTCTGTCCGCCCAGAGAGGCCAGCAGGGAATCGGGACGCTCCTTGGCGATGACGCGCTCCAGGGAACCGACGGTCAGCGGCTCCAGATACACCTTATCCGCGATATCGGTGTCAGTCATGATGGTCGCCGGATTGGAGTTGACCAGCACGACCTCCAGCCCTTCCTCCTTGAGGACACGGCAGGCCTGCGTGCCGGCATAGTCAAACTCAGCCGCCTGACCGATGACGATCGGGCCGGAACCGATGACCAGTACCTTCTTAATCCATTCCTTCTTCGGCATGCTCCGTTCCTCCCCTTATTTCGCCATACCGGCGCGAACCATGTTCAGGAAATCCTCGTACAGATACGTCGTATCAAATGCGCCGCCGGTTGTACCCGGGATGAACTGCACGGAGAACGCCTGCTTTCCCTCATAGCGCAGGCCCTCGATGGTTCTGTCGTTCCAGTTGATGTGGCTGACTGCGGCGCCGTCTGCCACACCGCCCTCCGCGACGGCATAGCCGATCGCCTGGCTCGTCACCGCGCAGGTGCCGCGCGCAAGATCCTTGACCGGCTGGTTGCTGCCGTGGTGGCCAAAGCGCATCTTTTCCACCTTGCAGCCCTGAGAAAGCGCCATCACCAGATGGCCAAGACCCACGCCCAGCACGGGCTTTTTCTCCATCAGCGCCGCAGCCGTCTCTGCAGCCTTCGGCAGATCATGCGGATCGCCGGGGCCGGCAGAGATGATCACGCCGTCGCAGCCGCCGCAGAGAATCTCCTGTGCAGAAGCGGAGGCCGGATACACCCGAACCTTGCAGCCGTTTTGCACAAACCACTTCGTAAAGTTCTTCTGCATGCCAAGATCAAGCACCGCAAGCGTCACATCGCCTTCGCCCTCGATCTCATACGCCTCCTTGCAGGTCACGCGCTGCACCTGATCGTGCATGTCATACGCCCTGCAGGCTGCGGCGTCCTCATCCGCCGCATCGCCGCAGGCAATGCGGCCGCGCATCGCACCCGCCGTGCGCAGATGGCGCGTCAGCGCGCGGGTATCCATGCCATAAAGGCCCGTCACGCCCTGCTCGTCCATATAGCTGTCAAGCGTCGTTTTCGTCTGCCAGTTGCTGGGCAGCTCGCACAGCTCGGAGACAATCAGCCCCCCGACCGTGAGGCCGTCGCTCTCAAAATCCAGATCATTGATGCCCACGTTGCCAATGAGCGGATAGGTCATACAGACAATCTGTCCGCAGTACGCAGGATCCGTCAGCGTCTCCTGATAGCCGGACATACCGGTGGAAAACACCACCTCGCCCGTGACAGGCTCCTTACGCCCAAACAGCGTTCCTTCAAAACGGGAACCGTCTTCCAAGATCAAAGTTGCCATCAGATCTCTCCTTCTCTGCATAAACGATGCATAAAAACTGAATATCACATTTGATCAGCGCATATTATACATCCGTGTTTCAATGCCGTCAAGTAAAAAGAAAACCGCCAAAAGGCGGCTGTCATGCAAAAAACATACGGGAACAGGAAAACAGCGCGCAGATGGAAACCACCATCATTGCCTTCTGCATATCCATACCTCCCCGTCATTTTATCCGATCGAATATGATACACGATCACAGCTGTGATGTCAAGAAAATCCGCAGGCTGCGGCACATTTTCAGCGAAACCGCCTAAACCGCCAGCCCCTCCTGCGCCTGCAGTGCATGAAGATCCGGAACAGAGGCGAACACGTAGGCGATCAGCTGCTCCAGCTCTGCAAATGCCGGCGTTTCACCCAGTTCATCGCGCAGCATCTGTGCACAGCTGCGGTAATACCATGCATGACGGCCCTTGTCATGCTGATGAAAACGCAGAAACAGCGCCTCTCCATACGCGTCATAGTCCCGGCGGATGGCGCGCATATTGCTCAGCTTATCCCCCAGCGCGACGATCTTCGTATCCCGGCATGCGCGTGCCAGGCGCTCAATTGCCGCCTGCTTGCGGCAGTCCCATGTCCGGCAGGGATCGCCCGTCTGCGGCTGCGTCTCCTCGCGCACAAGGAAGGCCACGCGCGAACCAAAGCTTGCACTCAGTTCCTCCTCCGTCACGCCGCAGTCCTCCATCACGTCATGCAGCAGCGCGGCCGCGATCACCTGCTCGTCATCCGTGATGGACGCGACGATCTGCGCCGCCTCCCTCGGATGCACGATATAGGGGATATCCGTCCCCTTCCGTACCATGCCTGCATGCATCTTCACCGCGAACGCTTCTGCCCGGGACACCAGTGACATGCGCATCGCCTCGCTTTCCGCTCAAGTGCGTAAAGTGTATTCACCGTCAAACACATGCGTCGCAGGGCCGGTCATGAACACATGCCCTGTTTCTTCGTCCCATTCGTCAATCAGCACGCCGCCGTCCAGCTCCACAGCCGCTTTCCTGCCGGTCAGGCCGCAGAGACTGGCCGCAACCAGCACGGCGCAGGAGCCTGTGCCGCAGGCCATCGTCACGCCGCTGCCCCGCTCCCATACCCGCATGCGCAGGCGGTCGCGGGAGATGACGTTGACAAATTCAATATTCGCTTTTTTCGGAAACGCCGGATGCTTTTCAAGCTCCGGGCCATATCGGTAAAGGTCAAATGTATCAAGCGGTTCGTCAAGGAAGATGACGCCGTGCGGATTGCCCATGGAAACCGGCGTGATCTCAAACGTCCGCCCCAGCGCGCTGATCTTTGCCCCTTTCACCACGCCGCTGCCCAGCAGACACGGCACAGCCTCGCAGTCCAGCACCGGCGCGCCCATATCCACGCGCACGGACTTTACCGCGCCATCGACGACATTCATGTGCAGCGTCTTGATTCCCGCCAGCGTCTCCAGCGTGATTACGCGCTTATCCGTCATCCCGCGATCGTAGACGTATTTGGCTACGCAGCGGCTGGCGTTTCCGCACATCTCGCCCTGCGAGCCGTCCGCGTTGTACATGATCATCTGAAAATCCGCGACGTTGCTGGGTGCGATAAGCACAAGCCCGTCCCCGCCGACGCCGAAATGCCTGTCGGCGATCGCCCTGGCAAGCGCCGGAGGATTCTCCACCTTCTCTTCAAATGCATTGACGTACACGTAATCGTTGCCCAGACCATGCATCTTGGTAAACCGCATCGCAGCACCCTCGTCTTTCCGGATGCCCGGCGCATAACCGCCCTTCGCATCCGTTCTGATTTTATCACATTATACAGGATGAGAAGCGCATCGTCAATGTCTGTAAACGTCATTTCTGCTGCTATGTATACATGAAAAAGCGCGCCCTGCGCACTTCAACCCCTCAGCCGCATCAAGCGGCAGCTCCCCTTTCAGGGGGGCCTTGGCTTGACAAGCAGCCCTTGCCTCCACTGAAAGGCACCAGAGCCGAGCGCGCCCTGAGGGATCGGAATCGAACGCGCCCCGTGGGCGAAACCGTGAGATGGAGATCGGAACTGTAAAGGAGCGCTTGCGCGACTATTACTGTTCCCGGATCGAAGCAGCGAGGCGGAGCGTGGGGAATCGCAAGGAGTACCCATCAGGTACGACTATGCGAGTTCCCCGGAGCAGGGAGACCG
>JAFQOY010000104.1 GCA_017412025.1 Clostridia bacterium | reverse complement strand
GTTTGACGCAATGGATCGTCGAATGATTGAGCCGAGGGGAGGGATACTAGATGTCTGAGATCCGTATTCGTGAGAATGAATCCCTGGAAAGTGCTCTGAGGAGATTCAAGAGGCAGTGCGCGCGAGCTGGCGTTATCGCTGAGGTTCGTAAGAGAGAGCATTACGAGAAGCCGTCCGTCCGTCGTAAGAAGAAGGCCGAGGCTGCCCGTAAGCGCAAGTACTGATTCACAAAATCGCTCCATCGCAAGATGGAGCTTTTTTCATATATGCATACGGAGGAATTATGAAATACGCTTTTCTGCTTTATCCGCATCAGAATGTGCGCTACCGCCAGTCGATGAAGCAGCTGGCCGAGCGCGAACTGTACATGACGCTTGCCGCGCTGGGCCATGAGACGGACGTACGGCTTCAGGAGATGGGCGGCGGAACGTTTCTGACGTTTGAATGCGAAGCGCTTTGTGCGCGCGATATGCGCATGCTCAGTCAGCTTGCCAGCGTGTATATGATGTTTTCCATGGAAAAGGGCGCGCTGACGCCGCTTGAGAGCCTGCATCCGCAGTATATTGGGGAGGATCTGCCGGCGCTGCTCAAGTACAAGGGCAAGACGAACGAGATGTTTACCGATACGATGCTGACGATGGCGCTTGCATCAAGCGCCTTCATGCCCGTGCACGACGGCGAGCTGGTGGTCTGCGATCCGATGGCTGGCAGAGGCACGACGCTGATGCTCGCGCTGCGCCGCGGCTATCACGGCGTGGGCGTGGAGATCGGCAAGGCGGATGTGAAGGAAGCCTGCGATTACATGACGCGGTATCTCGAATTCCACCGCATCAAGCACAAAAAGAGCGAATCGTCGCTGACCGTGCGCGGCAGGGCCGGCGGACGGGAGACGAAATTCGTCCTGTCCGACACGCCGGAAAACTATAAGGCGGGCGATACGCGCACGCTGCGCATGATCTGCGGCGATACGCGCGACGCGCTGGCGCTGCTCAAGGCGAAGAGCGTTCATCTCATGGTGACGGATATCCCCTACGGCGTGCAGAAGGGCACGGCGGGCCGGGAGGACTCCATCGGCGGCACGCTGGGCGCGGCGCTGCCCGGCTGGCACGACGCGCTCAAAAGCGGCGGCGTGCTGGCGATGAGTTTCAACACCTACGTCACAAAGCGGGCGGAGCTTGAAAGGCTCTGCCGTCTTGCCGGCTTTGATATCGTGGAGACGGGCAGCCTTGAGCACTGGGTTGAGCAGGCGATCAACCGCGATGTGATCATCGCGCGCAGAGGCTGAGCGCACTTTCAGGGGGATGCACATATTCTGCACATGTTTTGCGTATCATGATAGCGAAGCACATTCATGGCATATCGGCCGTGGCAGAATCATGTGAGCCCTTTGGGAGGAGCTGAAACCAAATTGGAATCTGTAAGATCGTATGAGCGCATGACGGTGATGCAGCTGCGCGAGCTTGCCCGGGAAAAGAAAGTCCGTCTGCCCTATGGCGTCAACAAGGCGCAGATTGTGAGCCTGCTGAGCGGACAGGCGCAGAGCGATGCGGAGCATATCCGGGACGCTGCGCCCGGCGAAGCGCAGCAGGACGCAGAGGACTGCGGAGAGATCGGGCTGTACAAGCCCAAACCGCTGGGATACTACAACGAGGAATACGGCACGAGCAATCCGGTGGTGCCCAGAATGATCAAGGCGGGGCTGCTCGGCTCGGGCGAGGGCGTGCTGGAAATGCAGCCGGGCGGATACGGCTTCCTGCGCGCGCACAACTGCTCGCCGGGCGCGGACGATATCTATGTGTCCATTGCGCAGATCAGGCGCTTCGGCCTGCACAGCGGCGACCATATCGCAGGCAAAACGCGCCCTAAGCGCATGGGAGACCGCTACAGCGCGCTGATGTATATTGACGCCATCAACGGGGAGCATCCGGAAATCGCGCGCCTGAGGCGGCCGTTTGACGCGCTGACGCCCATCCATCCCAACCGCCGCCTGACGCTGGAGGGCGGAGGCGATCTGGCGATGCGGCTGCTTGACTTCATCGCGCCGATTGGCCTTGGCCAGCGGGCGCTGATTGTCGCGCCGCCCAAGGCGGGAAAAACCGTCCTGCTCAAGAAGATCGCGCAGGCCGTGAGGCGCAACCATCCGGACATCGAGCTCATCGCGCTGCTGATTGACGAGCGGCCGGAGGAAGTGACCGACCTGAAGCGGACGGTCGACGCGGACATCGTCTATTCAACGTTTGATTCCCCGCAGGAAAACCATGTCCGCGTGGCGCAGCTGGTCTATGAGCGCGCGCAGCGGCTGGTGGAGCAGGGGAAGGACGTCGTCGTGCTGATGGACAGCCTCACGCGGCTTGCCCGCGCCTGCAACGCGATGGCGCCCGGCGGACGCGCGATGAGCGGCGGCCTGGCGCCGGGCGTGCTGGCGATGCCCAAGCGCTTTTTCGGCGCAGCCCGCAATCTTGAAGAGGGCGGCAGTCTGACGATTATCGCTACGGTGCTGGTGGAGACGGGCAGCCGGATGGACGATGTGATCTTTGAGGAATTCAAGGGCACGGGAAACGCTGAAATCCGGCTGGATCGCGCGCTGTCGGAGGCGCGCGTGTTTCCGGCAATTGACCTGGCGCGCTCGGGCACGAGGCATGAGGAATTGCTGCTTGATGAGGAAGAGGCGCAGGGCGTGCGCGCCGTGAGGCAGATTCTTTCCCATGGCCATACGAGAGAGGCGACGCAGCAGCTGATATCGATGATTGAAAAGACAGAGAAGAACAAAGAATTTTTCAAAAGATTGCAGGAATGGCTTGCAATTTGGGAAAAAGAAGGGTATACTATACGAAGTCTCCGCTCAAGCGTATGAGAAGACGCCTGTTTCACTTGC
>JAFQOY010000103.1 GCA_017412025.1 Clostridia bacterium | reverse complement strand
GGCTGTCGGAGAAGTAGGCCGGAACGGTGATGACCGCCTGGGTGACGGTCTCGCCCAGATAGGCCTCGGCGTCCGCCTTGAGCTTCATCAGGGTCATCGCGCTGATGTCCTGCGGGGTCAGGCTCTTGCCGTCGATGTTCACGCGCTTGTCGGTGCCCATATCGCGCTTGATGGAGATGATGGTGCGGTCCGGATTGGTGACAGCCTGGCGCTTGGCGACCTGGCCGACCAGACGCTCGCCGGACTTGGTGAACGCGACGACGGACGGCGTGGTGCGCGCGCCTTCGGCGTTGGGGATGACAACCGGCTCGCCGCCCTCCATGACGGCGACGCAGCTGTTGGTGGTGCCAAGGTCAATACCGATAATCTTGCTCATAATATGTTTTCCTCCTGTCAAATCACTGTTGAAAGGTTGAGTTGTCTTGAATCTATTGAAGAATCCGCCGCAGCGGAGACCTCCTCTGTCCGTTCTTCGGTCTGCCGCCTTCCCCGATGGAGAAGGCTTATTCTGTTCAGCCCGCGACGACCTTGACCATCGCGTGACGGATCACGCGGTTTCCAAGTTTATAGCCCTTCTGCAGAACCATGCACACCGTGCCCGGCTCGCCCTCGTCCTCGCTGCCCTGCATCACGGCGTTGTGCAGCTCGGCGTCAAAGGGCTGGCCCAGCGGATCGATCTCCTCCACGCCCATCTTGGCAAACGTCTCCTTCGTCTGGCGCAGAACCATCTCCACGCCGGACTTGAGCCCGCTTTCCTCATCGCCGGCGGCAGCCAGCGCGCGCTCGAGGTTGTCAATCACCGGCAGCAGCTTGTCCACAGCGTCCCTGCGCCCGTCATCGAACGCTTCCTGACGCACGCCCTCGGTGCGGCGGCGATAGTTGGCGAACTCCGCCTGCTTGCGCTGGGCAAGATCCAGATACTCGTCGCACTGCGCCTTCGTCTTTTCAAGCTCCGCCTTCAGCGCCGCAGCGTCCAGTTCCTGAGCGGGTTCCTGCTCCTGTGCGGTCTGCTCCTGATTGATCGTGTTCTCTTCGCTCATGTTCTTCGCCCTTTCCGACTTTTCTGACTTTTCTGGCTTTTCCGGCCTTTCTCTGAAGCTGTCCGCAGCCCTGCGGATTCTGTCGCGGAGCGTGCCGTTTTCAGCGGCTCTGCGCTTCCTGTCATTCTGATTATTCATGCCTGTTATCCTGCTCCTCAAGCAGCATGTCAAGCGATCTGCCAACCTGCGAGAGCACCGAGAGCGCCTTGCCGTACTGCATGCGCGTCGGTCCGATCAGGCCGATGGTGTTTACCCTGCCGTCGCTCAGGCGATAGCTCGCCGTCACGATGGAGCAGTCCTTCGTCTCCTCAAGTCCCGTCTCCGGGCCGATTCTCACGGAAATCTCCATCTCGCCCTGCTGAGAGAGCAGGGAAACGACCTTCTCCCGTGTCTCAAGCACGGAGAGCAGCGCCTTCGCCTTGTCCACATCCGAGTATTCCGGGAAGCTGAGCAGATTGGACCTGCCGCCCACGGCCAGCGCGACGATATCGCTCTGGTTTTCAACCGGCTGCTGCTGTGCAAGCGAGCGGACGATCGAATGAATCCCCGTTTCGCAGCCGCCGGAAAGCCGCATCAGCGCGGCGGGCAGCTCCGACAGCGTCATGCCTTCCAGCTGGCTGGAGAGGATGCGCGATACGGTGTACAGCTCATCCGGCATGGCCGGCACATCGACGTCAATCAGGCTCTGCTTGACCGTGCCGCTGCGCGTCACCAGGATCAGCAGTACCCGCCTGTCCGACACGGGCACCAGCTGCAGATGGCTGAGCACCTGCTCGCTTCTCGGTGTGCGCGTCATCACGGCGGTGGTATAGCGCGTCATGCTGGAAAGCGTCTTCGCAATCCGCATCGACAGATCCTCCACCTGATTGGCCCTGCGGTCAAGACAGCGGTTGATGAACGCCGTCTCCTCCACGCTCAGCGGAACGGGCTGAAGCATTCTGTCCACATACAGGCGATACGCCTTGTTGGACGGCACGCGGCCCGCCGAGGTATGCGGCGAATCCAGATAACCAAGCTCCTCCAGATCGCTCATCTCGTTGCGGATGGTCGCCGAGGAAAGCTTCTGTTCGTATTTACGGGAAATCGTACGGGAACCGACGGGCAGCGCAGTCAGGATATAGTCATCGATGATCGCCTGCAAAATCCTGTACTTGCGATCGATGAGATCCATCCGGCGTTCCTCCTTTCGGTTTTTGTTAGCACTCGATCGCTTTGAGTGCTAATCAGCGTGATAAAGATACCACGTCTTGCCGCTTTTGTCAACACCGTTTCACCCTGTTCTCCCGGATTTTTGACTTTTCCTGTCCTTTAAAAAAGGCGTTTGAACGGTCATTCTGACAGTTCAGCGCCTCTTTGCAGGTTTGATCGTCCATAATGCGGTTTTGGGTTTATTTCGAATCCTTTCCGGGATTTCTCCGGTCGGTCAGGGCGTTTTAGCCGCGCTTTATTTTTCGCTCCGCCGCTTTTCTTCCTGCTCAAGCCCTGTTTCCCGCTCTTCCATCATGCGCACAAGCACGCCGTTCATCACCTGCATGCCGCGCTCCGTCAGGCGGATTCTTTCTATATTACACGTCATCAGGCCTCTTTGCGTCATTTCCGCAATCGTCTGCGGCCACACAGACGCCGCAGACAGGCCAAAGTCCGCCTCAAAGCGCCGCGCATCCACGCCCCTTACCTGACGCAGGCCCATCATCATCCGCTCAAACATCCGCGCTTCCTGCGTATCGGCGCACTCCGTCCCGCGGCTGAGCGCATCGGACTGTGCCATCTGCAGATAGCTTTCCCAGCTTTGCGGATTATAAAACCGCCTTCCGTCCATATCGCTGTGCGCGCCGAGTCCAACGCCCAGATATGGCTGGCATTCCCAGTAGACGATGTTGTGCCTGCATGCCCGGCCCGGCTTTGCATAGTTGGATACCTCATACTGCGCATAGCCGGCCTGCGCCGTCATGCTGCCTGTGAGCGCGTCCATGCGCTCCATCTCCTCCTCATCCGGGAGCGGCGCGCTTGTGCCAGCCTCAACGTCCTCATAAAGCCTTGTGCCTTCCTCGAGGATCAGGCTGTAGCAGCTCAGGTGCTCCGGTGAAAGCGCCATCGCGCGCGACAGCGTATCCGCCCACTGCTCCGCGCGCTGCCCCGGCAGACCGAACATCAGATCAATGTTCACGTTTTCAAACCCGACGTCCCTCGCCATGCGCACCGCCTGCTCCGCCTCTTTGGCCGTATGGATGCGCCCGATGGCGCGAAGCAGCGCGTCGTCCATGCTCTGCACGCCGAGCGAAAGACGGTTTACGCCTGCAGCGCGATAAGCGCAGAGATTCTCCATCGTCAGCGTGCCCGGATTGCCCTCCATGGTGATCTCCGCGCCGGGCATCAGGTCAAAGCATTCTCGAAGGGTATTCAGCAGCCGCTTAACCTGCGCACCGTCAAGCAGGGTAGGCGTGCCGCCGCCGAGGAACACCGTATGCACAGCCCTTCGTCCAAAGAAAGCCGCCTGCGTGCGGATTTCGCGGCAGACGGCGCTCACATAGCGCTCCCGCTGCGCAAGCAGCCCGGAAAAGGACGCAAAGTCGCAGTAGGCGCATTTTTTCACACAGAACGGAATGTGGATATAAATCGAAACCGGCTGCATCTTTTTCCTCTCCCCATTCTCCGGATATGCATGAAGGGGCCGAAGCCCCTTCATGTCAAGCGCCTGACCGGCGCTTATTCGTCCATCTTCAGCACAGCCATGAACGCTTCGCTCGGCACCTGCACGCTGCCCAGCTGCCTCATGCGCTTCTTGCCCTCTTTCTGCTTTTCAAGCAGCTTGCGCTTTCGCGTGATATCGCCGCCGTAACACTTGGCCAGAACGTCCTTGCGCATCGCCTTGACCGTCTCCCGCGCGATGACCTTGCCGCCAATCGCAGCCTGAATCGGGATTTCGAACATCTGACGCGGAATGACGTCCTTGAGCTTTTCGGCGATGGAGCGTCCGCGCGTATAGGCGCGGTCCTTGTGCACGATCATCGACAGCGCGTCGCAGATTTCGCCGTTGAGGAGCATGTCAAGCTTCACCAGCTCGCTCTCCTGATAACCCAGGAACTCATAATCGTAGCTGGCGTAGCCGCGGCTGCGGCTCTTGATCTGGTCAAAGAAATCAAAGATGATCTCCGAGAGGGGCATCTCATAGTGCAGGCAGACGCGGCTTCCCTCGTACACCATGTCCTTGAAGATGCCGCGCTTGTTCTGGCAGGTATCCATCAGCGCGCCGACATACTCCTGCGGCGTATGGATGCTCGCCTTGACGTACGGCTCTTCCATATGCTCAATCTCTCCGATAGCCGGGAGATTGGACGGGTTATCCACGTCAATCACCGTGCCGTCCGTCTTGTATACCTTGTAGATGACGCTCGGCGCAGTCGTGATCAGATCCAGATCAAACTCGCGCTCCAGGCGCATGGTGATGATCTCCATGTGCAGAAGGCCGAGGAAGCCGCAGCGGAAGCCATAGCCAAGCGCCTGGCTCGTCTCCGGCTCATAGCCAAGGGATGCGTCGTTGAGGCGCAGCTTTTCCAGCGCATCCTTGAGGTTCTCATAGTCCGCGCCGTCCACCGGATAGATACCGCAGAAGACCATCGGCGTCACCTGACGATAGCCCGGCAGCATCTCCTTGGCAGGATTGGCGTCGTCGGTGATCGTATCGCCCACGCGCGTATCGTGAATATCCTTGATGGACGCGGCAATGTAGCCGACGTCGCCCGCGCGCAGCTCCTCGCGCGGCTCGTATCCCGGGCTGCGCGTGCCGACCTCCACGACGTCAAAGCATGCGCCCGTGTTCATCATGCGGATGCGCATGCCCGCGCGCACGCTGCCCGATACGATGCGCACAAAGCAGATCGCGCCGCGGTAATTGTCGTAGAACGAGTCGAAGATCAGCGCCTGCAGCGGCTCCTCGTCGTTTCCTTCCGGCGCGGGCATCATCGTCACGATGCTCTCCAGCACGTCGTCGATGCCAAGGCCCACCTTCGCGCTGATCAGCGGAGAATTCTCCGTGTCAAGGCCGATGATCTCCTCGATCTCCGACTTGACCTCGTCCGGCCTCGCGCTGGGCAGATCGATCTTGTTGATCACCGGGATGATCTCCAGATTGTGCTCAAGTGCCATGTAGACGTTGGCCAGCGTCTGCGCCTCGACGCCCTGCGTGCTGTCCACAACCAGCAGCGCGCCCTCGCACGCCGCCAGCGCGCGGGAAACCTCGTACGTAAAGTCGACATGGCCGGGCGTGTCGATCAGGTTCAGGGTATAGGTCTCCCCGTCCTTCGCCTTATACTGCATGTTCACAGCCTTGCTCTTGATGGTGATGCCGCGCTCGCGCTCCAGCTCCATCGAGTCAAGAATCTGCTCCACCATTTCGCGCTTTTCAAAAACGCCCGTCTTCTCAAGCAGGCGGTCGGCCAGCGTGGATTTGCCGTGATCGATATGCGCGATAATGCAGAAGTTGCGGATTTTGTCCATGCGTTCGTTAGCCAATGCGGTATCCTCCGTTTGTTCAGTCAGGGTAGATAGATCCAGACGCCCGCAAGCATCAGCGCAAAGCCGCCGATCTGCAGCAGGCAGACCCAGAGCAGATAATACTTCAGGCGTATGCCGCCCAGGTTGTTGAGATTGATCAGCTGGTCGCTCAGGAAGAAAAGCAAAGCGCCCAGCGCGCCCGCCGCGCCGGACAGCGGCAGCGGCCACTGCCCAAATATGCAGGCTGCAGCCAGCGACACGGCGGCGGCGGCCATCAGCGCCGGCACTGCGCCCAGCACGCCAGCAAGCGCGCGCAGAAACAGCGGCTGGCGCGTGTTGAGCAGAATAAACGCCATGTACATCACGCCGTGAATTGTCAGCAGCGCAATCATGGCGCTCTGCAGCACCACGTTGCTGGGGACGCCCCGGGACACATATTCAAGAAAAAAGCCGATCGTCATCAGAAGCGACGCCAGCGCCCGCATGATCGTCGCCGCAATATGCTGCTGGCGGATCGCTCCGCTGATGGGCGCATAATCGCTCTCGATGGCGGATGATACCCACATCGCACACAGGGCGGCAGCTGCAAACGCCATGAGGCGCTGGCGCGTCTGCACGACGCCCAGCACGCTGAGCAGCATCATGAACAGCATGGCGCCGAACCGGGTTTTCTGCGCGTTTTTCTCAATCCCCACAAACCGCAGGTACAATCGTTTCATCCATTGCTTCAGCCGCGTGATTTCCTCGTCCTCCCGCTCCGAAGCCATGCGCATCAGCTTATCCACATTTTCTTCATTCTTGATATAGCTGAAGGCTTTGCCGATCTTTCTCTTCGCCGTGCCCGTATACAGCGAAATGCGCCAGCCCAGCGCACTGCTGACGTACCGTTCCTTCAGGGACCGAAGCCGTCTGGACACGCTCTCGCATACGCGATCGATCAGACGCTCCAAAAACTCATCCATCAAATCAATACGGCTCCTTTCCGTCCGCTCCGCCGCCTGGCGGCGCAGCCGACTGAATCTGCCGGTAAGCAATGTAATTTACACAGCCGGGAAAAACTGGTATAATGGCAGCAGCAAAACAGCAAAGGAAGTGCAGCATATGAACGAAAAACTCACTGCCGCCGCAAAGGCGCTTGAAAAGCGCGGCTTCGCCGTCCGCTGCTTTGATTCTGCGCAGGAAGCCTGCCGCTTTGTGCGCGGCGACATCGGGCAGGGCGCATCCGTCGCCATCGGCGGCAGCATGACCATCCGGGAAATGAAGCTTGACGAGCAGCTGCGCGAGGACGGGCATGAGATCCTCTGGCACTGGGACGCGCCGCCGGCAGAGCGCCCCGCGCTGCTGCACCGCGCCCTTCAGGCGGACGCCTACCTCTGCTCCGCCAACGCGCTGACCACGGACGGCCTGATGGTGCAGATCGACGGCACGGGCAACCGCGTGGGCGCCATGTGCTATGGCCCGAAGACGGTATACGTCGTCATCGGACGCAACAAGCTGGTCGAAGGCGGATATCAGCAGGCCGTGCGCCGCATCAAGCAGGTTGCCTGCCCGGCGAACGCCCGCCGCCTCGGGCTTGACACCCCCTGCGCCGCAGAAGGCAAATGCGACGTGAATGCATGCACGCGCTCAATGTGCCATCTGTTCCTCGCGCTGGAAGGCGCGCCCGGCGGCAATACGACCAAGGTACTGCTGGTCGACGAGAATCTGGGATATTAAACACCATTTGCCCTCCCCGTTCGGGGAGGGCACAGACCGTCAACAAAGTATTGTTGACGGTCTGTCGCTGCAAGTCTGCTAACGCATACTTGCAGCGGATAAAACATCATTTTCTTGTACGCTGCGCGTACGGCCAGAAAATGATATAGGAAGCGGCTTGCAGCCGCTCCTC
>JAFQOY010000102.1 GCA_017412025.1 Clostridia bacterium | reverse complement strand
TATCATTTTCTGGCCGTACGCGCAGCGTACAAGAAAATGATGTTTTATCCGCTGCAAGTATGCGTTAGCAGACTTGCAGCGACAGACCGTCAACAATACTTTGTTGACGGTCTGAAGGCCGTGCAGTCCAATCCGAACGGCACGGCCTTTGTTCTGTTCAATTAGTATCCGAGGATTGCCGGCAGCCAGGTCGTCAGCACCGGGAACAGGCTGATGGAGATGAGCACCAGCACGTTACAGGTGACATACGGCAGCGCGCCCTTGAAGATGTCGATAATCGGCATGCGGTTGATCTTGTTGCACGCGTTCAGACACATGCCAACCGGCGGAGTAACCAGGCCGATGGCAAGGCCGGTGATCATCATCGCGCCGAACTGCAGCGCCGTAAAGCCATAGCTCTGCATGACCGGCAGCATAATCGGGGTCAGCATCAGGATCGCAGGGCTGACGTCGATGAACGTACCGATGATCAGGATCAGCACGTCAAACATGAGCGCAATGCCCCAGCCCGGCATGTTCATGCTCATGAAGAAGTTGGCGACCATATCCGGCACCTTCTGGATGGTGAGCACCCAGGTGAAGATGGAGGAGAAGCCGATGATGATCATGATGGAGGAGGAGGAAATCAGCGTCTTCTTCAGCGCATTCCATACGTCCTTCCAGGTCAGCTCCTTATAGAGGAAGAAGCCGACGATCAGGCTGTAGAACACGGCGACGCCGGCGCTCTCAGAGGCCGTGCAGATACCGAAGGAAACACACACGATGATGAACAGCGGCATCAGCAGCGCCGGAATGCCGGAGAAAATCGCCTTCCAGAAACGCTTGGCGCTGAAATTGCCTTCCTTCGGATGCCAGCCCTTGCGTTCGCTGATGATGTACACCAGCACCAGCTGCGTCAGGCCGATGAGGATGCCCGGCACCGCGCCGGCCATGAACAGCGCGCCGATGGACGCGCCGGAGATCATCGCGTAGACGACCATCGGCGTAGAGGGCGGAATGATCATGCCCATCGTGGAGGACGCGACGGTAATGCCGGCAGAGGCGTCCGGCGGATAACCCTCTTTTTCCATCGCGGGGATGAGAATGGAACCGAGCGCGGAGGTATCCGCAACGGAGGAACCGGAAATGCCGCCGAAGATCATGGACGCGACGATATTCACCTCGCCCAGACCGCCGCGGATCGGGCGCAGCAGCTCCATACAGAAGTTGATGATTCGGGTGGTGATACCGCCGGTATTCATCAGTTCACCGGCCAGCATGAACAGCGGCATCGCAATCATCAGCTCGCTGTACACGCCGTTCCAGATGCGCTGCGGCATCATGCTCAGGAACATCGGCTTCGCTGCAGACAGATAGGTGATGCAGGACGCGCCGATCGCGAAAGCCAGGGGAACGCCGATCGCCGCAAAGACGATCAGGCCCACAAGCAGAAATACAATGGCCATACCTTACTCCTTTCTGTCACTCCTGCGGCTCATAATCGGAAGCCGGCGCACGCACAGCCATGATCAGCTTGATCACGATGCACACCGCACAGATCACGCCGCACACCGGCATCACGCCGTACATGTACTTCATCGGGATTTCCATGCCCATGCTCAGCTGCTTGCCCATTTTATTGGTGTACGCCCAGCCGTACTTGATAAACAGGATATCGACGACGAGCATCACGATGTAGTTGAATACGCAGATCCAGCGCTTGATGGACGGCTTGATCTTGTCATAAAGCAGCGTGACGGCGACATGCTCTCCCTTGAGGACGTTGAGGCCCAGACCCCAGAACGTCGTGAAGGTGAAGAGCATGACGTTGAACTCGGAAACGGACTTCCAGCTCAGCGAGAAGCAATAGCGCATGATGACCGTGAAGATCACCAGAAACGCCAGAAGGCCCATCGCCACAGCGCCGACGCCTTCATAGATATCCAGCGCCAGTTTGCCGTAGTTTCTTTTCTTCATACGAGTTTCCTTTCTTCGGATCATTTTATAAATAATCCATAAAGTTTTCCTCAGGAACCCGAAAGCGGGTCAGGGCCTTTGCCCTGACCCGCATATTGGGTTTGATCAGATTGGATTACTCGCCGCGCACAGCAGCAACGATCGCGAGCATCTCGTCAAGCTCTTCCTGGGTGCAGATGCCCTCGGTGACAACCTGGCTGTACACCGGCTGGCAGGCAGCCTGGAAAGCGGCGAGCTCTTCGGCGGTCGGGACATAGACTTCGCAGCCGAAGTCGACGACAACCTGCTTCGCAGCGTCAGAATTCTGGTCGATCAGCTGATCGTTGTACTCGCCCATCGCGGTCGCGCAGTCGGTCAGGATGGCCTGGAACTCGGCCGGCAGAGCATTCCACCACTCGGCGTTGACATAGAACGGATCCGGATGGAACTGGTAGTTCACCTCGGTGAAGTACTTCTGAACCTCATAGAACTTCATGCCCTCGACGTTCACCCACGGATTCTCCTGGCCGTCGGCGATGGAGGTCTTCAGGCCCATGTACAGATCGGCGTACGGGACGGAGACGGTGTTGGCGCCCATGGCCTGGAAGGTCAGGTCGATGGTCTTCATGCCGTTGGTGCGCATCTTCAGGCCCTTGAGATCCTCGGGCTTGGTCAGCGGACGGGTGTTGTTGGAGAACTGACGGAAGCCGCCGGCGTCGCACAGGTTGATGATGACAGTGCCGGTGGTTTCAGCAGCCTCAGCGGAGACCTTCTTGGCCAGATCGCTCTGCAGCAGCGCGGTGACCTCAGCACGGTTGTTGGCCAGGAACGGCAGGGTGAACATCAGCAGACGCGGGCTGAAGTCATACTGACCGCCGCGCATGCCCTGGGTCACGCCCGCGACGACCTGCTCGAGCATTTCCTTCTCGGTACCGAGCTGGCCATTGCCGAACACTTCGATGGTCACATGGCCGTTGGTCTTCTCAGCGACGTCCGCCGCAAACTTCTCCATGGAGATGTAGCGCGGGTTGCTTTCCGGCTGAGCATGGCCGACGATCATGGTGTAGTTGCCCAGATCCTTGTACGGATCCTCGGCGAAAGCGCTCGCGCAGCCCAGAGCCATAATCAGAGCCAGGGCCAGAACAAACAGCTTCTTCATAGGGATACCTCCTGCATTGTCGATTTCTGCGCACATGCGCGCATGTTGTATACATATACTATCACAGTTGGAAGGAGATTACAATATTCATTTTGCGGAATTTCAAAATTTCAAACAGATCATCCCCTCTTTTTCACAAAATTACCGTTTCCATTTGTCACTGCCCTCCAAATTCCCGCCATTTACCCCTCTTGCCATCTTGTATACAAGATGGAGTCCAATCCCCTGTCTTTCTGTATGATTTTCGTATTGACACTTCCTTTTCGCATGTTTATAATGGAATGAAGATTATTATTCAAAGGAGACGGCTTATGATGAACGGCTGCATATCCGATCACGATCAGCTCTATCAGCAGCTGGCCAACGAGATCCTGCGCTTTGAGCATAAGCCCGGCGATGCGCTGAGCGAAAACCAGCTCTGCCAGCGCTTTTCTCTTTCCCGCACGCCCGTGCGCAGCATCCTGCAGCGCCTGCAGGAAAACGGCCTTGTGCAGATTCTCCCGCGCAAGGGCAGCATTGTCACTCGGATCAATTACGATCTGGTCAATCAGCTCATCTATGAGCGCGTCGCCGTGGAGACCATGGTGCTGCGCGACTTCATTCTCACCGCCACGCCGGCAGACGCCGAACGCGTGCGCTTCGCCTTCTCCCAGCTGCAGCAAATCGGCGAGGTCTATTTCTCCGACCCTGTGCACTTTGAAGCGGACCGCTTCCTGAATATCGACTACACGATGCACGAAATCTGGTTCAGAGCCACAAATAACCGTTATCTCTGGGAGCGTCTGAGCGGCATGCAGGCCAGCTATACCCGTTTCTGCACGCTGGACATCATCGAGGGCGGCAATGTCCGCGATGTGCTCAAGGACCATGAAGAGATGCTGCGCCTGATCGATACCCGCAGCACGGACGGCATCGAGGCCCTGATGCGCCGCCATCTCTACGGCGGCGTGCGCAGGCTGGGCGGTCTCGTCTTTACCAAATATGCCGATTACTTTGAACCCATCGAAAACGATCATTTCATCGAGAAGAGCGCCTTATGAGCAGATATGTCAAGCGCGGCAGGCTGACCCTGCATACCTTTTATCCCGTCGTCAAGTATATGGGCGCCGTGCTGCTCGCCCTCTCCTATCCGCGCCTGAACGAAACCACCTGGCTCATGCCGGATGTATACGGCCCGCGCGCCTTTGTCATGGCCGCCGCAGCTTTCCTGCTGCTCATCTCCCTCTGGCTGGACAGAAGCTATGACCTCGCAGAGGAAAAGGATCTGGACGAAATCCGCCGCCACGTTCGATACGGCAACATGAACCGTTCCACCCTGCTGGCGCTCAGCGTGCCGTGCATGTTCGTGCTCGACCTGCTCGCCATTCTCTATCTCTATCTGTCCTATTTCAGAGGCGGCGCAGGCAGCCAGGGCGGCGTCTCCCTTTCCATGCATACCGCAGCCATGGCCTGCGGAATCGTGCTTTTCATTTACGCCGGTTTCCTGCCGAGGCTGTCCTACGGCAGCATCTGGGGCTTCAAGGTCAGCGCGTCAATGAAGAGCGAAGACGTATGGAAACGCGTGCATAAAAGCGCAGCGCCCTGTGCGCGCCTGGGCGGAAGCGCCATCCTGATCTTCTCCACGTTCCTTTCGGGCGCGTATGCGCTTGCAGCCGCTGCCGTCATCGCGCTTGTATGCCTGCTGAGGATATACCACATCGCGCTGCGCGCCAGATAGTTTTCTTTCATCATTGCATGCATCAAAAAAGAAGCTTCGGATTTTTCCAAAGCTTCTTTCTTATTTGTCCGGATTACTTCGCGTTGGCGACAGCCTTCTCAAAGGCAACCAGCTGATCGTTGATGTGCACGGTGCAGCCCGCCAGCAGGTCAACGTCGGTCGCGTTGCCGCCCTCGGTCAGGGTCTGGCCCAGGATCTCAGCCGGAGTCTTGCCGATGCACCAGGCGGACAGAGCGCCCATCTGCTCATACCACTCCTTGCCGATCGGGGAGATGGCCTTCATGCCGTAGCCTTCCTTGATCTCCAGCTTGGTGACCACGTCGGTGACGGCTTCGCCGACGATCGCGCCGGAAGCGTCGAAGGAGCCGGCCGGCTGCATCGCGTCAAACACGACGCCGGCAACCTTGCCCTCGTCATCAAGCGTCACGGCGCACACATAGATGTAGCCGGAAACGGAGCCAGCCTTGTCGGCAGTGGCGGCGGTGCCCGTCACAGTGCCCACAACGCCCAGGCCGGTAGCGGCCATCGCGCCGGAAGCCAGGGTCAGCAGCAGAGCGGTCATCAGAGCAGCGGCGAGAATCTTCTTCATGATCGTAATCTCCTTATCAGGTCGTTATTTCGGATTCCATCAGGAACCGTTTGTCAACATCTGTGAGTTTAAATCCCCTTTATGTCAAATGTATGGCTTTTTTGACGATTTCCAGATTTTTCTTCCTTTTTTTCATCCTGTGGACTTTTCTTTGCATCTTTGATATAATTTCAGAAAACGAACGTATTTTATCGAGGTGCGCCGGTATGATCAGCAAAGCATATCAGACGAAATCCGGAACCCTTCATTACTGGCTCAGCATTTCCAGCCCGGAATGTCCCACGCTCGTCTTTCTGCCCGGCCTGACAGCTGACCACAGGCTGTTTGACAAACAGCTCCGGTACTTTGAGCCCCGCCGGAATATCTTCGTCTGGGATCCCCCTGCGCATGCCGCCTCCTGGCCGTTCTCCTTCGATTTTTCTCTGATGGATCAGGCGCAATGGCTGCATGAAATCCTGGCTCTTGAAAACATCGCCTCGCCCGTCATCGTCGGCCAGTCCATGGGCGGCTACGTGGGTCAGGCCTTTTCACAGCTGTATCCGGATGATCTGAAAGGGTTTGTCTCCATCGACTCCGCTCCGCTGCAGCGGCAATACATCACCCGCGCAGAGCTCTGGCTGCTGAAAAGAATGGAACCCGTGTACCGCCATTATCCGTGGAAAGCGCTGCTGAAATCCGGATCGACCGGCGTTGCCGTAACTGAATACGGCAGAAAACTGATGGCGGAGATCATGATGACATACGACGGGGATCAGAAAAGATATGCGCAGATATCCGGCCACGGCTTTCGCATGCTCGCGGAGGCCATTGAGCTGGATCTGCCGTACGCCATCCGCTGCCCGGCATTGCTGATCTGCGGCAAACAGGATAAAGCCGGTTCCTGTATCCGTTACACCCGGGCATGGCACAAGAACACAGGCATTCCGGTTGCCTGGATTGAAAGCGCAGGGCACAACGCCAATACCGATCAGCCGGAGATTGTCAATCAGCTGATCGAGGATCTGGTCAGCAAGATCTGAACCCCTATCCCCTCCTCAATAGCCTTCCACTTTGCCGCATATCTGCCACAATACAATCAACGCCGGGATGCTCGCTTCATCCCGGCGTCCGTTTTATGACTATAGCGCCGAATTCGCGCCCGCTCAGTCATCCACCCTGAACGCGTGTCGGCTCAGGCCGTCCCAGATGGCCGAAATCACCTTCGGCGCCCGCAGCGTTGCGCCGGATGACACATCCGTATCCGCTGCGATATTGCCCGGCAGGTACAGATCATTTACCGCTGCGATCGGTTTGCCGACCAGGTAATCAATCAGCTGCTGAAACTGGGTCGCCACCTGCGCGGCGGCATGCGGCACATCCCCTGCCAGATAATCCGCACCCTTATACTGCAGGGTTCTGAAGTGGATCTCTGTAAATCCGCCGTCCCGGATGGAAAACTCAAGCGCGACCTGCTCGCCGCCGTCTTCCATATAAGAGCCTCTGTACACGCCGTCCGCATACGGCTGCGCCGCAGGCAGCTTCGTCGTGTCCACAAGCTTGTACGGCCTGCGGTTCAGTCCGTCCCACAGCGCCGAAATCAGCTTGGAGGACTGCATCGTCGCCGTCGTCACCGCATCGACGTTTTCCACAATCGCATACGGCTCATACAGATCGTCGATCGCCTCCACGCCCTTGCCGATCAGATGTCCGGCCAGCTGCCTGTACTGATCGAGAATCGCCTTCTGCGCATCGCTCGCATCCTCGATCATGTAATCGCCGTCCTTGTATTTGACGCCGCGATAGACGATGGAATCAAACACGCCTCCGCGAAGCTCAAACTGAATGGCAATCTGCTCGATACCGCCGTCATAATAAAACCCGCGGTAAATGCCGTCCGGATACTCCGCCGCAGCCGCAGCGGCCGGCGCTGCAAGCATCAGCAGCGCAAGCAGCATAACAATCCTTTTCATCCCATCCCCCCTGACATGCTGTATGCAGGATATCGTCTATTTATGGCAAAACTGTGGCTTTTTGGCGCTTCTTCCTGAATTTTCGTGAGAAAATTGACAATCCCATCGAAAGCTCATAGAATGAGCGTAATCCAAAGAATATATCCTTGTATGTATTCGCGCGAAACGGAGGAACTCCTGTGAATCCCATTCTGATTGTCGATGACAATGAACAGATTCTGCAGCTGCTGGCACAGTATGCCGCCGCCGAAAACAAGCCGTATCTGCTTGCGCGCTCCGGCGAGGAGGCGCTGGCTCTGTTCGATGCGGCCTCTCCGTCCGTCATCCTGCTGGATATCATGCTGCCCGGCGTCGACGGCCTTGAGGTCTGCCGGCGCATCCGCCGCGTATCCAACGTGCCCATCCTGATGATCACCGCCAGAGACGAGGATGCCGACCGGATTCTGGGGCTGGATATCGGCGCGGACGACTATATCATCAAGCCATTTTCCCCCGCCGAGGTCATGGCGCGCGTGCGCGCCGTGCTGCGCAGGCTGCCCGCGCAGACGGGCAGCGAAACGCTGGTCATCGGCAGCCTGTCCATCCATCTCCCCTCGCTGAGCGTATCGCTTGAGGGGCACAAGCTCAACCTGACGCGCAAGGAAGTCGAGCTCCTCTACACGCTCGCCTCCTCTCCCGGGCGCGTGTTTACACGGGACAATCTGCTCACCCTCGTCTGGGGCTATGAGCACGTGGGCAATTACCGCGCCGTGGATTCGCACATCAAGCGCCTGCGCCAGAAGCTGGACGTCTATCCCCACGATTTTTTCAGCATCGCTACCGTGTGGGGCACCGGCTATAAATTTGAAAGGACGCTGCCATGAACAGCCCGATGCGGCTTCGCCGCTCCATCACCGCAAGGCTGATGCTGCTCTTTGCGCTTCTGCTGCTTTCCTTTACGCTCGCCGTCAGCATCCTTTACAATGCCCTGATGCGCCGGGAGATGATCAGCCATTACAACCAGACCATGCAGCGCGACGCATACGCCATTGCGCAGAACCTCTCTGAATGGATTGCGCCCTCCAGCCATGAAGGGCTGGACGAAACGCGCTTCATCGTCAGCGAGGATACGCTTGCGCCCTATCTGGCCTTCATCGAGCAGCTGACAAACTGCAGCGTATACATCGTCGATACGCGCCACAATGTGACCGGCTATTTCAGCGGCGTCATCCAGCGGATCGACAACCCGCTTCTGCCCGCCTATCTCGAGCAGAGCATCGCGCTGGGCTTCATGGGCAAAACGCCGTTTATTCAGTATCAGGACGAAACCGATACGCACCTGACCGCCTGTATGCCGGTCATGAACCAGCAAAGCCGCGTGCTGGGCGTCGTCCTGCTGGAATCCACGCTGCGCGAGCAGGGCTTTGCGCAGGTGCCCAGCGCCACCATCCTCCTGATCAGCTTCTGCATCTCCTTCGCCCTCGCCGTTCTGCTGGCCTTCTTCTTCTCCCGGATGTTCACCCGTCCCATCTCAAGGCTTCAGCGCGTCGCTCTTGCGCTCGCAGGCGGGCAGTATGAAACCCGCACAGCGCTCGCCCGCGAGGATGAAATCGGCTCGCTCGCCCATTCCATGGACGTACTGGCCGAACGCCTTGAAATCGCGCGCAGCCGCGACGAACAGCTGCGCCAGCAGCAGCAGACCTTCTTTTCCAACATCTCCCACGAGCTGAAGACGCCGGTCACAGTCATCCGCGGCTCGCTTGAGGCGCTGCACGACGGCGTCATCCGCGGCGAAAAAAACATCCGCGCCTACTATGCGCAGATGCTGACGGAAAGCCGATGGCTGCAGCGCCTGATTCAGGATCTTTTAGAGCTGTCCCGGCTACAGAACCTCGACTTCTCGCTCAACATGGGCGAGGTCGATCTGCGCGAGCTGCTGGGCGACGTTGCCATGAGCGCGGGCGCGCTGTGCCAGAGCAAGGGGGTGCGCTTCTTCTGCGAGGAGCCGCAGCACAGCTACACATTGACCGGCGACTACACCCGTCTTCGCCAGATGCTGCTCGCCGTCATCGATAATGCCGTCAAGTTCACCCCCGAGGGCCGCTCCATCTCGCTGACGCTCAGCGCCGACCTGCCCCGGATCGTCATCGCAGACGAAGGGGTCGGCATTCCGCCGGAAGAAGTCGAGCACATCTTCGACCGCTTCCGTCACACGCACGACGCCTCGCGCGAGAGCACAGGCCTCGGCCTGGCCATCGTGCAGGAGATTGCCAGGCGGCACAGCGTCCAGATCGACGTCAGAAGCGCCGAAGGGAAAGGCACCGTCTTTTCCTTCACCTTTCCTTCAAACGGCTGATGCGCCCCTCGGACAGGGGCCGCCGCGCCGGTATCTGCATTCCTTTGCCAAATATGAAAGCAGGGCGGTTTTCTCGCCCTGCTCTACTTTAGTTGTCCGCGTCCAGCGCAGGAATGCCCCGATGCTCCACCGGCGTGGAAAAGACGATCTGCGTCCGCGTGCGCCCGAACCTGTGCAGCTGATTGATAAACTGGTCAAGCTCCTGCGTGGTGTGGAAGCAGACCTTGAGCAGCATCGAATAATCGCCCGTCACGCAATCGCACTCCATGACGTTGGGACACTCCTGCACATACGGATAGAATTCTGGCTTCTGTACCGGCTCCAGCTCCAGGCTGATATACGCCTTGATCTGGTAGCCCATCGCCGCGGCGGAGAGCTGCGCCTGATAGCCGGCGATATAGCCTGCAGCCTCCAGCCGCTCAATGCGCGCGCTGACGGCAGGAGAAGACAAAAACACCTGCTCGGCGATCGCCTTGAGCGGCGTCCGCGCATTTCCCTGCAGAATAGTCAGAATCTTCTTGTCGATATTGTCCATGCCCTTTCCCTTTCCGCGCGCTTCAATTTACATTATAAAGAGGATAACACCTTTTGAACCGATTCGCAAGCAAATTCGCAGAAGAATCAAAACCTTTGCCGCGTCACACACAGAATTTGAGCAAATAAGAAAAAAAGATCAAAAAAAGTATTGACAATCCCCTTCCACTTTGGTATAATCACTTTCGTTCCAAGTGAGCACGCACCCATAGCTCAGCTGGATAGAGTGTTTGACTACGAATCAAAAGGCCACAGGTTCGAATCCTGTTGGGTGCACCATGAACCGCCGACAAGCTTCGCGCTGTTGGCGGTTGTTTTTTATTCTTTTGTTTTTCTAAGTATTGTTTGGTTTTTGAAGAGGTTGTCCCGCGTTCAGGCTTCCATGATGGAGGTTTGGGCGTGGGATTTTTGTTATATTCCATCACTAAATTTCAGGTAGTTCTGATGAAATCCGGCGATTTGGCACAAATCTTGGCACAAACCACCCTCTCAAACCCTCAATTTTTCCATATGTCATCTATGTTTTTTAGTCCTCGGCTTTGGCACAAATCTGGCACAAACGCCGCTCAGACAGCCTGAAACATGCTGCCGATCATCTGCCCCGCCTCAATCACCTTTTCTTCCCGCTTGTGGGCATAGCGATCCATCGTCATCTTGATATCCGCATGCCCGGCGATGGACTGAAGCGTTTTGACGTCAATCCCTGATGACGCCGCCATTGTGATGTAGGTGTGCCTGAAGATGTGCGGCGTAGCGCCGTGCAGATCAATCTTTCTGCCGATCCTCTCCCACATGCGCGTAAACGTACGCTCAGTGAGGGGCTTCTCCCCATCGCCGATCACAAAACCGCTTTCCTTCTTCATTGGCGTCAGCACTTCCTCCAGCTGCTTGTCCAGCGGGATCACGCGGTTTCCCGCTTCGCTCTTCGTCTCGCCAACCACCGGCTGATTGTTGAAAAACGTCACCGCCTGCTCAACGCAGATCAGCTTCTTTTTCCAGTCGATATTCTCCCAGCACAGGCCTAGCGCTTCTCCCCGTCGCATGCCTGTCAGCAAAAGCAGCGCGATCAAAAGCCGCTCCTGCGCCTCCAGCTTGTCAAGGTTCCCAAGGATGTCCTTGACTTCGCCGGCTGTCAGCGCTTCCCGCTTTTTTGTCTTCGTCGGCATCGCCAGACGCTTGCTCTCCGTGGGGTTCATTCGCATATGCCCATCCTCCACCGCCATATCAAAGATCTGATGCAGCAGGATGGACATCTGCCTGACCGTGGACTTGGCCTTGCAGCTATTCTCGTTGTAGAAGGTCTGGATCGTGTTGGTGCCGATCTCCTCCAGCCGCATCTTGCCAAAGTAGGGAAGGATGTGGTTATCCAGCAGGTTGCGATACGTTGTCCGTGTCGTGTGTCTGAGCCTGGGCAGCTTGTAAAGCTTCCACCACTGCTCTGCGTACTGTTTGAAATAGGGCGTCTTGGGCGTTTCCTGACGCGGTACGGCAGCAGGATCATCCAGCATGCCGCGCGACAACAGCATCTTAGCCGCGTTGATCAGGAAATCCTGTCGGTTCTTGCCTTCAACCCATGTGTAGATAGGCTTCCCATTTGTGTCGGTACCGATCTGTACCCGCTCTCGTTCTCTTTTTGCCATGTCGGTTTCTCCTTCCGACATGCCCGTTGGTTCCGCTTTGAGGTTGTCAAGGGACAGCTGTTGCAGCGTGCTGGTCACAGTCCTTTGAACGATGGACTGCAGCTGGTCGCCGCTCAGTACAAAATAGTTTTCGACAGAAGCGCCTTCGCTCCTGCCATTTGGGATGGATTTGATCATATTCATACCATCCTCCTTCGCAAAATGATAGGGATTGGAGCTTCCTTTCCCTCCATTAAAGAGATTCTCGAATGGTGAAAATTCTGAGCGCCCCAAAAGTCGGAACAAATCATATCTATGAGTATCTGCATCCAGCAAATCTTTTCAGCGTAAACCCCCCGTCCATCCCTCCAGCAGAATAATAGTGCCCGTGTGTAAGTCCCGGATTCTTCCGGCTTATACACGGGCTTTTTTGCTTTTTGGCAATTCCAGAGGCAGCCGCCTCTTTTACATAGATCAGAAACCGCAGACCGAGCGCACAGGGTCTGGTTTGCATTTCTGCTCGTTTTTGTACAGAAAATTATGTACGAAAATGATCTCCACTTTTCCGGTCGACCAAATCCCTGTGGGCAAAAGCCGACTCGTTTTCCCTTAATAAATTATCAAGGAATTGAAAGGAGATTTCAAACATGTGCCAGGCTAATAGCGACATCATCACCAAGGTACAGGAGCTCATGGAACTGCGCCGTATGGCAGAGGAGCTTCAGGCGGAGATCGACACACTACAGGAAGCCGTCAAGAACTTCATGGGCAGCGAGGAAATCATGATCGCCGGAGCGTTCAAGGTGAGCTACAAGAGCATCACCAGCAGCCGCCTCGGCAGCGCAGCGCTCAAGCGCGATCTGCCCAACGTCGCAGCGCTCTACACGAAGCAAACTACAACCCGGCGCTTCACGGTGCAGTGACCATGCCGCACACAAAAGAAAAAGGCCAGCGGCTCTTGCACAGCCACTGACCTCATATCCACGTTACCCACGGGGATGTATCTATTATGGGGCATCCCCTGTTTCATGTCAACCCACGACCAGAAAAAAACAGGAGGACACCTATGAACAGCTACTTCGGACGTCACGCCATCGTCACTATCTCTGCCAGCGGCAGCTTCATCACCCTCAGAACACTTGACGCTCTT
>JAFQOY010000101.1 GCA_017412025.1 Clostridia bacterium | reverse complement strand
TGAAAATCGCATCTCGCGTTCTTCTTGATTCTGTATCGTTTTCAAGGATCATGTCGTGCGCTTGTTTGTCTCTTGCGCGGCCGACTTGATGTATTATACATGCCTTGACGCTTTCTGTCAACACCTTTTTTCAACTTTTTTAAACTTTTTTGAATCGATTCTGTTTTTTTGTTTCTCCCGGCGCATACACTATTTGGAGCGGCATTTTCTCTTCCTATTTATATTGCCGCTCTGTATATCCATCCATCCCATCCGTTCCGGGATGGGCGAGTAATTTGCGCTTGTGAAACCCCTGAATATCGGTTACAATAAGGCTAAGTAACCTCTGGAGGAAATCATGAATACCCTGATTGCTGCACTCGTTCAGGCTGATTTTGCCCCTGAACGCATCATCCCCCGTGCGCCGATGGCCCGCTACACCACATTCCGTGTCGGCGGTGAGGCGGACGTTCTGGTCAATATCGTCGATGCACGCGAGGTATCTGTCGCGCTGCGCGCCGCAAAAAGCGCCGGCGTACCGGTCACCATCATCGGCAACGGCTCCAATCTGCTTGTCCGCGACGGCGGCATCCGCGGTCTGGTCATCCGCATTGGAAACGACTGCGCCGCGCTCCGGCGCGAGGACGATGTGCTTTACGCCAAAGCCGGAGCGCTGATGAGTTCCATTGCCCAGTTCGCGCTCAGCGAAGGTCTTGACGGCCTCGCCGAGCTTGCTGGCGTTCCCGGTACCATCGGCGGCGGCGTCATCATGAATGCGGGCGCCTACGGCCGCGAGCTTTCGCAGGTTGTCACCCGGGTGGAGGGCGTCTCCCTTTCCGATGGAAAACCCATCATCTTTGAAGGGCCCGACTGCGGCTTCTCCTACCGGCACAGCGCAATGATGGACGCCAACGTCATCGTCACTGACGTCGTCATGCAGCTTACCCCCGGCGATCCCAAGGCCATTCGCGCGCGCATGGACGAGTGCTCCCGCGCGCGGCGCGACAAGCAGCCGCTCGCCTTCCCCAGCGCCGGCAGCACGTTCAAACGCCCCGAAGGTTATTTCGCAGCAAAGCTGATTGACGACTGCGGCCTTCGCGGCAAGCGGATCGGCGATGCGCAGGTCAGCGAAAAGCACGCCGGCTTCATCATCAATCTCGGCTCCGCGACCGCCAGCGACGTCCTGGCCCTGATGAACGAGGTGAAGGACTGCGTCTACAGGCAGACCGGCGTCACGCTTGAGCCCGAAGTGCGCATCCTCGGAGAAGACAAAGCCTGAAGCGCACGTCGCCATACGAAAGGAAAAGCACAGTATGAGATTCTTAATCGTCACCGGTCTCTCCGGCGCAGGAAAGACCAGCGTTCTGCGCCATCTGGAGGATACCGGATATCAGTGCATGGACAATTTGCCGCCGCTCCTGCTCACGCAGGCTTTTACCCTGTGCGAAAAGGTCGAACTTGATCACCCCGTCGCGCTGGGTGTGGATTCCCGAAGCGGCGCGCTGTTTGACGCCGAAGCCATTCTGGAAGCGATCGACAACGCGGCAGACAGCCACGATATCTCCATCCTCTTCCTTGAAGCCGACACCGAGACGCTGATTGACCGCTACAAGGAAACGCGCCGCGATCATCCGCTGATGAAGCGCGGCAAGACGCTTGAGCAATCCATCGCCCGCGAGCGCGAAATGCTTCAGCCGCTGCGCGAACGCGCCAACTATGTGCTTTCCACCACGGGCATGCGTGCAAAGAGCGCATGTGCGTTTGTCGACGAGCTGCTTTCTCAGGATGCTGCTCAGCAGGCCATCCGCACTGAAATCATGTCCTTCGGCTACAAAAGGGGGATTCCGCGCGAGAGCGATCTCGTCTTTGACGTTCGTTTTCTCCCCAATCCCTTCTATATCAAGGAGATCCGCGCCTACACCGGCCTGGAGGCGCCCGTGCGCGATTATGTGATCGGCAAGGAAGAGACGCGCGCATTCCTGACGCATCTGTACACCCTCGTGGATTATCTGCTGCCGCTGTATCAGCGCGAGGGCAAGCGCCGGCTGATGATCGCCATCGGCTGCACCGGCGGCGCGCACCGCAGCGTCGCCATCAGCGAAGCGCTCGGCGCTCATCTCCGCGCCCTTGGCCAGACCGTAAACGTCACCCACCGCGATATCGCCCTGGAAGAAGCCAGCTGGCCGTTCCGCCGCGACAAGACCGCCTTCAATTCCGCCGATCCCGCTGCCCGGTAATCTCCCGCCGACCGGCCTCCCGTATAGATTGGCTTGCAAACGCGCATGCTGATTCCATCACAGAATAAAGGATGGAACCGCATGCGCGTTTTTTCTGTTCCCCCTGATCAGCCTCCGCTGCATTCGCCCGCCGTCGTACAGGCGGCGCACACAATGCGCACATCCCCCCAGCCATGCGATCCGCCAGCGTTTCTTCCGTTTTGCGCCGAGGCTTTTTCGCAGGCCCACGCGCGGCAGGTTCCCGTCTTTCTGCTCCTGGGCGGCGCCATCGAAGCTTTTTCCGATCCGGCCTTATCCATGCACCTGCGCGAGCGCACCGTTCCCGTCCATCTGCCCATCGGCGTGCGTCCCGACGTGGAGCTGCTCTGTCAGCGCGCCGCTGCGCTCTTTTCTCAGGAAGGCGCGCTTCCGCTCTGCGCGCTGCTGCTTGACGATGCGCGCCCCTTTCTGGCCGCTCCGCTTCCGCCTTCCGGCTATCCGCTCGATCCGGCGCGGCTGTATATCTGGCTTGCGCAGGCTGACAGGCGCTTCGTCCAGAATCTTCCCGGCCTGCATGCGCAGGCAGCTCAGGTTCTCCTGTCTTTCCGCTGCGATCCGCTGCGCAAACCCTATCTCCCCGCCGACGCTGCGCACGATCTGCTGCGCGCGCTTTCCGCAGCAGAAGACAGAGCAAACGGCGGATTCGGCAGCATAAAGGCGCCGCTGGTCTGCACGCTCCGCTTTCTGCAGCACGCGCCTTCCGGCGCAAACCGGCAGGCGCAGGCCAGCCTGAACCGCGCGCTTAACGCTATGCTCGCCGCCTCAATATACGATCCGCTCGACGGCGCATTCTTCCGCTCCGCGCTGACGGACGACTGGCGCGCTTTCGTGCCGGAAAAGCCGCTCGGCGTCAACGCCATGCTGGCGCTCATCCTCCTTGACAGCGGAAGAAGAAGCGAGGCCGTACGCCTCCTCGATCTGATCATCAGCGCGTTCGCGCTTGAGGGCGGCGCGCTTGCCGCTTCGCTTTACGCGCCGAAGTCCGCATATGCCTTCACGCCCGGGCAGGCCTGCGCAGCGCTGGGCAGCGAGGATGGGCTGCGCGCCTGCCGTCTGCTGGGGCTGCTTCATCAGCGCACGCAGCCCGATCCGCCCGTCGCGCCCAGCCGCTTTTCACCCGCGATAACCGCAGCGTCCAAACGGAAGCTTTACGAAGAGAGACCCCTTCTTTTCCCCGCGATGGGCCGTTCCCCTGCGCCGGAGGACAGCGCATTTCTGCGCCGCGCGCTCCCTGCGCTGCTGCGCATGCGCGCCGCCAGAGCGCATCAGCGTCCGTCTATGCCTATCGTCTGCGAGCATACGGCCCTCGCCGCCGCCGTTCTGGCACAGTGCGGCAAAAAACTCGGAGAAATCCGATACACGCAGGCCGCTCAGCGCGCCGTGGCATTCCTTCTGGGGCAGCAGCCGGCCTCCGCCCTTCCCTGCCCGCTCCCGTCCTCCGCCATTCCATCAGACGCCATGCACGCGCATGCCGTATGCGGCGCAAGCGCGGCGCTCACCCTCGCCCTGCTCACCCTTGGTGAAAACGGCGGCACAGAGGAATACGTGTACAGCGGACTTCGTCTGCTGGGCAGCGCGCTGCACGCGTTCGTCAGAACGGACGGCATGGTCATGCACACGCCCAGAAACCCCGACGCCTTCTTCGTGCGCGTTCCGGCCATCCACGACGGCGAGCTTCCCTCCCCCGCCGCGCTGCTTGTCCACAGCCTGCGCATCGCGCACAGACTCCGGCCTCATGCACATTACGACGAGGCCATCGACGCCATCTGGCATGCCGCCGCTCCGTCCGTGTGTCAGCAGCCATGGGCCTGCGCCTCGCTGATTGATGCAATGATGACAGAATAAATGATCGGAGAACAAAGCGCCGTTCTCCGATCATCTGCATATTCCTTCTCAGCCCAGAATCTCCCTGAGCGTATCCGCATCCATGGTGAAGAGATTTTCCTCGCCCAGCAGCACGCCGTCGCCGAGCTGACGCTTGCTCTCCTGCAGGCGCAGGATCTTTTCCTCCACCGTGCCGGAAGCGATCAGCTTGATCACCTGCACGCCCTTCGTCTGGCCGATTCGATACGCGCGGTCCGTCGCCTGATTCTGCGCGGCGACGTTCCACCACGGATCGTAATGGATGACTACATCCGCACCGGTCAGGTTGAGCCCCGTTCCGCCCGCCTTGAGCGAAATCAGAAAAACGTCCGCCTCGCCCGCGTTAAAGCGCTGCACAAGCCGCATGCGTTCTTCCTTGTCCGTGTCGCCCTTGAGCATAAAGCATGCAATGCCCTCGTTCCGGAGCGTCTCTTCGATGATATCCAGCATGGACGTGAACTGAGAGAAGAGCAGAATGTGATGGTCCGCCTCCAGCGCTTCCTTAACGATCTCCACCAGCTGTGTCAGTTTGCCCGAACCGCCCTGATAGCTTTCCACGCACAGCCGCGGATCGCAGCAGATCTGACGCAGCCGCGTCAGCGCGGAAAGAATCTCGATCTGTTCCTTTCCTCCGCCCAGGCCGCTTCCAAGCTTGCCCGACGCCTGCGCCGCATACGCCGTATACAGCTTCTTCTGCTCCGGCGTCATCTCTCCGGTCATCACCGTTTCCACCTTTTCCGGCAGATCGTCAAGCACGTCCTTTTTCATCCTGCGCAGGATAAAAGGCGCTACCATCAGATGCAGGTTCTCCCTCGCCTGTTCATTTCCGTCGCGGACAATCGGCGCCTCGAACCGCTCCTTAAACTTTTTGTACGTCAGCAGATAACCCGGCATCAGGAAATCAAATATCGACCACAGCTCGCTCAGCCTGTTTTCAATCGGCGTGCCCGTCATTGCAAATTTGTGCTGTGCGCTGAGCGTCTTGACCGCCTGCGCCGCCTGGGAGGCGGCGTTTTTGATGTTCTGCGCCTCATCAAGCAGCACATGCGTGAATTCCTCATCGCCATAGAGCTGCACATCCCGCCGCAGCTGATCGTACGAGGTGATCATCAGCTCCGGCTCCTGCTGGGCGTCGATGATCTGAGCACGCTCCCGGGCGGAGCCCGTCAGCGCGCAGCACCTGAGCGTCGGCGCAAACTTCTCCGCCTCCGCCTTCCAGTTGAGCTGGAGCGACGCGGGGCATACGACCAGCGCGCGCACCGGACGCCCCGCCTCCTTTTCCCGCAGCAGGAGCGAAAGCGCCTGTATCGTCTTGCCCAGCCCCATATCGTCCGCCAGGATGCCGTTAAAGCCTGCGTCGCTGAGCGCGCTGAGCCAGCACAGGCCCGAAAGCTGATAGCTGCGCAGCTGGGCGCGCAGCGTTTGCGGCTGCTGCGCCCTGGTCTGCTGCGCCTGGCGAATCCTCTGCGTCCATTCCTCAATGGCTTTGGGCGCTTTCAGGCGGATGCTTTCTCTCGCCTTCACCGCCTCTTCCAGGTACAGCATCCGGCTCTCCGGCACCTCTGCGCCCGCCTTGGCCTCTTCCGCCGTCATATCCAGCGAATCGAGCACCTGCGCCGCGTCCGCCGCCTGCTCAAGCGCCTCGCCCGAGAGGAAGGTTCCGCTCTTCAGGCGCACATATCTGCGCTTTTGCCTGTACGCCTGCAGCGCCGCGTCCAGATCCTCCTGCGTATAATCGCCAAGATCCGCCTTGAGCACCAGCCTGTCCTCTTCACGCGTGACGCCAAGCGTCATTGTACGCTTCTTTTTTACATACGTCTGCGTCAGCCGCTCGCTGACCAGCACCTCGCCCACGGTTTCAAGCATCGGCAGCTTCTCGCTGAGCACGCCGAAGCAGGCCTCCTCGCTGCCCTCAAACGCATACTCTCCATCGCCCTCGTGCGCGGGAAAGACTTCCTGCACCATGGCCGTCACGTCTTCCTCCACCACGGTGTTGCGCCGGATATGCGGGTTCTCTGACTCCGGCGACAGCTCCTCGCCGCAGTACACAAAGCAAACCCGGCACTTCAGCCGCTTTTCTCCCCCTTTGTCCACGTAAAGCCTGGGGGTAACGGCCATCGGCAGGCGCTGCATCACCAGTTCCTGTCCCTTGCGCACATCCACATCCGCCATGGCCGGCGCAAGCACCTGCGCGCAGACGCGGTCAAGCTGCTTTTCGTCAAACCTTATGCCCTGCGGATAGCCGACCGCGATGGAAAGCAGCGATGCGATCCGCTCAAAATCCTGTCCATACGCGCAGAGAATCTCCTCCGCACAGAAATGATATGCGCCGACGTCGCCCAGCACGATGCTGTCCGCCATCACGCGAAGCTCTGCGCGCTCGTTTTTGCTCTCCATCTCAAGGGGAATCTGCAGGCTGCTCCGCTTCACCATCGCGCGGCGCATTTCTCCGTTCTCCCCGCGCACATCCACCTCTCGGCCTTCGAGCAGGCGCATCGTCTGATCCAGCGCCGCGCCGGAAAGCTTCAGCTCCGCGCCGCGCACATTCTGCTCCTCGCCTGCAAGCATCACGATCTGCCCGAAAAGCGCGGCATCCGAAAGCGAAAGCTCCGCCTCCCTGTGGGAAAACGTCAGATCTCTGCCGTAAACCGTCGTCTCCCGCTTCCTCGCCCGACGTACAAAATCCGTCATGCTGCGTACGATATACGTCCGCGTTCTGCCGATGCGCAGCCCCAGATTCACGCTTTGTGCACCGGCCCGGGCAAGCACCGGATACAGCCTGACCGGCTCCTGCATCTGCCGGACGCTCAGCAGCCTGCCGCCGCGGCCTTCCTTCAGCAGCGCATCGATAAACTCGCCGCCCTCCCGCGCGGAGATGCTCTCCGCAGCGCCGCCGCATACGGCGATCATCACCGCCGCCGCATGCCTGCATCCCCGTCCGATGCGCGCGCCGGCTGCACAGGAGCATGTGCAGAAGAGAAACGCCTCCTGCCGGACGTCATATTCAAACAGCACGTCGTGAACGCGGTCCGTTCCCCGCACAGCGCCGCAATAAGTCAGCACGCCATCCTCTTCCTCAACCGAGACGTTGCTGACACGCCCCTCGCGCACGTCAACCCCGCCGCGCGCAAACTGCGCCGGATTTGCAATCGCACTTCGGGCGTCTGAAAGCGTAAACATCCGTTCATCCCCCATTCGTTCTGCTGTGTTTCTTCCATATATACCAATTATAGCACACTTGTCCATCCTCTGTGAACATGCTGCAGCGGCTCAAACGCCGACAAGCCAGGAGAATGCGCCCTGCGTCGATTCAAACAAGCGATTTCTTCCAGTTTTTCGCTCTCTTTTCCCTTTGTTTTGCAAACTTTTTTAAATTCATCTTGACAAATGTTACATCCCGTAATAAACTATTTACATAGTTGAGATGAAAGGAGACGCATGCCCTCATGAAGATTGCGTCAACAAAGAAATGGATCATGATTGCTGCGGCGGTACTCATGGCGGGTGTATGTGCGCTCGCTTCCGCGCAGAGTTACAGCCTTGGCGATGAGGCTGCTGAAATTGAAACCATCCAGACCGCGCTGAAAACGCTGAAGCTTTACAGCGGCGACATCACCGGTCATTACGGCGAAAAGACCGAGACTGCCGTTAAGGCATTCCAGAAAAAGTATGCGCTCAGGGTCACCGGCGTCGCCAATGAGGAGACCATTGAGGAGCTTTACGAGTATTCCGGTATCTCCTATACCGGCAGTTCTTCCTCCTCCCGCTCTTCCTCCTCCAGCAGCAGCGTGCTGCGTTACGGCAGCCGGAGCGACGCCGTCCGCCGGATGCAGGAGGATCTCAAAACCCTCAAGTACTACAGCGGCGACATCACCGGTCACTTCGGCTCCAAAACCGAGGCTGCCGTCATGAATTTCCAGAAGGACAACGGCCTGTCCGCCGACGGTATCGCCGGTCAGAAGACCCTGGATAAGATTGCCAGCAAGCTCCGCGCTTCCGGTTCTTCTTCCAGCAGTTCTTCCTCTTCCAGCTCTTCTTCCGGTTCTTCCTCTTCCAGCACGCTGCTCAAGCTCGGTACGCAGTCCGAAGCCGTCCGCACCCTGCAGAAGAACCTGAAGACGCTTGGCTACTATACCGGCTCCATCACCGGCAATTTCGGCAACCTGACCAAGGAAGCCGTGTACAACTTCCAGAAGGACAACGGCCTGTCCGCTGACGGCATCGCCGGTCAGAAGACCCTGGACAAGATCAAGAGCAAGCTGAACGGCAGTTCCTCTTCTTCCAGCTCTTCCTCTTCCAGCAGCTCTTCTTCCTCCTCTTCCAGCTCTTCCTCTTCCATGAGGCTGGATACCAGCGTCACCCTGCAGCTCAACTCCCAGGGCGACGAGGTGCTCAAGCTTCAGAAGATGCTTGCAAGCCTTGGCTACTACAGCGGCAACAAGACCGGCAACTTCGGCGAAAAGACGCAGGAAGCCGTCAGGAAGTTCCAGTCTGCAATGGGCCTGACCGCCGACGGCATCGCCGGCAAGCGTACGCTCGCCGCCATCAACGCCAAGTACAGCGGTTCCACCAGCTCCGGCGGCAACGTCAACGACAGCAACCGCGTCGGCAACGTCCTGTATGAGAACTTCTACAACTGGCGCAGGAACTACGCCAACGGCGAATACTGCACCGTGTATGATTACAAGACCGGCTACTCCTGGACGCTGCGCATCCTGAGCAAGGACAACCATATGGACGCCGAGCCGGCCACGGCCGAGGATACCTCGATCATGAACGCGGCATTCGGCGGCAAGACCACCTGGACGCCCAAGCCCGTCTGGGTCACCTTCTCCGACGGCAAGACCTATCTGGGTACGACGCACAACACGCCGCACGAGACCTATCACATCAGGAACAACAACTTCGACGGCCACCTGTGCGTACACTTCCTGACCACGATGGAGAGGGCCAACGAAGTCGGTCCGTATGCGACCAGCCATCAGGAAGCCATCCGCGAGGCATGGGAAGACATGCAGAGCATGCGCTGATTCACACAAGAATAATCAAAACGGTGATCCATCCGGATCGCCGTTTATTTACATTCTCTCTGCATTCATGTTATAATGTCTGTAAGTTATCCTTTTTTCCATATGCTCAAGGGGGGTTTTTCATGGCTACGATGAAGGATATCGCCAACGCTGTCGGCGTCAGCCTGACCACCGTATCCAACGTCATTCACGGCAATTTCGACCGTGTTTCTCCGCAGACCGTTGCGCGCATTCAGGAAGCCATCGAGCAGATGCATTACGTGCCCAACATGTCCGCCCGCGCGCTGGTCAGCCATTCCCCGCATATCATCGCCTATATCGATACGCACAGTCCGCTTGAAACCTATGCCGGCAACGGCTTTGCCGGCGTTCTGCTCAGCGGCATTGAAAACGTCGTAACCGAGCACGGCTATTTCATGATGATGCGCCGCGGAACGGACGAAAACACGCTTCGCATGATGCTCAACACCTGGAACCCCGACGGCGTTATCTTCAAGGACTGCGTTCCCGCCAGCCTGGTTTCCTTCGTGCAGGGGCTCGGCAAGCCCTGCGTGACAATCAACACCTATCTTGACAATCCTGACCTGATCCAGGTGCGCGCGGCGGACTATGACGGCGGCCGCATGGCGACGGAGCACCTGCTCTCCCTTGGCCATAGGAATATTCTTTTCGTAGGCGCAGTCGGCCTTGGCTTTATGAACAACGACCAGCGCTACCGCGGGCACTGCGACGCCATGCGCGAGGCGGGCGTCACACCGAAAGCAGAAAACCTGATCGCCTCCCTTCACCCCTTCAACGCAGACAGCGCCATCGCCATGGGCAGAAGCCTTGCGTCCCGCAGCGATTTCAGCGCCATCTGTGTCAGCGGAGATCAATACGCCGTCGCCATCATGGCCGGGCTTCGCGAATGCGGCGTCCGCGTTCCCGAGGATATCTCCATCATCGGCTTTGACGACGCCGATATCGCGCGCATGGCCAATCCGCCGCTGACCACCATCCGCCAGGACGGTATCGGAAAAGGCGAGCGTGCGGCACAAGCGCTCTTTGACCTGATCAACGGTCAGCATCCCGATCCGAAGGATTTTACGCTCCCCGTCGAGCTGATCGTGCGCGGCACAACCGCGCCTGAACACAGATAAAAGCGTCCCGCGCTTTTTCCGCAGAATGGAAAAGCGCGGGACATTTTCATATTTTCCGTTATCCTGATGCTCACAGTTCACTGAGCTTTGCGCGGATTTCCTCCAGCGTACCGCCGGAGAGCACGCCCTGCGTCATATCCTTCGGTCCGCCGCCCTTGCCGCCAAATGCGCTCAGCAGTGCTTTGGTCACAGGGCGCATATCCTCTTCCTGCGCGGAAAGCGCAAAGCTCCAGCCATCCTCGCGCGGCACAAGCACAAGCCCCATCCTTGCGCCTTCGCAGAGCTTTCCCGCCGCCTTGCGCACAGCGCCCGGGGAAAGCACATCGCACGCCACCACGCGCACCGCCCTCTCCGCCTCCGCATCGCACAGCATGTCAAAGATGCGCATGCCCAGCGCGTCGTTTCTGGCGCGCAGGCCGTCGCGCTCGGCCATCAGCCGCTCTACGCTGGCATGCAGCTCGTGCTGCCTGCAGGAGAGCGCCACTGCGCTTTCGTGCGCCTGCGTCATGAGGATGTTTTCCTCCTCCAGCGCGCGCCGTCCGCACAGAATCGACACGCGGACGCCCATCTTGTATTTCTGCCAGCCGATGACCTTGATCTGGCCAACGGAACCCGTATGCTTCACATGGGTGCCGCAGCAGGCGCAGGTGTCCGCGCCGGGAATATTCACGATGCGTACCTCGCCGCTGAGAGCCTTCTTGCTGCGGTACGTCATCGCTTCCAGCTCCTGCGGGCTGGGCAGCAGCGTCTCAACCGGCACGTTCTTCCATACGATTTCATTGGCCAGCGCTTCCACGCGCAGAATATCCTCCTGCGTCAGCGGGCCGCTGAAATCCATCGTCACCGCCTCGCTGCCGATGTGAAAACCCACGTTGTCATAGCCAAAGAGCTGATGCACCAGGCCGGAGAAAATGTGTTCGCCGCTGTGCTGCTGCATCATATCCAGCCTGCGCACAGCGTCCACCCGTCCCTCAACCTGCGCGCCGACGGCGAGCGGCGCATCCGTGGTATGCACAACCTCTCCGCTAACCTCGTGGCAGTCCAGCACATTTACGCCGCCAAGCACGCCGTGGTCCGCGCCCTGGCCGCCGCCCTCTGGAAAAAACGCCGTGCGATCAAGCGTCACGTCGTATTTTCCGTTCTTTTCCGTACAGCTCTTCACACAGGCAGCAAAAGAAAGAATCGAAGAATCCTGGTCATACAGGCGAATCGTCATATGCATTCCATCCTTCCGGATCAGTATTTCCCTGCCATTGTATCACAGCGCAGACCAAAACACAAATCCTGTACCGCTTTTCTCTCCCGCGCAGTCCGTTCAGCATGACCCGGGAGAATTTCTGTCAACATCGTCTTTCACATCCGCAAACTTGTGGTATAATCAATATAGAAGGAGGCTGCGCCTCACTTTGGATATAAGGAGGATGATCCCATGAAAAACCCGCTCATCATCACCATCGGCCGCGAATACGGCAGCGGCGGCCGCCAGATTGGCAAGGCCCTCGCCGAGCGCCTTGGCATCTCCTATTACGATAAAGAAATCATCACCCTTGCCGCGCAGAAGAGCGGTCTTTCTCACGAATTCATCGAAAACAATGAGCAGCGCGTGCGCAGCGGCCTGGTGCACAGCCTTGCCGCCTCTGCGCCGTATCACAACGGTTTCTTCTCCGTTCCGTATCTGCCGCTGTCCGAATCCATCTTCATCTCTCAGGCGCAGGTGATCCGCGATATCGCCGAAAAGGAAAGCGCCGTAATCGTCGGCCGCTGCGCGGACTACATCCTTGCCGGGCGTGAAAACACAATCAACGTGTTCATCCACGCCCCGCTCGAGGCGCGCGTAAAGCGCATCATGGCGCTGCACAATCTCGACGAAGCCGCCGCGCTGAAGGAAATCAGCACCTCCGATAAGGAGCGCGGCAACCACTACTTCCGCTATACGGATATGAAGTGGGGCAAAGCGCAGAACTACGATATCTGCATCAATTCCGCACTGATGGGCGTCGAAAAGACCGTTGAAATGCTGGCCGATCTCGCCCGGATTGAAGAGCGCTGATGCGGCGTCTGATCCCCTCCGAAACAGCGCTCGTGCTGGGCGGCGGCGGCGCAAAAGGCGCTTATGAAGCCGGCGTCATGCAGGCGCTCAGGTCGCTCGGCATTGCCGCAGGGCAGGTGTACGGCACGTCCATCGGCGCAGTCAACGCCGCCCTGTACGCGCAGGGCGCGGAGGATGAGGCCGCCGCGCTATGGGAAAGCCTGCGCCTGAGCGACGTCGTTCCGCCGGAAAGCATGGCGCTTGCCGAGGAAGCAGAAGGCATGTTCAGCCGGCCGGACAAGCTTCTGGATTTCATCACCCGCAACGCCCAGAAAAAAGGCATCGACGTCCGCCCGATCGAGGATGTGCTCCGGCGCTTCATCCGCGAGGAAGCGCTGCGCAAAAGCAGCGTCCGCTTCGGCCTGGTCGCCACGCGCTTCCCCTCCCTGTCCGCGGTGCAAAAGCGTCTGGAGGACATGAAAGAAGGGACGCTGCACGACTGGCTGATGGCCAGCTGCGCCTGTTTCCCTGCGTTCCCGATGCGGAATATTGACGATCAGCGGTACATCGACGGCGGTTTCAGCGACAATGTGCCGGTGGAAATGGCCATCCGAAACGGCGCGCGCCATATCATCGCCGTGGATATCGGCCGAACGCGCGCACATCATATCTATGATCGCCGGCCGAATGTCACCTACATCCGCGCCGTCTGTCCGCTCGGCGGCCTGCTCAGCTTTGATCCCGCACGCTCCGCCCGCAACCGCCAGCTGGGCTATAACGATACGCTGCGCGCTTTTGGCCGCCTGCGCGGCACGTATTACAGCTTTGATCCTTTTGACGCGCAGCTGCTCGGCCGTCAGGCAGATGATTTTGTCGTCTTTCTCACGCAGTATGAAGCCGCCATGCCCAGGAGCGAGCGCGCCGGCCTTTTTGCCCTGCTCGAGGAAGATCTTCCGCCGCAGGCAGAGGCTGTCGACTATTTCCTTCGCGCCTGCGAGCTGTGCGCGCTGACGCTGGACGTCGATCCCGTCAGAACATACACCTTCGCCCAGTTTTCCGACGCTTTGCGCACGGCGCTTCCCCTTGAGCAGGCGGAGTCGATGCTCAGTTCGCTGCTGGGCGGGCGCATCGGCGTGCTCTTCGCCCCGCCCCAGCCGGACAGGAAGGTTGTCCTCGCCTGCCTGTATCATCTGCTGCGCCGCGAAGGCGGCTTCCCATCCCTGGCGATGCACACGCTGCGCGCCTTTCCGCGCGAGCTGCTGTGTGCGCTGACGCTGCGCTTCATCCTCTGAGCAGGCAAAAAAGTGCGCCTTGCGCACTTCAACCCCTCAGCCGCATCAAGCGGCAGCTCCCCTTTCAGGGGAGCCTTGGCTTGGCAGGCGCCCTTGCCTCCACTGAAAGGCACCAGAGCTGAGCGCGCCCTGAGGGATCGGAATCGAACGCGCCCCGTGGGCGAAACAGTGAGATGGAGATCGGAACTGTAAAGGAGCGCTTGCGCGACTATTACTGTTCCCGGATCGAAGCAGCGAGGCGGAGCGTGGGGAATCGCAAGGAGTACCCATCAGGTACGACTATGCGAGTTCCCCGGAGCAGGGAGACCG
>JAFQOY010000100.1 GCA_017412025.1 Clostridia bacterium | reverse complement strand
CCCTGTGGGATCGGAATCGAACGCGCCCCGTGGGCGAAACAGTGAGATGGAGATCGGAACTGTAAAGGAGCGCTTGCGCGACTATTACTGTTCCCGGATCGAAGCAGCGAGGCGGAGCGCGGGGAATCGCAAGGAGTACCCATCGGGTACGACTATGCGAGTTCCCCGGAACGGTGGCATGCCGCAGGCATGACGGAGGGAGTGTCCTTATGCCGTGCAGACGTCCAAAGAAATCGGCGGGCTGAGTCAGCCCGCCCTACGGTGGCAAACGTTTGTCTTTCCGCCTGTCGCCGCTTTGATCCGTATTCCTGCGTTCTCCGACGTAGGGAGGCCTGACCTCAGGCCGCCGCGCCAATGCATCCAACTGACAAGTGCTCTGCAATCAAGCGGATGCCCTAACCGCTTGATCACGGATGCATATGGAAACAAAAGAAAAAACCCACGCATTTTCTTGGTGGGTCCTGGCGCCTCCAGGGGGAAGTAAGCCCCTGATTTCCGTGGAGCCTTCTTTCTGCGCGTCTCCAAGCCTCCCTCCTGAGGGAGGTGGCATGCCGCAGGCATGACGGAGGGAGTGTCCCGCATTTCTCCAAAAACAAAAAAGAAAAACCCACGCATTTCTGCGTGGGTCCTGGCACCTCCAAGGGGAATCGAACCCCTGATTCTGCCTTGAGAGGGCAGCGTCTTAACCGCTTGACCATGGAGGCATATGGCTGGGGAACTAGGATTCGAACCTAGACGATACGAGTCAGAGTCGTAGGTGCTGCCGTTACACAATTCCCCATCGGATGAACTTGCGTCATCAACGAAGACGATTATAGCAAATCCCTCCGCGCCTGTCAACACTTTTTTTCATTTTTTCGCAGAACTCTGCGTTTTTTTCTTTCTGCAGCCTTTTCTGCCGACCTTTCTGCCGCCTTTTCTGCCGCCTTTACCCCGCTTGGGAGCGTCTCAAAGCACCCTGCTTCCGTTCGCCGTCATCCGGAACCGGCATGAAAGCGTCTTGGCCGCGCGCCTGCACATGAGCATCCTGTCCGTGAATATCTCAAAGTAGTCCATCACCGAGCACATCGAATCGTCCAGCGCAATCTCCATCGTGATCGTCCTCTTCTCCGCGTCTACGTGCAGGGTCGAGGACTCCACCGCATAATTCACCCTGTCATGGATGTCAAATTCCGTCCTCTTCTGCGCGCGCACGCGGCTGCGGCGCACGTCCGTCTTGTCCGCCAGGATCAGCGCCGCCGATACCGCGTCCACCGCCGTGCCCGTCTTCTCGTCGTGGTTGCCGATCGCCGCCGCGATCACCGCAATCTCCTGCGGATCCATGCCCATGCTCTCCAGGATCATCATCGCCATCAGCGCGCCCGTGTGCGCATGATCCGTCCGGTTGATGCAGTTGCCCAGGTCGTGCATGTATCCGGCCATGCGCGCCAGCTCGATTTCCCGCTCGTCATGTCCCAGCTGCGTCAGGATGTCCGCCGCCGTCACGGCCGCCTTCATCGCATGGCTGCTGCCGTGCTCCGTGAAGCCCAGCACGCCCAGGTTCGCGTGTCCCTTGGCGATATACGCGCGGATTCTCGCGTCGTTTCGGATGTCCTCAAATGTGATCATACCCGTACCTCCTGTCTTTCCCCTGTCTGCCGCCGCTTATGCGTCTGTGCGAAGGCGCGCAAAGCTCACCGTCACCGTCGTGCCCTCGCCCGGCTCGCTCTCAAGGCATATGTCCGCATGGTGCTTGGCCGCGATATGCTTGACGATCGCCAGCCCCAGTCCCGTTCCGCCGGTCGCCTTCGAGCGGCTCTTGTCCACCCTGTAAAACCGCTCAAACACCCGCTCCTGGTTCTCCCTGCGTATGCCGATGCCCGTGTCCTGCACGCTGAGCATCACGCGGTCTCTGACCGGCTTCACCTCCACCTGTACGCTGCCCCCGCGCACATTGTAGCGGATCGCATTGTCCATCAGGTTGTGCGCCAGCTCCTCCATCATCCGCCTGTCCGCCATCACCATCGAGGGGCGCGCGTCAACCGAAAGCGCCACGTCCATCGCCTGTGCGCTGCCCATAAGCTGCGCCGCCGCCGCGCGCACCGCCTCCGCCAGATCCATCTCCTCCAGCTCCGGTTCCATCTTCGGCGAATCCATCTGCGACAGCCGGATGATGTCGTTGATCAGCTGAAGCAGCCTGTCCGCGCTCCTGCGGATCTCCGATGCAAACCGCGCCGCCTGTTCCTCCTTCGCCATGCCGTTTTCAATCAGCTCCGCATAGCCGGATATCGACGTCAGCGGCGTCTTGAGCTCGTGGGATACGTTCGCCGTGAATTCCACGCGCATCTGCGCGCCGCGTACGATCTCCTCATGCTGCGCGCGGATCCTGTGCAGCACGGGTCTGAGTTCCGGATACGGCACGCTCTCAAGCGCCGCCTGCGTATCCTGCATCTCCTGCGCCATCTGCTCAATCGGGCGGATCAGCCTGCGCGTCAGCATGTTCGCCGCCATCGCAGACAGCCCCACCATCGCCGCCATCACCAGCAGCATCAGCGGCACGGCGCGCATGTACACGCTCCATATGCTCGACGCTTCCTTCGCCACGCGCAGCACGCGCCCGTCCTCAAGCCGCGCCGCAAAGTAGAACGCGCTCCGGTCCACGGTCTTTGAATTGCGCACGTCCATGCCTTCCCCGCGTTCCATCGCCGCGCGCACCTCGGGCCTGTCCATGTGGCTCTCCATCGCGCCGCTGTCCGCCCGGTTGTCGTATGCCACGCTTCCGTCCGCGCCGATGATCGTCACCCGCAGTTCGCCGCCCAGCGCGTCAAGCCGCTGCGCCCTGGCGCCCGGCTCCAACATCACGCGCAGCACCCGCGCGTCCACGCGCAGGTCCTTCATCACCCGCTGCTCAAACATGCTGTACGTCAGCAGCGCCATCAGCACCGTCGTCACCGCAATCGCCGCCGTCAGCAGCTGCACAAAGTGTATCAGTATCCTCTTTCTCACCCGCATGCCTCCCCCACAAATCCTCCGGCCGCAAACGACCGCAGGCCTCCCGCGCTGCGGAAGGCCTGCTGCTTTACGTCATGGCTTCCGCCATGTATCCCACATTGCGGATCGTGCGGATCATCGCGCCCTCGCCGCCCAGCTTCTGGCGCAGCGTGCGGATGTGCACGTCGATCGTGCGGGTTTCCACCTCTGCGCTGCAGTCCCACACGCGCTCCATGATCACCTCGCGCGAAATCACAACGCCCTCGTTTTTCATCAGCAGGCGCAGCAGCTCAAATTCCTTGTACGTCAGTTCCACCGCTCTGCCGTCAACATACATCATGCGCCGCCTCGTGTCAAGCGTCACCCGGCCGCAGCGCAGTATATCCGCGTCCGCCTCCTGCGTGCGCCGCAGCAGCGCCTTCACCCGCGCGATCATCTCCATCACGCCGAAGGGCTTGCAGATGTAGTCGTCCGCGCCTGCGTTGAGGCCCTTCACCCTGTCGATCTCCTCGCCCCGCGCCGTCACCAGGATCACCGGAATCCGCCGCGTCTCCGTCCGCTCCCGCAGCTTTCTGAGCACGGTCAGGCCGTCCTCGCCATTGAGCATGATGTCAAGCAGGATCAGCTCGGGCAGCCTTTCCTCCGCCGCCTGCCAGAAGGCGCGTGCGTTTTCAAAGCCTCTGGCCTCGTATCCGCTGTTTTCAAGCGCAAACAGCTCGATTTCCCGGATGCTCTGATCGTCCTCCACGATGTATATCATCTCTTGCCTCCCGGCTCTTTTCCTTATGCCTGCGGCAGCGCATACTGCTTTTCAAACGCGCTCTCCGCCTCGTCAAAGGCGCGCATCTCCGCTTCCTTCATCTGCTTCATGTAGCCGTGCGTCTCGTATTCGTCCATCGGCGCCTGAATCTGGCAGATCGCGATATTCGAGCAGTGATCCGATACGCGCTCGAAGTTGGTGGAGATGTCCTGCAGCACAAAGCCCAGCTCGATCGTGCATTCTCCGCGCGTCAGGCGGTCGATGTGCCTGCTCTTCACCGCGGCGTTCAGGTTGTCGATGCATTCCTCAAGCGGCTCGACCGTGCGCGCCACGTCCGCGTCGCCGTTGACAAAGCAATCGACCGTGCGCGTCACGATATCGCGCACCGCGCGCGCAAACACGTGCAGCTCGCCCGTCGCCTGCTCAGAGAAGCTCAGCTTCTTTTCGTGCATTTCCCTCGCAGAATCCAGGATGTTGAGCGCGTGGTCGCTGATGCGTTCAAAGTCGCTGATGCAGTGCAGCAGCATCGACAGCGTGCCGCTGTCCGTGCGCGAGAGCTTCCTGTGGGACAGCTTGACCATGTACGTGCCCAGGTTGTCCTCGTAGCGGTCGATCTTTGTCTCCAGCGCCTCCACGCGCTCGGCCTTGTCCTCGTCGTATTTTCCGCCGTCGATCAGCTCAATCGCCAGATCGATGGCCTCCATCGTCAGTTCCGCCATGCGCGAGGCCACCACGCGGCACTGCTCCACGGCAAAGCCCGGCGTCATCAGGAAGCGCTCGTCAAGCAGCTTGAAGTCGTCGATGCGCTCGGTCTTCTCGTCCTCGCGTACCGTCAGCGTCGCCAGTTTCACCAGCAAAGAGGAGAACGGCAGCAGCATCGCCGTCGCGATCACGTTGAACGCCGTGTGGATCACCGCGATGCCAGCCGCATTGGCCGCATCGTCAAGGAAGGCGAACGGGAATACCGCGTTGACCGCATAGAATACCGCCATCAGCACCACCGTGCCGATGAGATTGAAATACAGATGAATCAGCGACGCGCGGCGCGCGTTTTTGCTCGCGCCCACGGCGGAGATCATCGCCGTCACGCAGGTGCCGATGTTCTGGCCCATGATGATCGGCAGCGCCGCCGAGTAGCGCACCGCGCCCGTCACGCACAGCGCCTGCAGGATACCCACCGACGCCGAGGAGGACTGGATCACAGCCGTCAGCACCAGGCCGGCGATCATGCCCATCACCGGGTTTTCAAACATCAGCAGAATGTTTGTGAATCCCGGCACGTTCGCCAGCGGCTTCACCGCCGCGCTCATCATGTCCATGCCGCACATCAGCACCGTAAAGCCCACCAGGATCGTGCCCGCGTTGTGCTTCTTTTCTGACTTGGTGAACAGGATGAACGCCACGCCGATGATCGCCAGCACAGGCGTAAAGGACGAAGGCTTGAGCAGCCTGACAAACAGGCTCCCGCCCTCGATGCCCGTCAGCGACAGCAGCCAGCTGGTCATCGTCGTACCGATGTTCGCGCCCATGATCACGCCCGCCGCCTGCGACAGCTTCATGATGCCGGAGTTGACGAAGCCGACCACCATCACCGTCGTCGCAGAGGAGGACTGGATCACGGCCGTCACGCCCGCGCCCAGCAGCACGGCCTTCATCGTATTGCTGGTCAGCTTTTCCAGAATGCCCTCCAGCTTTCCGCCGGACATGCGCTTGAGCCCCTCGCCCATGATGTGCATGCCGTACAGGAACAGCGCCAGGCCGCAGATCATATCCAGTACCGCGAAAATGTCCATGTCTCTTCTTCCTTTTCCTTTGAATTCCATTTGAAGTATATCCATTGATCATCTTACCAATGCGCCGTTAAGCCGTCAAGAATCGTATGTAAATTCCATGTAAATCTTTTTCCTTCCGCGCCGTTTGGCCTTTCTGGCCCCCTTCCTTTCCCTCCTTTTTCCCTTTTTCCGCCTGTTTCCCCGTCCTCCCGCCGCTCCTTTCCTGTGTTTCTCCATCGGTTTTCCTGCGCCCGCCGCCCTTCTCGCCGGCCTTTATGTAAAGTTTTCTGTATAAACGCGTATATAAATCTCTGTATGCATTCTTTATTAAATATCCGTTAATCACACAAAATCCGTTGACACCCTTTGGGCATTATGATATGATCATGTTAAGAAATGCCGTTTTTTGTTAAGGCGGCATAAATTTGACTACGGTCAAAAGTATGAAGGAGGAAACCCCATGAAGAAAATCCTGCTCATCGCTCTGGCCATGCTCTTCTGCTTCGGCGCTATCGCCCAGGCTGCTGAGTACGACCTGAGCATCGCCCACATCGTCGCTG
>JAFQOY010000099.1 GCA_017412025.1 Clostridia bacterium | reverse complement strand
GCAGGAAGGAGTGTTTGACACATGGCACAGGTTCAGTATCAGGCGGTTGGCCGCCGTAAGAAGGCCATTGCTCGTGTTCGCCTCATTCCGGGCGAAGGCAAGATCGTCATCAATGGCCGCGATATCGACAACTACTTTGGTCTTGAGACCCTCAAGATGACCGTTCGTCAGCCGCTGGTTCTCACCTCTCTGGAGGGCCGCTATGACGTGCTCGTCAATGTTTATGGCGGTGGTCTGTCCGGTCAGGCCGGCGCGATCCGTCACGGCGTTTCCCGCGCTCTGATCAAGGCTGATCCGGAGCTGCGTCCGGCCGTGAAGAAGGCTGGCTTCCTCACGCGCGATCCGCGTATGAAGGAGCGCAAGAAGTACGGCCTGAAGGCCGCCCGCCGCGCGCCGCAGTTCTCCAAGCGCTAATCCGCTTAACGAGTCGAGGAGGAGAAAACATATGGCGATCCTTAACGGTATTGTTACCGTCCTGCTCGTGATCACCGCGATTATCCTGATCGTTACCGTTCTGCTGCAGCCGGGCGAGTCCAATGGCCTGGGTGCGATTGCTGGCGGCGCCGAGACTTTCTTCGGAAAGAACAAGGCGAAGTCGATGGAGGGTAAGCTCGCTCTGGCGACCAAGGTTTCTGCGGTTGTGTTCATCATCTGCGCCCTTGTCGTCGCGATGATCGGCTAAGAGAGACAATCAAAAGAGGCTGAAGCATGTGCTTTGGCCTCTTTTTCACGTTATAGGACTTGTGAAAAAACTGTCATGAAGACGACGGATCTGCGGTAATTCATGCCGGACGGCTAAATCGGCGAAGAATCAGGAATCGTAAGTCTCAGGAGTTGAGAACATGAAAGACAGAGAAGAGAAAAAAGCGCCGGCGTCCGGAAAGAAATACGTCCGCCGCATTGCTCTTGACGACCTGGATGGATGGAAGAAGAGGGATGCGCGGTCAAAGGTCATGGCGAAGGAGCCTGAGGAAAGAAGCGGTGGGACAGCGCTTTGCCTGACGGTACGCGGCCTTCGCCACGGGGCGGTATCCATGGAGGCGCAGGACGGCACGGTCTATACCGCGTCAAAGGACAGCGCGCGCGGCACGCTCTGGGGCGACGTCGTGCAGGCGGAGGTCATAGGGCACGAACGCGTGCGCGTTGTGCGCGTGCTTAACCGGGCGCATCAGACGATCATCGGCGTTCTGCGTGAAAAGCGCGGCGTGCGCTACATCATTCCGCTCGAGAGGCGTCTGCCGCAGGGGATCGCCGTGCGTCCTGGGTCGGATCACGCCAAGGACGGGGATATCGTCACCACACGCGTCGTCCGCTGGGAGGATGAAGGCGGTCTGCTTGTGCGCATCGACGGACGGATCGGCAGCTTTTCGCAGACGTCCTGCGCGCTTAATGCGCTGATTGAAGCCAGCCGCCTGCGCACGGATTTCCCCGCGCAGGCGCTTGAACAGGCGAAAGCCTGCGCAGAAGCCAGGCTTGAGGATGATCCGGACAGGACGGACATGAGAGACATGCTTTCCTTTACGATCGACGGCCTGGATGCAAAGGACTTTGACGATGCGGTGAGCCTGGAGACGCTGCCGCATGGCGCTGTGCGCCTTGGCGTGCATATCGCAGACGTGGGATATTATGTGCCGCAGGGATCGGCGCTGGACCGCGAAGCCTGGCAGCGGGGAACGAGCGTGTATTTCCCCGGGCGCGTGCTGCCGATGCTGCCCGAGCAGCTGTCAAACGGCGTATGCTCGCTCAGACCGGATGAGGATAAATTCACGCTCAGTGCTTTGATGGATATCGGCCCGGACGGTGAAGTGACGGAAATGCGCCTTCTGCGGACGATCACCCGGTCCAAGGCAAGGCTGGTGTATGAGGACGTCAACGCGCTGTTTGAAAGCGGACGGGCGCATGGCAGCGTGCCGGAAGAGCTGGTCGATTCCCTTCTGGCGATGCGCGCGCTTGCCCGCCGTATCCGCGCACGCCGTGAGACGATGGGCGCAATCGATTTTGACGCCAATGAGCCGAAGTTTGTGCTGGATGAACAGGGCGAGCCGGCGGAGATCGTGATGCGCGAACGCGGCGAGGCGGAAATGATGATCGAGGATTTCATGCTGACGGCCAATGCCTGCGTGGCGCAGTTCGCAAAGGAAAAAGGCGTGCCGCTGCTGTACCGCGTGCATGAAAAGCCCGACCCGGAGAAGCTCGATACGCTCAGGGAATTCCTGCAGGGACTGGGTGTGGATGCGAGAGCAATCCGCGGACGCGCAAAGCCGGGCGATATCCGCGCAGTGCTGGAGCAGGCGAAGGATACGCCGGAGTACAGCGTCATCAGCACGCTGGCGCTGCGCAGCATGCAGAAAGCGCGCTACGACGTCAGCCCGCTTGGGCATTACGGTCTGGCGATGCCGGATTATTGCCACTTCACATCGCCCATCCGAAGATATCCGGATCTGATTGTCAGCAGGGCGCTGTCTGCGGTGCTGAAGGGCGGGCGGGTAACGCTTTCCGGCGATGCGCTGGCGGATGCAGCGATGAGAAGCTCGGACTGCGAGCGCGCCGCGGTGGAGGCTGAGCGCGCGGCGGACAAGCTGATGACGGCGCGCTACATGAAAGGGCATCTGGGCGAGCTGTTTGACGGTACGGTCAGCGGCGTGAGCGAGTGGGGCGTATACGTTCTGCTTACAAACGGTGCAGAGGGCTTTGTGCATGTGCGTTCGCTCGAGGACTGGTTTGACTACGACGAGCGGCGCATGACGCTGCGCGGCGAGAGAACGGGCTTCGTGTTTTCTCTGGGACAGCAGCTGTGTGTGCGCGTGCAGAGCGTGGAGCTGGAGAGCTGCGCCGTGGATCTGGAGCTGGCGCAGCCCCTGCAAAGAGAGAAGCGGGAGAAATCTGCCCGCAAGAAGGAGCGCGAGAGGATGCGCGCGTTCAGGCGATAAGAAAAGGGCGGAAGCATGAAAGCGGAAGCCGCCCCGGCTTTGCGCTGGCTGGGAAGGATGTTTCCTTTCGGTTCATGCGCATGGCAGTAAAATCGCATCCGTGATTCAAGTTTGACTTGCAACGGAATGGATATCCTGATATACTAATTTTCAGAGGTATCCGATGGAATACAAGGGATAGGAGCGGGATGTATGGCTTACAAATCAAGGGTATCTGACGCCGTGGTGCGCAGACTGCCGATGTATTATAGACATCTGAGGGATCTGGAAAAGGCGGGCGTGGTGCGCATCTCCTCCCAGGAGCTGGGCGAGCGCATGAACCTGACCGCTTCTCAGATCCGGCAGGATATCAACTGTTTTGGCGGATTTGGCCAGCAGGGCTATGGTTATCATGTGGCCAATCTGAAGGAGCATATTGCGGAAATCCTGGGATTGAGGCATGAGTACCATGTGATCATCGTCGGCGCGGGCAATATCGGCCGCGCAGTAGCGAATTATGCCGGCTTTGATAAGGAAGGATTCCACATTCAGGCGATGTTCGATGTGTCGCCTGCGCTGGTGGGCATCGATGTGCACGGCGTGCTTGTGCAGCCGATGATGAAGCTGGAAAGCTGGCTGGAGTCCCATCAGGTGGATATCGCCGTGCTGGCTGTGCCCAAGGCCTGCGCGCAGGATACGGCAGATATGCTCGTGCGCGGCGGCGTGCGCGCCATCTGGAATTTTGCGCCGGTCGATCTGACGCTGCCGGAGGGCGTGGCGGTCAACAATGTGCATCTGTCTGACAGCCTGCACATTCTTTCCTACCGCATGAATGAAAAGGAACTGTTTGAAGCGCTGGACGCTGCGAAGAATTCCTGAAACCGATCGGAATATTGAGGAGAACGGATATGGCTTTGGATCGCCGCCAATCGACGCGGGGCGCTTCCCGCCGCGAGCGTGCTGATGCAAAAGAAGAGAGAAGGCCTTTTCCCATATGGACGCTGATCGTCATCGCGCTGTGCTGCGCGGTATGGGTCGGCGGGGCAAAACTGTATGCAGATCAGATGGCGGCATATGATGCGTATGCCGCCATTCGTCAAGCCGTCGGAAAGACGACGTTTTTTCCGGGCGTGACGATTGACGGGTTCGAGCTGGGCGGGATGGATATGGCGCAGGCTCAGGCGATGATTGATACGCGCAGGGAGCAGGCGGCGGACGCCTTCTCGCTCGTGGTAGCGGCAGGCGAAAAGCGCTGGCGCATCACATCGGAGCAGGTGCCCATGACCTTCAACGCGGATACGATCCTCCGTCAGGCGTATGCCGTCGGCAGGACGGGTACGCTGGAGCAGCGGTACCGCGCGGTTGAGGAGGCTGCACGCTCCGGCGCGCACTTTGAAACGGGATTCAGCTATGACAGGGACGCGGTCGATGGTCTGGTGAACATCATTGCGGACAGCCTGGATATTGAAGCCAGGGATGCGTCGCTTGACGCGTTTGACGTGAGCGAGCGCACGTTTACCTTTACGAAGGAAGCGGACGGATACCGTGTCGACCGGCTGGCGCTGTCGCAGGATATTCTTTCTGCGCTGGATGCGCATGCGTATGACAGCGTCGTCGTGGTGCAGGGCAGCGCGGTCAGGCCGAATGTGACCCTCAGCCAGCTGGAAGGGCACTTTGGAAGGATATCTTCCTTTACGACGGAGACGACCAAGGACAGGGACAGAAACACCAACATTGAGCTTTCGGCCAATGCGCTCAACGGCAAGGTGGTCATGCCGGGGGAAACGCTCTCCTTCAATGGCTGCACAGGTCAGCGCACGGGCGCGAAGGGATACCGTGAGGCGGGCGCAATCGCCGGCGGCATGCTGGTGGACGATACGGGCGGCGGCGTATGCCAGACGTCCTCGACGCTCTTTAACGCTGCTGTCCGCGCGGATATGAAGATTGTGGAACGCTATGCGCACAGCTGGCCTTCAACCTATGTCAACAAGGGCGAGGACGCCACGGTCAACTGGCCTTCGCTGGATTTTGTGTTCCGCAACGAAGGAAAGTTTCCTGTGTTTGTCGTCGCCTGGTATGAAAAGCAGAAGGTAACGGTCGAATTCTACGGACAGCTGCCTGAGGATGGAAGGACGATCGACCTTGAATCCGAGGTGATCAGAACCATCAAGCCGTCTGATGAGATTCTGTACACCTACGATGAATCGCTGCCCAGAGGATCCAGGCAGGCGGGCAGGAAGAAGCGCACGGGCTACGTTGTGGATACATACAAGGTATACAGGGACGCAAGCGGCGCG
>JAFQOY010000098.1 GCA_017412025.1 Clostridia bacterium | reverse complement strand
GGACGGAGCTTGATCAGGAGGAGTATCGCCGGGAATACGATCAGCTGAGTGCACAGTACAAACAAGCGACGAACAGAATCCAGGAGATCGACGAAGAACTACGCAGCCGGGAAGCAAGAAAGAAGCAGATTGCGCTGTTCCTGCGGATGTTTGAAAAGCAGGAAGCGGATGTGGAGTTTGATCCCGGAGCATTTGTAGCGATGGTGGAAAGGGTAGTCGTTCAACAGAAGATGAAAATCAAATGTATAGGGGTGAAATTTGAATTGAGAAATGGTCAGGAATGGAAGATAAGATTCAAGAAGGGAGATGATGCCGGATGAGAATACGATATAACTACCAACTCGTTCTTCTGTGATTCTTGCAGACTCCATGCATTGTTTATTCTTGCGGAACATGGCGCCATCGGCTTGAAACATAGGGCTGTTTCGTTATCGAAAGCAGAGAATGAAGCGGAAGAATTAAACCAGAACAGACGCAAACGCTGTATCGGCTGCGCGAAGCAAGGTGTAGCCGACGCCCGCCGCGCCGTAAAACAGCGTGGGCGTAAACGATGCCTGATAGCCCGATGGCAGATAGGAATAATCGTCCTGGGCGCGTTGTGACATCTCGCAGAGCATTCTGCGTGCATCGTGCGTCAGATCCTCGCGCTCCAGCCTGCGCCCAGCTTCCAGAAGGAAATCGGCGTCGGCGCTGTTACCGCAGCATAGATGATCCCGGAAACGAATGGGATGGTGGAGACAGGCACCGATGGCGCGGTCCATGTTTGCATCCCAGTCTGCGATCTGGCTGCGCTGGCGCATACAGGAAAGAAGCATCAGTCCGATACCCGGTGCGCCGGAGCAATAACCGTGCATGGCAGTGCTGCTTCCTGGCAAGCGCAGATCTGGCCATGTTGCAAGCTTTTCATTGTAGATGTGGCTTTCCCATACAAAGGCGTCGTTTGCGGCTGCCAGCCATCTGTCGTCTGCGATCGCGTTATAGGCGTGTATCAGCGCAGCGCCGATGCCGGCCATGCCGTGTCCTGCGCCGCTGATGATGCGCTTTTTGCCCAGCGTATCCCAGAGGAGCACGCCGTCGGGCTGAACGAGCGTTTTTGTGCGAAGCAGGCGGTCTGCGCAGCGGCGAATGAGAGCATGATCAGGGCTCAGGGGAGAAAAACAGAGCTCTGAAAGCAGGCCGGAGACGCCGGAGATCATATCCGGTCCTGCATGTTCGATCTCCATACGGGGAATAAGTGCGAGAAAATGCGCATAAAGCGCTTGGGCCTGCGGCATGTGCGTCTGGATCAGGCGAAGCGATCGAAGAATGCCGGCAGCGCCGTTCAGTCCAAGGGGCATTCGCTTGAACTGCAGCGGATTTCCCTGTTCAAGGCTGAATGTATAGCGCTCAAGATGCTCCAGGCAAGCTTCGGCATATGGCGTTGCCTCTCTCATTCCGGATGCGGCGCAGGCGGACAGGAATATGCCCAGTCCGGCGATACCCTGCATCAGTTCCGGCTGCATCGTGCTGGTTCTGCCTTCGACATTGGTCAGCCAGCCGATCGCTCCATTCGGCGCTTTGAGGGCGAAGGAGCAGATGCGCTTCATGACCTTTTCAGCCTCTGCGTAGAACTGCTCCTGCGTCTGCATCGCGCTGTTCTGCTTTGCGGAGAATGTGCGATGCTCTTCGTTGGGCAGGGGGACGATTGCCAGACGGATGGCGCTGACGAGCAGTTCCTTTTCAAAGCGCATCTCGTCCTCGCTCATCCGCGCAAGCCGCCTGCGGGCGTTTTCCACGCCGCTGCATGCAAAGTATCCCTTGACGACAACCTGGCCGGAGGAAAGTAGATCGCAGCTGTCTCCCGTGGTATAGAAGTAAGGAATATCTCCGCGAAGAAGCGCGGCTTCTTCTGCTGCAGCGATCGGAAAGAGGTGCGGCGCATGCGCTTGCTCAAAGTACGATCGGAGTCCTTCGGTGACGGCCCTTTGTGCATCTGAGGATGCGAGCGCGCGCGGCGCAAGCAGCCTGCGCTGCAGGGCAGCGTAATATCGGGTATGGCGCAGAAGCCTGCGCACGCGGATGGCGCTGAAAGCCTGCAGGACGCTTTCCAATTCGCTACGCAGAGCCATGCAGCGGCGATATCCTTCTTCAAATCCCGAAAGGAAATCGTCCATATGGTCCTGCACAGTCTGTACGGCACCGCTCAATACGGGCAGACCACGCCCGGCGGATTCCTTGTTCATCAGCGGACTTAAATCGCGGCCGCCGGACAAGGACGGTAGCAGGGAAGAGGGATACAGGGAATGATTGAGCGCATCCGTAAAGCTGCCGTGTTGATCTGGCAGCAGGGTTTCGCCGAATACCTTTGGCGAGGGCGTAAGCAGGGTTTCAAAATCAATCAGAACAGGAAGGTCGCCGATCGCCAGAAAGTTTTCTGCATGCAGGTCGCTGCTGCCCAGCGCCTGAAACAGCGCGCACAGGCTACCGAAATGCCTGAAATATTGCCGGATTTCTTCCTCAGCTTTGGCGGAACGTGCATGGATAAATTCGCAGAATCCGTATCCGTCGCCCGCCACGCAGCACGGCGCACGTGTGATATCTGAAAAATGGCGATCCACCAGCTGAGCATACAAAACGTCTGTGCGGCAGTCGTGCGGCTTGTAGAGGAGCTTGCCCCGGGTGGTTGTCACGATGACGGCGCAGCGTCCATCTTCATGCAGGTCACCCCCATCGCAGGAGACGTCGATGATCTCGCCCAAATCTGTACAGCCGAAAAAGGCCTGAGCGATTGCCTGATGATGGTCGTCAATGCGCGCAAGCATCTCAAGAATCATCTGAGTAAACTGAGCGGCGCTGCACTTCAGCCATTCAAGCAGGACAGGCATGCCCTGAAGCGGGGCAAGATCGCTGTCTTCCAGCTCTTCAAGCAGCGCAGAAGAAGCTTCTTCGCGCTCGTTGCGGGGGATCAGATCCATATTCAGCGCCGCGATGGGATTGTCTCGGCTGAGCCTTTCCTGAACAAGAGCGCT
>JAFQOY010000097.1 GCA_017412025.1 Clostridia bacterium | reverse complement strand
GCGTTCTCCTGCATGGTGTATTACGGCTTCTTCAAGGGCATCCCGAAGGAGATGGAAGAGGCGGCCTGTATCGACGGCGCGAACATCTGGCAGACGTTCTTCCTGATCATCATGCCGCTGGTCGGTCCGGCGACGATGACGATCGCGATCTACGTCTTCCTCTCCGCGTGGAACGAGTTCCTGCTGGCGAACGTGCTCGTGGGCACCACCGCGCACATGAAGACGCTCCCGCTGGGCGTGCTCTTCTTCCAGGGCCAGTTCACCACGGACTGGGGCTCCATGGGCGCGACGATGGTGATCGCTTCCCTGCCGGCCATCCTGGTCTACTGCCTGTTCTCCGAGCAGGTGGAAGGCGCGATGACCACCAGCGGCGCGGTCAAGGGCTGATTTCTCCTTATACGGAGACCGAAAGCAACACAGTACAAAGAAGCTGCAGAGCGCAAGGCTTTGCAGCTTCTTTTGATGTGCCGGCGTTTACGACGGCGACGCGACGCGGTGCACATGTCCGCCGACCATGGAGAGCTTCTCCTCGATCCGGTCGTATCCGCGGTCGATGTGTCCGCCGGTATCGTCGACGATGGTTTCGCCCTCCGCGCACAGGCCGGCGAGAATCAGCGCTGCGCCTGCGCGCAGATCCGTCGCGGTGACGGGCGCGCCGGTGAGATAAGGCGTGCCCTCCACGACGGCGACGCGGTTTTCAACGCGTATATGCGCGCCCAGACGCGAGAGCTCTGCGGCGTGCATGAAGCGGTTTTCAAAAATGGTCTCAAGGAATACGCTTGTGCCGGGCGTCTTGCAGGCGACAGCCATCATCGGCGCCTGCAGATCGGTTGGGAAGCCGGGATAGACCATCGTGCGGATTTCAAAGGGCTGCTTGGCGCGGCCAAAGACCATCAGCCCGCCGGGGGTATCCTGAATATGTACGCCGGCTTCGCTGAGCTTGAAGAGCAGGCTGCGCAGGTGTTCCGCCCGCGCGCCGCGCAGCAGCAGTTCGCCGCCGGTGATCGCGCAGGCGCAGGCCATGGTGCCCGCCTCCACGCGGTCCGCAATCGGATGCCAGGATGTGCCGTGAAGGGATTTGACGCCTTCGATGAGGATGGTAGAGGAGCCTGCGCCGCTGATTCTGGCGCCCATGGAGGAGAGGAAGGCGGCAAGATCGACGATCTCCGGCTCCTTGGCGGCGTTTTCGATGCGGGTTGTGCCTTCGGCCAGCGTGGCGGCCATCATCAGGTTTTCCGTCGCGCCGACGGACGGCATATCCAGATAGATGGTCGCGCCGCGCAGGCGGCCCATGAGCGTCACGCCGCCGTGGTCGAACTGAACCCGTGCGCCCAGCGCGCTCATGCCCTTGAGATGCTGATCGATGGGACGCTGGCCGATGGCGCAGCCTCCGGGCAGCGGAATGCGCGCCTCGCCCAGACGGGCAAGCAGCGGCCCCAGGACGAGCACGGACGCGCGCATCTTGCGCACGTCCTCTTCATCCAGCGGATTGCCGAGGCTGTCGGCGCTGATGACGAGGGCGGAAGCTTCCCGGGCGATTTTGCAGCCGCAGGCTTCGAGCAGAGAGGAAAGGGTGCTGACGTCGGTCAGGTCCGGCGGGTTTTCGATGCGCACATCCTCCCGCGTCAGCAGCGCGCCGCACATGATGGGCAGCACGGCGTTTTTGGATGTGCTGATGGGTATCTCTCCCCGCAGTGGCGGGCTTTCGCGGACCGCATAGTGCGCCATAAAAATCCCTCCGATAATTGGGCTTTGCGGGGCGGACCCGCCTGATGGCAGAATATGCCGGGGCAAAGCGATGTGTCCGCACGGCCGCAGGAGGATTTTCTCCCGATCTGCATGCGCGCATGCCGGCATGGCGGTCAAGGCGGCGTCTGCATTTTCAAAATATGCTGGAAAGCCGGACGCCGATACGCACAGGGAAAACGGCGAGCAGAGCGGCAGATCATTCCGGAGGAAATCCGGTCCGGATCTGCAGAAATCAAGGAATTTGCAGAAAAAACAGAAAAAAAGAAAACAATTGGCGCGACAAACTTTTTTGCGTTGAAATTATGGCGGCGTTGGTGTATTGTAATATGGTGTTTTTTTGTCCCGGCTATGCCTGATGCGCGGAAGCGCAGGGATAAACGCAGAAAAAGGAAAAGGGAAAGCGTGCGCGGCGCACGCGCATGAAAAGGAGAACGGGAATGAGCGAACACCTGAATATTCCTGATATATACGGCAGCTATGTCTTCGGCGATAAAGAGATGCAGGCGAGATTGCCCAGGGCGATTTACAAGAGCCTCAAGCGCAGCATGGCGACGGGCGAGGAGCTCGATCCCGTCGTGGCGGACGCCACGGCATGCGCGATGAAGGAATGGGCGATTGAAAAGGGCGCAACGCACTATACGCACTGGTTCCAGCCGCTGACCGGCACGACGGCGGAGAAGCACGATTCGTTTATCAGCCCGCAGCAGGACGGCAGCATGATCATGGAGCTGCGCGGCAAGGAGCTCATCAAGGGCGAACCGGATGCATCCTCCTTCCCCTCCGGCGGCATCCGCGCAACGTTTGAGGCGCGCGGCTATACGGTGTGGGACATCACCAGCCCGGCTTTCCTCTACGACAGCGGCGATACCAAAACGCTGTGCATTCCCACGGCGTTCTGCTCCTATACCGGCGAGGCGCTTGACAAGAAGACGCCGCTGCTGCGCTCGATGGAGGCTGTCAATACCCAGGCGCTGCGCATCTGCCGCCTCTTTGGCGACGCGCAGGCGCAGAAAGTGATTTCTTCCGTCGGCCCGGAGCAGGAATACTTTATCGTCGACCGAGAAACCTATTTAAAGCGCAAGGATCTGATCTTCACCGGGCGCACGCTCTTTGGCGCGATGCCGCCCAAGGGACAGGAGATGGAGGATCATTACTTCGGCGCGATCAAGGAGCGCGTGTCCAACTACATGCGCGACCTGGACGTGGAGCTGTGGAAGCTGGGCATTCCGGCAAAAACGGAGCACAACGAGGCCGCGCCCGCGCAGCACGAGCTGGCTCCGATTTACAACACGACCAACGTGGCGACGGATGAGAACATGCTCATCATGAACGTCATGAAGAAGGTTGCCCTGCGCCACGGGCTGGTATGCCTGCTGAATGAAAAGCCCTTTGCCGGCGTCAACGGCAGCGGCAAGCACAACAACTGGTCGCTG
>JAFQOY010000096.1 GCA_017412025.1 Clostridia bacterium | reverse complement strand
TTTTCCGGCAGCTTTTTATCGCCGCGAAGCGCACGGGAAACGGTGTTTGCCGTATAGCCGCACTGCTGCGCAATATCCTTGAGCGTGACGCGTCCTGAACCGTTTGAAATCATTTCCAAAACTCCATGCTGGTAAATTCTGATGTATATCATATCATAGGAGGCTTTGTTTGACAATCGGCTTCTCCCGGCGCAATCAATAATGTGATATATTCATGAATTCCCGTATTGACAACAACGTAAACATCCATTACAATTAACATAGAAATGGATTAACGTTAATCTACAAAAGGATCAATACCACCGCGTTTTGTTTGTGTGCTTTGAATGCGCACAAACACAAAACTGAACAAAATCAGGAGGGTTATTATGTCCAAAAAGTTATTGGCGGTTATCCTCGCGCTGATCATGGTTCTTGGCTGCGTGAGCGCTGTTGCAGAAGAAACCGTGAAGCTGACGCTGTGGACATTCCAGGAACTGCATCTGCAGCTGTATAAGGATCAGCTGGAGAAGTACAATGCGCAGACCACCGGCCCGAAGCTGGAGATCGACATGCAGGTTTATCCGTATGAAGACATGCACAGCAAGCTGACCATCGCGCTGCAGACCGGCGAAGGCGCGCCGGATATCTCCGACATCGAGATCAACATGTTTGCCAACTACCTCAAGGGCGACATCCAGCTGGCTCCGATGAACGACTATGTCGAGCCGCTCAAGGATGTGCTCGTCATGCCGCGCCTTGACAACTATGCGCGTCAGGGCAACTACTACGGCATTGACCACCACATCGGCGCCTGTGTTGTGTTCTACAACACCGAGATTCTCGAAGCCGCCGGTATCGACTACAAGACCATCAAGACCTGGGACGACTTCGCCGCGGCCGGCAAGGTTGTGCTTGAGAAGACCGGCAAGGTTATGACCACCTGGGAAACCAGCGACTGCTGGAGCATCTATCCGATGGTCAGCCAGCATGGCGGCGACTGGCTTGCCGAAGACGGCAGCGTCCGCATGGACGAGCAGGTTGTCATCGACACCCTCGCCTTCATGGACGGCATGATGAAGGACGGCACCGCCATCGCGACGCCGGGCGGCAATCACCATGCTGAGGAGTACTACGGCTGGATGAACCAGGGCAACTCTGCCGCGGTTATGATGCCGTTCTGGTACAGCGACCGCTTCCTCAACTACATGCCGGATCTCCAGGGCAAGATGAAGGTTGCTCCGATGCCGGTATGGACCGACGGCGGCTACAAGACTGCTCAGATGGGCGGCACCGGTACTGCCGTAATCAAGACCAGCAAGAACGTCGAGCTGGCCAAGGATTATCTGGCTTTCGCCACCATGAGCTATGACGCCGGCCTGCAGTCCTGGCTGCTGCTGGGCTTCGATCCGATCCGCACCGATCTGTATGGTTCCGAGGATCTGAAGCAGGACAACAAGTTCTTCCAGTACTATGAGGACAACATCTTCGCTGCGATCGAAGGAACGCTTGACAGCGTTGCTCCGACCTGCCTGATCGATACCTATCCGACCGCTGCCGATATCGTCAAGCAGCAGATGGGCTACAACCTCTTCATCCTGCGTCAGGATCCGGCGACCGTCGCTCAGGACTGCGCTGAAGAGCTCCGCCTGATGATCGAGTAATCCTATCCTCATCAATCAGATTGCTCCTCGGATGATCGAAGAGGGAGAAGGGGGAATTCTTCCCTTCTCCCTCTTTCTGTTCTGCTGTGAGCCGCATACCCAATATGGATGATGAACCATGATTCATCAGGAAGGAGGGCGCCAAATGCAGCCAACACTCCGGCAAAAGCGTCCCAGAGCACGGATAACCGGTCTCAATGATCCGCGCATTGTGCCCTATATCATGATTTCTCCCTTTGTCATTTATCTGCTCTGCGTTTATCTGTATCCCACGATTGCCTCGGTCGTCATGAGCTTCCAGCGGATTGACGGTCCCAGAACGGCGGAGTTCATCGGCCTGAGCAACTACGGAAAGCTCCTGAACAAGAACTACATCATGGCGCTGAAGACCACGGCATGGTTTACCGTGTGGGACGTGGCCATTCTGATTCCCGTGCCGCTGCTCTTTGCCGCCATGCTGGCTTCCAGGCATGCGCCGTTCCCGAATTTCTTCAAGTCCCTCTATTTTATTCCGGCGCTGACGTCGATCATCGTCGCCGGTATTGTGTTCCGTCTTGCCTTTGGCAGTCTGGAAACCTCTCTGGCGAATCGCTTCATCGGCGTTCTGGGCATGCAGCCCAAGATGTGGCTGCAGTTTGCCGGGACGAGCAACTTTGTCCTTGTTCTTTTGACGCTGTGGCGCTGGATGGGCGTGAATATCGTCTATTTTTATTCCGCCATTCAGGCGATTCCGCAGGATCTGCATGAGGCAGGGCGTATCGACGGCGCGAATGCCGTGCAGGCTTTCCTGCATATCACGCTGCCCTCCATCCGCCCGACGCTCATCTATGTGCTCACCATCACGGTGCTGGGCGGCTTCTCCATGTTCACAGAATCTGTGGCGCTGTGGCAGCAGTCCAACCCCGGCGGCATCGGCCGCACCATCGTCGGCTATATGTATATGATGGGCATCACCAAGAACAACATGGGTCTGGCCTCTGCAATCGGCATCACGCTGCTGGGTCTGGTGTTTGCTGTGAATATGGTGCAGCTGGTGCTCATGGGCTTCTTTAAGAAAGAGGATGCGTGATGAATCAGAAGATCAAAGCAAACGTCAGCACGATGATCATCGGCGTCTTCTTTGTGATCGCAGCTGTTTTTCTGATGATGCCGTTTTATTTCATGTTCCTCTCTTCCCTGAAGCCGGGCACGGAGATCCTGCGTCAGGGGCTGAGCTTCCGGATTGAGCCGGATGTGATGTCCTTTGTCAACTACAATGCGCTCAATACGTACCGCGACGGCATTTACTGGGACTGGTATAAGAGCAGCCTGACGATTATGCTTCTGCAGACAGGCGTCGGCCTGTTCTTTGCGTCCATCGTCGGCTACGCGCTGGCGATGTACAATTTCAGAGGCAAGAAGGTCTTTGACATTGTCGTGCTCATTCTGCTGATGATGCCCTTTGAAATCCTGCTGCTGCCGATGTACCGTGCGCTGACCAACATCAGGCTGACCAACTCCTACTTCGGCGTCATCATGCCGTATGTCGTTCCGGCGTATATGGTGTTCTTCTTCCGCCAGTTTGCCAGCGGCCTGCCTAAAGAGCTGATCGAAGCAGGACGGATTGACGGCTGCACGGATTACGGCATCTTCTTCCGCATCATGGTGCCGATCATGATTCCAGCCTTTGGCGCGATGAGCATTCTTTCGGCGATGAACAGCTGGAATAACCTTCTCTGGCCGCTGATTGTGCTGAATCAGGATACGAAATTCACGCTGCCCATTGGCCTTGGCACCACCATCACGCCCTACGGCAACGCCTATGACGTACTGATGCCGGGCGCTGTGATGGCGGTTGTGCCGATCATCATCGTGTATCTCTTCTGCCAGAAGTCCTTCATGGCCGGTATGACGGCCGGCAGCGTCAAGGGCTGATTTTTTGCAAAAGGAGCGTGGACAATGAAACAGGCAAAAGTCATTCTGGATAAGGACTATGTCATCGGTCGGATTGATCCGAGGATCTATGGTTCATTCCTGGAACATCTGGGCCGCGCTGTGTATAACGGCATCTACGAACCCGGACATCCGGCCGCCAACGCGGACGGTTTCCGCACGGATGTGATGCGGCTGATTCGCGAACTGCGCGTACCGGTGATCCGTTACCCCGGCGGCAATTTTGTCTCCGGCTTTCACTGGGAGGACAGCATCGGCCCGCGCGGGTCCCGCCCGCGCAGGCTGGATCTGGCATGGTTCACCACGGAGACCAACGAAGTAGGCCTGCACGAGTTTTGCAATTGGGCCAAAGAGATGAACTCCGACGTGATGTATGCCGTGAATCTCGGCACGCGCGGCGCGGACGCTGCCAGGAACGTGGTCGAATACGCCAATCATAAGGGCGGCAGCTACTGGAGCGATCTGCGCATCAGCAACGGCGCCAGGGATCCCTTTGGGATCAAGCTCTGGTGTCTGGGCAACGAGATGGACGGCCCGTGGCAGATGGGGCATAAGACGGCGTATGAATACGGCCGTGCCGCCAATGAAGCGGCGAAGATGATGAAGTGGGTGGACAGCAGCATCGAGCTGGTGGCCTGCGGATCGTCCCATACGGATATGCCGACATTCGGCACATGGGAACGCGAGATGCTTGAGCAGTGCTACGAGAATGTGGACTATGTCTCGCTGCACAGGTATTACGGCAACCCGACCAACGATACGCCGGGTTTCCTTGCGCGCACGATGGATATGGATTCCTTCATCAAGACGGTTGTATCCATCTGCGACGCGGTGGGCGGCACGAAGAAGAGCAGGAAGAAACTGAATCTTTCCTTTGATGAGTGGAATATCTGGTATCACAGCGCCGAGCAGGATGAGGAAATCAAAAAGCGCGACCGCTGGGGCGAGGCGCTTCCGCTGCTGGAGGATATCTACAATTTCGAAGACGCCCTGCTTTGCGGCAGCATGCTCATCACGCTGATGCGCAACGCCGACCGCGTGAAGATTGCCTGCCTGGCGCAGCTGGTCAATGTCATTGCGCCGATTATGACGCGCAAGGGCGGCGGCGCATGGAAGCAGACGATTTTCTGGCCGTTTATGCATGCGTCCTGTTATGGACGGGGCGAGGCGCTGCAGGCGCTGGTCACCAGTCCGGTGTATGACTGCGCAGATTACGAGCGTGTGCCCGTGCTGGACGCGGCGGCCACGAAGGCCGATGACGGCAGCGTGACGATCTTTGCCGTGAACAAGGATATGCAGGACGATCTGCTGGTCACCGTGGATCTGCGGGCGTTTGATCTCAAGGGCGTTCAGGAACACATTGTGCTCCACCATGACGACGTCAAGGCCGTGAACACGGAAGAGCATCCGGACAATGTGTCCCCGGTTTCCATCCAGGGTGCGAAGGTCGAAAACGGTATGCTGACGGTCAGGCTGCCTGCGCTCAGCTGGAATGTGATCAGACTGGTCTGATTCGCATAAAGGTCTGCAGGCAGAGCGTGCGCTGAATGGCTGACCGACGAAAGACGCATAAAGAGCATATATGAAAAAGCATCTCCGGGCACAGGCTGTCCGGAGATGCTTCATGATGCGGTTTTTCAGGCGGAGAAGGAGGCTTTTCAGGCAAGGGGAGAATCAGGGCCGCCTTCCGTGCAGCTTCTCCTGCGGCAGGCGCGCCTTGAAGAAGTCATACATCTGAGCGGGCGTGATATCATACTGCCCGTCGGGCACGATGAACGCGCGGGAGGGGCCGGCATAGATGTAGAAGGCAAATTCTCCGCGCCATACGCCCAGCAGGGAATCCCATGCGAGCGTGACCTCAGGCTCCTGCTGCATGTCGTTGATGATGCGAAGATCACGCTCGCTCATGTTGAGCGTATACGCCGGGCGAAGCTGCCGCAGCCCGAGGCGGCGGCACTGGTCGTGCACCTGCAAAAGAAAATGCAGCACATAGCAAAGCGGCAGACCAAGGCCGATAACCAGCAGCAGATTGCCGATCATGGCGGACTGCGCCTTGTCCGTCATCACAAAGGCCGCTGCGGCAAAGGCGGTAAAGATTGCGGCGAAGAGCGCAGGCGCCTTCCATCGCTTCTTGAAGCGGAAAGTGTCGAATATGGCAAAGCGGCGGAAGATCCGGCTGTTGATCCGCACGTGCAGCGTGATATGTTCTTTCATGATGCAGAGCCTCCATCGGTTTTGATAAGCTGAATAATGAGAACTATACAACTCATTTTACACCCGACGACAGAAAAATCAAGTACAATATACAGAATGTCAGACTGTATCAAGGCGTTATTCGGATACTGCCGTTTGTGGTGGATATATGAGAAAATTTATAAAGAGCTTTGACGGATACTAGACAATGATACCTGAAATATGGTATGATAATACAAGAAATTCGGTAAATATGTGTATTTGCCGGATAAACAATGTTAGGAGGAATTCCCCATGAAGAAGCTTGTGACTCTCGTGCTGGCTCTGGTTATGGTCGCGGCCTGCGCCGTCGCCATGGCTGATCCGATCACCCTGACCTATGCTGAGGTTAACCCGCTTGACGGCACCATCGTTGGCGAAATGGCTAAGGCTTTCAAGGCTAAGGTTGAAGAAGTTTCCGCTGGCGAAATCATCATCGACATTCAGGCCAACGGCGTTCTGGGCTCTGAAGACCAGATCCTCGACAACCTGCTGGGCTACGGCAACATCACCGACATCAGCCGTATTTCCGCTTTCGCTCTGACCCAGTATGGCTGCGGCAAGGCCAGCCTGCTCTCCATCCCGTATACCTTCGTGAGCGAAGAGCACTTCTGGAATTTCGCTGACAGCGAGCTGGCCCAGGAGTTCCTGCTTGAGCCGCAGGAGATCGGTCTCCCGCTGCGCGGCCTGTGCTACGGCGAAGAAGGCTTCCGTCACTTCTTCTTCAAGAACGAAGTCAAGAGCCTCGAAGACCTGAAGGGCCTCAAGATCCGCGTTTCTGCTGACCCGGTCATGACCGGCATGGTCAGCAACCTGGGCGCTGCGGCTACCACCGTTCCGTTCACCGAGCTCTACAGCGCGCTGAATACCGGCGTTGTGGACGGCGCTGAGCAGCCGACCGCCAACTACTTCTCCGGCGCGTTCCCGGAGGTTGCCCCGTACCTGCTGCTGGACGGCCACACCCTGGGCGCTCTGCAGATCATCATCACCGACAATGCCTGGAACAAGCTGAACGAGCAGCAGCAGGGCTGGATCATGGAAGGTGCCAAGCACGCTTCTGCGGTCTGCCGTGAGAAGGTTGCTGAGATCGAAGCTGAGACCTTCGAGAAGCTGGCTGCTGACGGTCGCTATGTGATCGAAGTTACTGACAAGGCTCCGTGGGTTGAGGCTTGCCAGCCGACCATCGAGCCAACACCGCTGCTCTGGCTGATCTGTACCAGCAGATCCTGGATATGCAGTAATCTTTCAGCTTTCCAAATAAGCTGTAAGCCCTGAAGGGGCGCAGGGGAATTTCCCTGCGCTCCTTTCTTAA
>JAFQOY010000095.1 GCA_017412025.1 Clostridia bacterium | reverse complement strand
CACGCTGTAGCCGCCGGTGCGCAGTTCGTTCTCCATCGCGGCGCGGTTGGCGGAGGTGTCCTCGAGGCCGTTGAGGTCAAGGAAGGTGTCCACCACGTCGCTGATGGCGTATTCGACATAATGCGGATAGGCGTACATATCCGTGGAGGCGGGCGAGGTCTCCAGTACGTGCGCGGTTAAAGGATCCAGCGCCGCCTGGTATTCCTGCGTGGTGATCAGGCCGTTTTCGCGCATCTGGCGCAGCACGTAGTCGGTGCGGTTGTTGGTGATATCCGCAGTCCTGCTGCCCTCAACGTTGCGGGTATAGAAATTGCGGCGCGGGTTGTAGTAATTGGGGCTCTTGGTCATGCCGGCGAGCATGGCGCATTCGCGCAGGGTGAGCTGGTCAAGCTCCTTGCCGAAATAACCGTACGCTGCGACCTTGACGCCGTAATAGCTGCCGCCCATGAAGATCGTGTTGAGGTAGCTTTCAAGGATCTGCTCTTTGGTATAGCGGGTTTCAAGCTCCATGGCGAGATAGGCTTCCTGCAGCTTGCGCTTGTAGGACTGCTCCGTGGAGAGCACGGTCATCTTGATCAGCTGCTGCGTGATGGTGGAGCCTCCCTGCGTGGAGCCGGTGGTGAAGTTGGAGACCAGCGCGCCGACGATGCGCTTGACGTCCACGCCGTTGTGCTCGAAGAAGCGGGCGTCTTCCGCGGCGATGAATGCGTTTTGCAGCATCGGAGGGATCTCGTCGATGGAGACCATGACGCGGTCTTCCGTGCCCTTGTAGTCGGTGATCAGGTTGCCCTTGCTGTCGTAGATGAAGGACGTCTTATCCTGAGCGTCGAGCGCGGCGAGATTGAGCGTTGGAGCGGTATCAACGTACGCCTTGGCGATGCCTACCAGCGCGCCGGCAAGCGCCAGACACAGGCAGAGAATCAGCACGACGGTGAGGTTGACGGTGGAGGCTGCAACGCTCAGCAGAAAGTTGGGGCTTTTTGTGCGCGGCTTGAAGATGGAGCGCGGCGGTTCAGCCTTGGCTTTTGCGGCGCTCTTTTTTTTCTTCTTCTTTGCTGATGCGTCGGGCGTGACAGGGGGAGGCATGCGCGAGGTATGCTGCCGCGCAGCCTGAATATAATGGGAGGTACCCTGCATGCGAAGCTGTGTCGTCTGTGCAGCAGGTCTTTCTTTGGTATGATTAAGCGTTTCGTCAGCGCGCTGCTCGCTGTCCGGGGATGAAAGCGGAACGCGGTTTGCCTTCAGGATCTTTTTTCGATCCTCATGTTTGGCCATGTTCTTCCTCCTTACAGGGTTAAGGGAACAATCGATCAATCTATTATATCACACAATGGGTCGTTTCGCATCAGAAAAGCGGAAATGCGGTTCATTTTGCATATAAGACGCTGGGAGGGATCAAATGACTGCCGATCAGATGAAAAAACTTGTGCGGCATGTGAGAAGAAGAAGGCTTTGCAGGCGTTTGCTAATGGCGGCTCTGCTGTTTTCTGCACTCTTCCTGCTGGCGGACAGGAATTTTAAGCCCATGGTGTTTGCGCTTGCGCAGGCGCGCAGCACGGCGATGGCGCAGCAGGTGCTCACCCTTGCGCTGGCGGACGCGCTGGGCGACGGCGTTGGCTATGACGACCTGATGAACGTGCGCATGGATCAGCGGGGACAGGTGGCGCTGCTTTCCGCCAATACGATGCGCATGAACCAGCTTGCGCACAGGGCGGGGCAGGCGGCGCAGCGCAGGCTGGAGGCGATGTCCAGCGAGCGGGTGACGGTACCGCTTGGCGCAGCGCTCGGACTGACCATTCTGGCCGGAAGCGGGCCGGGGATTCCGGTGTCCATTGTGCCGGTCGGCTCCATCAGCACGGATTTTGCCACGGAGTTTGAGGCGTGCGGCATCAACCAGACGAGGCACAAGGTATACCTGCAGGTTGAGGCGAGCGTGCGGATCGTCATTCCGGCAGGTGCGAAGACGACGAATGTATCCGCCAACATGCTTGTCGCTGAATCGATCATCGTCGGCGCAGTGCCGGAGGGCTTTGTTGGCTACAATCTTGGCGAAGAGGAACTGAATCTGGTGCAGTGACGCTTCGGCGGAATTCTCCTGAGAGGAGACTGACGCGGACGCAAAAGTATGGTATAATGAATGCCATGAATCACCGGGAACGGAAAGGAAGGGGAACGCAGGATGAGTGGCGAAACGGGAAAGGTGAATATGACGTCTGAAAACCTGGCGCTGGATGGGCTGCTCGGCCTTGCTGTCGGTGATGCGCTTGGCGTTCCGTACGAGTTTCTGACGCGCGCGCAGATGACCAGAAGGCCTGCTGTGGACATGATCGGCTATGGCACATACAATCAGGCGGAGGGCAGCTGGTCGGACGACACCTCTATGGCGCTCTGCTGTGCAGACAGCCTCGTCAAGGGATTCAACCCGGAGGACATGATGAAAAAGTTCTCCGCGTGGAAGTCGCATGCACAGTATACCGCGACCGGCGTGCGCTTTGACATCGGCATTTCCACGAGAAAAGCGATTGAGCGCTTCGAAATGGGGCTGGATGCGGCGGACTGCGGCGACGCGGGCGAATACGGAAACGGCAACGGCGCGCTGATGCGCATTTTTCCGGTGTCGCTGATGCAGTGCCTGAAGGCGCAGTATGATGAACGGCATCCGGAAGCTTTTCTTGATCCGGTGCATCGCACGGCAAGCCTGACGCATGCGCATGAGCGCGGGCTGATCTGCTGCGGTATCTATACGCTGATTCTTGACGCCTGGATACATAGAGGGGTGGAGGATACGCTGCTGGACGTATGCGCCCGCGGGTTTGAGCGCGCCAGGCAGGCCTATCTGGCGATGGGCGGACAGTTTGCAGAAGAGATGAGCCGCGACGGCATGTTTATCCATCCGCACGAGTTGGCAGGTTATGATGAAAGCAGGATCGGCTCCTCGGGCTATGTCATGCATACGCTCCATGCGGCGCTCTGGTGTCTGCTGACGACGGACAGCTATGCGGCATGCGTGCTCAGGGCGGTAAACCTCGGAGAGGATACGGACACGACCGCTGCGGTTGCGGGTTCGCTTGCGGGCGTCATATATGGCCGCCGGTCGATTCCGGAATCGTGGCTTGAAAAGCTCAAAAACAAAGAGTTGATCATCCGGATTGCGGATGCGCTCCATGAAGCGCTGACGGGCGTGAAAAAGAAAAAGCAGGCAATTGACAGTTTCACCGGCGAGTATGCGCATATGGCGCTTAAGGCGGCCTGCATGATTGAACTGGATGGGATTGTCTATGGCAATGCTGCCGCGGCATATCTGGCGCAGGGCGTTTGCTGGGAATTCAGGAAGCAGTTTGCCGCGCTCAATGCGCATCAGGCCAGAAGGCTGATCAAACAGCTGCCGCCGCGGGATGGATGGGAATCGGGCGAACAGGAAAAGGCGCTCGAGCGCGTCGTGCTGGCCAAATACGAACAGAACGCGGCGCTTGCGCAAAGGCTGCTTGATACCGGAAGCATGGAGATCATCTACGATACGACGGGCGCGCACGACAATGAGTGGGGCAGATGCGCATGCAGCGCATGCAGCGAGCGCCCGGCACGGAATCTGTATGGAAAGACGCTGATGCGCGTGAGAGAGAAAATCCGCGCATCTTGCTGCGAATGAAAAATCAGACGTTTCAGGCGGCCGAAAGGCCGCCTGATTTGCTTCTAAAATGCTCTTTTTCGCGTATGATATAGCGTTGGACATCAAAAAACGCGCCTCGTGGTGTAATGACAGAAATAATACATAATTAGATATTTACATATAAAATGGACTGTGATATGATGTATGAGATGGATGTAAATATACAAATTGGAGTTATTATGGAGGGATGATGATGGATACAGTTCGGGTAGTTGTGGCGGATGACAATACGCAGCTGAGGGACATGCTTGTTCAGTTTCTGTCCGATCAGGAAGGGATTGAGATTGTTGGAAAGGCGGCAAATGGCCTTGAAACGATCAAACTTGTGCAGGAAACTGAGCCGGATGTGCTGGTCTGCGATATGATTATGCCTCAGATGGACGGATACGGCGTGATGGAAAAGCTGGCGACGATCGAATTGAGCAGGCGGCCGAGCGTCATCGCGCTGACAGCGCTGAGCAGAGACGACTTTATCGCAAGGGCTGTTAACCTCGGCGCAAGCTATTATATGGTCAAGCCCTTTGACTTTTCGATTCTTGCGCAGAGAATCCTTGAAACGGCGGGCGAGTATGGAAAAGCGGAAGCGATACAGGCGCGGTTTATCCGTGAACGCGGAGAATCGGATGCAGATACGCTGGAGGAGAGGATTGCCAATCTCTTCCTGACTGTCGGTATCCCTGCACATATCAAGGGCTATCAGTACCTGCGCGAGGCGGTGAAGATGGTCATCGATAATCCGGATCTGATGGGAAGAATTACGAAGGAATTGTATCCAGGCATTGCGCACCGGTTTGGGACGACGAGCAGCAAGGTGGAACGGGCGATCCGGCACGCGATTGAGGTCGCATGGAATAGAGGCAGGATCGAGGCGCTTGACTAGGCGTTTGGGCGGAATGTGTGCAGTCTTGATGATAAGCCGACGAATGGGGAGTTTATCGCGCTTGTCAGTGATAGGCTAAGGATCAAGGAATCTGCGTAATAGCTCAAAAAGTGGTATGTCGGGAGAAAAAGAAGGATGAATCCTGCATGAATAAACCGATAGAATTGATCATAAGCCAACAAATAAACCGATATAGAAGTATACCATGATGTGTTGCTGACTAGATTCTCAGAGTAATGAGAAAGTATACAGGTATTGTGGAGATTATACAAAGCGTGTGTTAAGCGCATTCAATAAAAATGTGATAAATGAAAGGATCCCTTTCTCCGGACAGATGCCAGAGAAAGGGATTTTGCGTTCCGAGCAGTATGATAACGACGAAAAGAATGACAATGAAATAGAGAACATACCGCTTGCTTCCGGCCCTTGCGCCGTTCTATATCGCATTCCGTATACCGGAACGAACGATCTGCAATTCCGGCGCAGAGAAGCGCGGCCTCTGGAATGCTTATTTGATCTGAATCACATTCACGGAGTGTGCAGGAAGCCTGACAATCAGCGTATTTTCGCTGCAAGCCAAAACGGCGTCCGGGTTGTCATAAGGATGTACGTTGTCGCGGTCAATGTCGTTATAATCATCGGCAGAATGGCCGGTCAGCGAGGTGACGGTTACGCTGCCCTTGAAGGGAAGTTCAAGCGTGATTTCGCGATCCTCTGTTTCGTGCTTGTTGACGCAGGCAATGGCGATGATGCCTGTGTCAGAATGAAGCGTAGCAACACAGTCGATGCAGTCGACAATGACTTCGCCTTCGCGTCCGGGGGTTTTATAGGGTTCCATATTCCGGATCCAGCTGTCAATGACCGTATCACCCATGAGATTGGCGTACATGTCAAACACGTGGTATGTGGTGCGCAGCACGATTCCGCCGGGATGTGTGAAGATGGCGCCGCGCGTGTTGACAACGGGCGCAAAGTTGGCCATGCCAACGATATCGGCGTTGCGAAGCAGGGTATTGAGGAAGCAGGCGGAGAAGACGGCGTCGGCCATGGTGTAGCTGGCGTTGAGGTCATTGTCGTCCCGGGGAAGGATGTATTCTTCCGGCGTTCTGCCCTGATAGGTGGTATGTACGTTGGGATGATACCATCCGCGCAGGTTCCATTCGTCAAAGGCGATGCGAATGCGCTTTTCAAGGCCCATCGCGGTCAGAAGGCCGCGAACCTTGTTGATGTCGGTCTCAAGCTCCGCAGTGTATGCCATGCAGCGCGCATAGGGAGCGAGATCGTTTGTGTTCCAGACGTGATCCCAGTACTGATGGATGGAGATCCACTCCAGCCGGTCGGCACTGGTGCGCAGCAGATTCACGTTCCAGTCAAGATCGACAAGCGCCGCGGCGGTGAGGCTGGTGGACGGATCCACATGCTTGATCATCTTGGCGGATTCGCGCACCAGACGGCCCCATTCCGCCGTGTCCTTTGCGCCGATCTCGTGACCGCCCCAGTTTTCATTGCCCACGCTCCAGTATTTGACGCTGTGCGGCGCTTCGTATCCATTGGCGATGCGCATGCGCGCGTATTCGCCTTCGTTTTTGAGGTTGCAGTATTCCACCCAGTCGCTCATCTCTTCCGCGCTTCCGGTGCCCGCGTTGGTGCAGATGTAGGGCTCGCAGCCAAGCTTTCGGCAGAGCCTGATGAACTCGTCCGTGCCGAAGGTATTGGGCTCTTCAACCCGCCAGGCCTTGTCAAAGACGGGCCGGCGATTCGGCCCGACGCCCTTTTTCCAGTTGTAGCTGGATACAAAGCATCCGCCCGGCCAGCGGATGATGGGTGTGCGGATCTTTCTGAGTGCATCCAGCACATCCGTGCGGAAGCCATCCTCATCGGCAAAGGGAGAGGTGGGATCGAAGACGCCGCCATAGATCTGGCGATGGAAATGCTCCAGAAAATGGCCGTAAAGCATGGGATCGCGCTTGAAGAGGATGCGGTCGGGCGTGACGTGAAGGCGCATCGGATTCTGCGCTTCTTTGGAGGAGAACGTTTCGTCATTCTTCGGCATATACAGGCGTCCTTTCTGATTTGTTTTTCTGCTGCGCAGATTGGTATTTGTATAGATTATATCATAAAATCGACTGTATATATCATGCTGCGAACCGGAAGATTGCATGGATTTATTCAAACGGGAGGTCGGGGCGCATTTTGCCATTTTTCCATAGCCATCCCGCGCAGGGTT
>JAFQOY010000094.1 GCA_017412025.1 Clostridia bacterium | reverse complement strand
TCTGGATTACGAGCAGCTGCATGCGTTTTGCAGCGCTGCCTTCCGCTCCTATGGCTTTGATGAAAAAAACAGCCGGGAGATCACCGATGTCCTGCTGGCGGCGGATCTCAACGGCATTGAATCCCACGGCGTGCAGCGCATGGTGCGCTATGATTATGAGATTTCCTGCGGCATGGTCGATATGCAAAGCGCGCCGAAGATCGTGCATGAAACGCCCATCTCCGCCGTGATCGACGCCTGCAATGGCATGGGCCAGGTGGTGGGCCGCATGGCCATGAAGATGGCGATCGAAAAGGCGAAAAACTGCGGCTGCGGCTTTGTTTCCGTTCGCCGTTCGAATCATTACGGAATTGCGGGCTATTATACCGAAATGGCGGCGGCCGAGGATCTGATGGGTCTGTGCATGACCAATACCGAGGCCATCATGGTGCCCACATACGGCAAGCAGCCCATGATCGGCACCAACCCCATCGCCCTGGCGATGCCGGCGGATCCTGTGCCCTTCTCCTTTGACTGCGCAACGACCGTTGTGCCGCGCGGCAAGTTTGAGGTATTCACCAAGCGTGGTGAGAGCGTCCCCGTAGGCTGGGGCGTGGATGAAAACGGACAGGATTCCACCGATGCGCCGCGCATCCTGCAAAACATCATCGCCAAGGCGGGCGGCGGCATTCTGCCTCTGGGCGGTTCAAGCGAACTGATGGGCAGCCATAAGGGTTATGGCCTAGGCGTGATCTGTGAGCTGTTTTGCGGCATTCTCGCCGGCGGCCTGACGGCAGAGCGCATCTATAAGACCGAGGATGGAGGCTCCGGCATTTGCCATAGCTTCATCGCCATCGACTACGGCATCTTCGGCGACAAGGCGGAGATTAAAAAGAACTTTTCTGAATATCTGCTCAAGCTGCGCAGCAGCGACAGGGCCGAAGGCTGCGAGCGCATCTATACCCATGGCGAGAAGGAAATCGACATGCGCAAGCTGCGCAAAGAGAAGGGCATCCCTGTCAACGACAAGACCATCGCCGAGCTGCGCGCCATCGGGAAGAAGCTGGGCCAGTATACCGTGCCCTTCCCGCAGGAGATTGCGCAGGAGATGTAAATCTTTTCATAAAAGCTGACTCTTCGATGCAATCTGTGGTATACTATGGCGCAGGGCGCAAGGATGCGCAGAAAAAACCAAGACAGAATTGAGGAAACAACATGTATATTACTGACGATATCCGCTATGTCGGCGTGAACGATCATCAGATTGATCTGTTTGAGGGGCAGTATGTGGTGCCCAACGGCATGGCTTACAATTCTTATCTGATCGTGGATGATCAGATTGCCGTGATGGACAGCGTGGATAAGCACTTCACCGGCGAATGGATGGAGAAGATCCGCGCCGAAATCGGCGATCGTCCGGTTGATTACCTGATCGTGCAGCACATGGAGCCGGATCACTCCGGCAGCATTGCGGTGTTCATGAGCGAGTATCCCAAGGCGGTTGTGGTCGCTTCGGCCAAGGCGTTCACGATGATGCAGGCGTTCTTCGGCGAGGAATATGCCGATCGCAGGCGCATCGTCAAGGAAGGCGACAAGCTTGCCCTGGGCCGCCATACGCTCTCGTTCATCGCCGCGCCGATGATCCACTGGCCGGAGGTCATCATGACCTACGATGAGACAGACAAGGTCTTTTTCTCCGCGGACGCCTTTGGCAAGTTCGGCGCGCTGGACGTTGAGGATGAATGGGCCTGCGAGGCCAGGCGCTATTACTTCGGCATCGTGGGCAAATACGGCGCGCAGGTGCAAATGCTGCTCAAGAAGGCGGCGAAGCTGGAGATTGAAAAGATCTGTTCGCTGCATGGCCCGGTGCTCAGCGAGAATCTGGGCGATTATCTGAATCTGTACGATATCTGGTCTTCCTATGGTGTGGAGAGCGAGGGCGTGGTCATCGCCTGCGCAAGCCTTTACGGCAACACGATGGAGGCGGCGAAGCTGCTTCGGGATGAGCTGCTTGCGCGCGGATGCAAGAAAGTGGTTCTGACGGATCTGGCGAGAGACGACATGGCCGAGGCCATCGAAGATGCTTTCCGCTATGGCAAGCTGGTGCTGGCCTGCGCAACCTATAACGGCGACGTCTTCCCCTTCATGCGCACGTTCATCGAGGGTCTCACCGAGCGCAATTACCAGAATCGTACTGTCGCGCTGATGGAGAACGGCTCCTGGGCGCCCAATGCGGCGAAGGTGATGCGCGCCATGCTGGAGAAAGCCAAGAATCTCACCTTCACCGAGACGAGCGTGAAGATCGTTTCCGCCCTGAGCGCAGACAGCCGCGCGCAGATCGCCGCGCTGGCGGATGAGCTGATGCAGGCTTAAAACAGTCGCGAAGCGAGGAAGGGGTCTGGGGACAATGTCCCCAGGCAGGTTTTAGGGCGGCAGCCCTAACGTTCCCATGCGCGAAGCACAAAGAATAAAGCAAGAATCTCAGAGGAGCCGAAGGCAGGAAATCGCAAGGAGCGGCTGTGCCGCGACTATGCGAGTTTCCCATGCCGGAGGTGACAATTGAGATTCCGGTACAGATGGAAAGAGTCTCCGCGGTTATCGCAGAGACTCTTTTGATACTGTATCGGAATCGTAATTGTCGCCTGACGGCTCCTCTCCGATTCTTGTTTTTCCTGCGCTTCGCGCATGGGGACGTTGGGGATTTCATCCCCAAACCCCTGACAAGGGATTTCATCCCTTGACCCTTCTTTGCTTCGCGCAGGTTTTCAGATTCTTTTTCTTTATTCGAACGGATACTTTACGCCCCACTGCGCACGCAGTGCGTCCATCAGTTCCATCACGCGGATGGTCTCGCTGTGCGGCATCTCCGGACATTCGATCGCGCCCTCTTCCAGCGCCTTCATGCAGGCGCGCACCTGATACTCATAGCCGCTGATCTGCGGAGGAATCTCGATGTCATGCGGAATTT
>JAFQOY010000093.1 GCA_017412025.1 Clostridia bacterium | reverse complement strand
GTTTTTGAAAATCAGCTTCTTTCGCGCGCCCATGCCAAAGAGATAAAACGATTCCTGTCTCAGCAGTTCTTTCACGCTTTTTCCTCCTCAGGCAAGATGCTGACGCCAGCGCCGCAGCCATAACGGCTTCCGTCCCGATCATAGATGATCGTATAGCGCGCACCGCGATGCCAGACGCCGCTGACCTTAAAATATGTCCAGCTCTGCGGAACCATCGGCTGCGCTGTCAGCCTGCCCTCTTTGTCCGTTCCGATGCCCAGCAGACCGCTGAGCACAAGATCGCAGAACGTCGAGTGGTTATAATCCTTGCCGCGTTCGTAACCGCCGCGCTCTTTCTTCCAGCCGTCGGCCCTGAGCTCCGTACGGGCGATCCAGTCTCCGGTATAGGGATGCATATCCTCATCAATCCACATCTGCCACGTTCCATCGTCCTTCTGAATACGATGGGAGAGCGCATACTGCCGCAGCAGCGTCCGGTACTCTTCCCAGCCGAAGCCCTCTGCAGCGCCATGCTTTCGCAGCATGCGCGCGGCAGCTGTCAGCGTCTGCGCCGTGGCAAACGGCCATACCGGCCCGTTCCACAGGCACTCATGCTCATGCGTAAACATAAAGCGCGGATGGCGCTGTTCCGCCGTCGTCAGGCCCCACATGGCATAAAATCCGTCCGGGTCCATGAGCTGAGCGAAGGCCTTTTCTTTGCCTGCGTCGGGCATATCGAAATACCACGGCAGATACCCCACCAGCTCGCGCACGCGATGATCCGGATGCACGTCGGGCCTCTCGCTCAGCTGCTCAATCTTGCCCTTTTCACAGGGAATCGTCCGGTAAAAATCGCCGTCCCAAAGGAAAGCGTCGATCTTTTCCCTGAGCCGCTTCGCCTTTTCTTCATATGTTTTCGCCAGCTCTTCCCTGCCGCAGCGCTTCGCCATGCGCGCAATCGCCATCGCGTCGCCGTACATGTAGGCGTTGATCGTCGGCCGCAGCCCCGGGCCGCTGACGGAATACTCCATGCCGTCGCGGTCGTCATCCGACCAGAACAGGCCGCAGGGCTGAAGGCTCTTCTCCTCCCAGCTCTCATACAGGCTGACAAGCCCCGGCAGGCATTCCGCCTCAAACGCATCATCGCCGCGCAGCGCGCAGTAATCCTCCACGACGGAGGCCAGCCACGAGCTGTAAGAAAGCGAATTGCCCGTGCGGCTGAGCCAGAAGCGGATATACTCCTTCATCCAGCCCGCCTCATCCGACAGCCAGCGCCCCTCCAGCACATGATGGCAGCAGGCGCAGTTGATCGAATTGTACGCGCCTGCCCAGAATACAGACGGCAAAAACTCTGTGACGATATGCCCGGCGGGCGTCTCCTTCATATGCTTGCGGAAGGTCCACCACCGAAAATAATACGTCTCCTCCAGCGCCTGATCCGGGCACTCAAGCAGCGGGATCTGAGCAGCCAGCCAATCGTATGCGTGCGCATTGTCAACCGCCTGCACAAAGCACTCCTCATCCTGCGCGTTGAATTTCTCTACGTAACCTTTCAGCTTTTCTCTCAAGTCCCTCATCGTACTCAAGCCTTTCATCGTACTCAGTTCCTTCAGATGCGCCCAACCCGTTTAGAAATTGAGCTCCGTTCCCATCTGCACCGCCGCGCCGATCTGCTCCTTGTGTCCCTTTCTGCCGTTGTACCAGAGCATCCAGCGGTCGCCCATGTTCAGAATAAACGGCTTATAGCACGCCTCGCCGTCCCACGCGCCCTCGTCCGGCGCGATGATGGGATTCAGGCTCGATCTCTCCCAATTCGTGATACCGTCGCGGGAGCGCGCCATGCCCACCTGCGCATAGTGCTCGTTGTGATAGCCGATGTAGAACATGCGATACCATCCGTCATGCCAGAGCACCTGACAGCCAGCCGCCTTGTGCTGCTCCCATGTGGTATTGGGATCCGCCTGGAAGATCGGGTTCAGTTCGCTCTTCGTCCACACGCGTCCGTCCGTGCTCTCCGCATAGCCGATGGCCGTCGGCTCATACTGCTCGCCGCCCGAGTACCACATCCTGAATTTTCCGTTTTCCTCATCCCAGATCACGCTGGGGCACATCACAGCCTGTTTCTCCCAGGGGAGCTGCGCGCTGAGCACAGGCGCATCGCCCGTGCGGGTGAAATGCACGCCATCCTCGCTGACGGCATGGAAGATATCCGACGTGCCGTCAGCCTGACCGGGCTTGAACTGGCCGGTGTACCACATATGGTAGATCGTGCCCACCTTGACGACGGACGGGCGGTTCAGGTCGTCTTCCCTGCCCTCCTTCGCCGGGCGCGGATCGATACACGTCCTGGGCTCATCCCAGTGAATACCGTCCGTACTCGTACACAGCGAGATATTTCCCTTGTCGCGCCAGGAGAAGTACAGCAGAATCCTTCCGTTCTCCTGCAGCATCGAAATATCAAAACAGGTGCCCAGATCGCCGCCAAGCAAAGGATTCTGCGCGATCTTCACCCAGCCGCCGTTTGTTCCATGACAAAACTGTTCCATGCTTTATCTCCTTCAGTTTCCTGTAAGTGCCTTGTTTTTTTATTTCTTCGTCCTTTGTTTTTTCACCTTTTATTCTTCCCGCTTTATTTCTCCGCGGAAATCCTTTTGCGCTTATTCCTTCACCGCGCCGATGGTCACGCTGGACATAAACTGATCCTGGAAAAGCAGGAAGACGATGATCAGCGGCAGCGTGATCACGGTACAGCCGGAGAGCACCAGCTCCCACGGGATGGAATATGTGCTCGTGGTGGTGTTGAGCGTCGGCAGCACGACCATGATCGGCATGACCTCCACCTTGGTCAGCAGCGTGCTGGGCCAGAGATAGTCGTTCCACTTGCCAAGGAACGTCAGCACCGTCAGCGCGCCGATGGCCGGCTTGACCAGCGGTATGACGATCTTCCGGAATACATACATGTGCCCCGCGCCGTCGATGCGCGCCGCTTCCAGCAGCGAATCCGGAAGGGACTCGATATACTGCTTGAGCATAAACAGGCAGAACGAGTTGGCAATACCCGGGAAGATCTGAATCGCGTAAGTGTTGAGCATCTTTGCCTTGGAGAACATCAGGAAAATCGCCGGCATCGTCAGTTCGCCCGGCACCATCATCGTCGCAATCAGAATCATGAAGATCAGATTGCGGCCCTTAAAGCGGTACTTTGCAAAGGCAAACGCCGCCAGACAGGAAATGACGATCGTCAGCGTCGTATAGACGATGCTGACAAAGAGGCTGTTCATGAACGTGCGGATCATGATACCGCTGTTGTAGCTCACCAGATCCACGTAGTTTTCAAATGTAATCTGTTTGGGGAATCCCCAGCTATTGACGGCCAGCTCCGAACCCGTCTTCAGAGAATCGCACAGCATGATCCACAGCGGAATCAGCGCAACAAGCGATGCGACGGACAGAACAAGGATCGAGGCCCAGTTTTTCTTCTTCTTCATCGCTCACTCACCCTTTTCCCGCAGCAGCAGCAGTTCAATCACAGAGACGCCGAGGATCATGATAAACAGCAGCCAGCCCGCCGCAGAGGACATGCCGAAGTTGCCGTTTCTCATATTGTTGGTGACCATGTTCATAATCGGCGCAGCGTGCGTCGGCGCGCTGCCCGTTCCCATCAGCAGCACGTTGACCTCCGTATACACCTTAAAGGAGCTGATGGCGTCCATAAT
>JAFQOY010000092.1 GCA_017412025.1 Clostridia bacterium | reverse complement strand
TGCGTGGCCGCGCCGGCCGCCAGGGCGACCCGGGCTCCAGCCAGTTCTTCATCTCCATGGAGGATGACCTTTTGCGCATCTTCGGCGGCGAGCGCATGAAGATGCTCTCCAGCAAGCTGGGCATGGATGAGGATACGCCGCTTGACGCAAAGCTGCTCACCAGCCAGATTGAAAACTCGCAAAAGCGCATGGAATCGCGCAACTACCAGATCCGCAAAAACGTGCTGCAGTATGACGACGTAATGAACCAGCAGCGCGAATTGATCTACAAGCAGCGCCGCCAGGTGCTGGAAGGTGAAAACATGCACGATACCATCGTAAACATGATCACCGAACTGATCAATGCCGCGGTGGATCGCGAATGCAACGAAGACGATGCGCAGGGCTGGCAGCTGAAGGAGTTGTCCGATTATCTGGCCCGCCTGTGCGTGCCGCAGTCTGCCATTCTTGAGCACGAAGAAGAGCTTCGCAAAATGAACCGCGAGCAGCTCAAGGCGCATCTGAAGGATATTGCGCTGCAATTATATCAGAAGCGCGAAAAGCAGCTGACGGACTTTGGCCACGACATGCGTGAGCTGGAGCGCGCGTTCCTGCTGCACTCCGTTGACCGCCGCTGGATGGATCATATCGACGCGATGGATCAGCTGCGCGACGGTATCGGCCTGCGCGCCTATGCTCAGCGCGATCCCATCAACGAATACAAGATCGAATCCTACGACATGTTTGACGACATGGTGCGCCTGATCCGCGAGGACACGGTGCGCCTGACGTTCCTGGCGCATGTGGAGGATCGCAACGCCCCGCGCCGCAGGGCTGTTGCCACCATCACCGGCACCAATGACGCCAAGTCCGTCATGAAGGACTCCGCCAACCGCAGCCGCGAGGCGCAGAAGGCGGGCCAGGCCAATCAGCCCGTGCGCGTGGACAAAAAGATCGGCCGCAACGATCCCTGCCCCTGCGGCAGCGGCAAAAAATATAAGAACTGCTGCGGACGGAACGACGGATAAGGATGAAGGGAACGTTTCTCTTTTGAGTCAAAAGAGAAACAGAAAACCTGCGTTTAGCCCGTCATCAGCCTTCCCCTTGAGGGGAAGGTGGCGCGATTTATCGCACCGGATGAGGTGTAGCTGCCCACAGGCAGCGCCATCCCCTATAACACCTTTAATCAAGAACCAAAGGAGAGGATCATATGATTCTTGAATTCGAAAAGTATCGTGCGGACGTGGAGCTCCTTCGCAATAAGCTGGTGGACGTAGGCGAGGGCCTGCACATTCACCTGATGGAGCAGGAGCTAACCGAGCTGCACGAGGAGCAGAACGCGCCCGGCTTCTGGGATAATCTGGAGCGTTCCACCCACGTGACGCGCCGCATTTCCCATCTGGAAAACAAAATCAAGCATTATGAATCGCTGGTGGCCAATTGCGACGACATCGACGTGATGATGGAACTGGCCGAGGAAGAAGACGACCACAGCATGGTGGAAGAAGTGGAAACCATGCTGGAAGAGTTGCGTCATCACACTGAAGAGCTGGAGCTTGAAACGCTGATGCGCGGCCAGTATGACGATTCCAACGCCATCCTGTCCCTGCACGCCGGCGCCGGCGGTACCGAGGCGCAGGACTGGACCAGCATGCTCTACCGCATGTACACCCGCTTCTGCGAGCAGATGGGCTTCACGGTCAAGGTGCTGGATTTCCTTGACGGCGACGAGGCCGGCATCAAGTCCGTGACCTTCGAGGTCAGCGGCGACCATGCCTACGGCTACCTGCGCGGCGAAAAGGGCGTGCACCGCCTGGTGCGCATCAGCCCCTTTGACTCCAACGCGCGCCGCCACACCTCCTTCTCCTCTCTGGACGTCGCTCCCATGCTGGAGGACATTGATCAGGAGATCGAGATCAACATGAACGAAGTCCGCGTGGATACCTACCACTCCTCCGGCGCGGGCGGCCAGAACGTTAACAAGACCTCCTCCGCCGTACGTATGACGCACTATCCGACCGGCATCGTCGTCGCCTGCCAGACCGAGCGCGACCAGGTGCAGAACCGCGCCACCTGTATTGCGATGCTGAAGTCGAAGCTGCTGGAGCTGCGCATCCGTGCCCGTGAAGAGGAAATGGCCGAGATCAAGGGCGAAATGAAGAAGATCGAGTGGGGCAGCCAGATCCGCTCCTACGTCTTCCAGCCCTACACCATGGTCAAGGATCACCGTACCAGCTACGAAGTCGGCAACATCGACGACGTGATGAACGGTAATCTGAAGGGCTTCGTCACGTCCTACCTGAAGATGCAGTAATGGCAGAAAGCTCGATGAAGCGTCTGCAGCCCGCCATCCTCGGCGCGGCGCTGGCATTGTCGCTGGCCGTCGCGCTGCTGGCGGGGCTTGTCTATGTCGCCGGGACGAACGCGGACTGGATGCACGCGATGCTCACGCATCATGCGCCGTCCGATATGACCGGCCTGCCGGAGGATGAATACTACCCGATGGCGGAGATGATCACGTCCTATCTGGCGGGCGCGCGGGATACGTTCCAGCATGAATTCTACCGCGACGGAACGGGCTATATATGCTTTGCTCAGCACGAGCAGCAGCACATGGCCGACTGCCGCGCGCTGTTTGCTCTGTGCAGATGGGTGCTGATTGTATCCGGCGCGTTGTCTGCTGTGCTGGCGTATGCCGCGCACAGGCAGCGGCGGAATCTGCGCTTTCTGCTCATCGGCCGGCTGACCGGCCTGAGCGTACTGCTGCTGGCGATGGCCGCACTGGTCATCTGGGGCACGGCC
>JAFQOY010000091.1 GCA_017412025.1 Clostridia bacterium | reverse complement strand
GTTCGTCGGTCAGGAAAACCGGTCGGTATGGGAGGCGCGTCCGTCCATCGAATCCGAGCAGAACATCTTCTCGCTTGAGGCGTATCTGAACTGCGTGATGGAAGGACAGGGCGTGCAGCGCGTAGATAACCCCGCAGAGGCAGATGTCGTTCTGACCATGGGCAAAAGCCTTCTGGCAAATGGACTGAGTCTTGTGGACAGCAATTTCTTTCTGGAATGCTGAGCGGAAAGCCGCTCAGAAAGGCGCAAACCAGAAGCGGCGGACGGTATCCCGGCAAGGGGACGTCCGCCGCTTTTTTCCGTGCCATAGAAAACTGCGTGAATCTCTACGCCGCCGCGGCGGGGAACGATTCGCTTATACATGCAAAAAACCGCAGGCGGCTGCCTGCGGCTTGATGCGAAACGGGAAAAGAATCAGCCCAGAGAACGGATCGCGGTGATCTTGAAGAACATCGCGCCGGGTCGGGCGTTGGCGGCCAGCTGCGCGGCAAGGGCTTCGTCCTCGAGCGCCTCAAACCAGATGCGGGCACCGGAAACGCTGTAGGCCGGAGCGCCTTCAGCGCCGGTGGGGTTGGCGGCGTAGACTGCTACGCCCTTGCTGCCGGCGGTCAGGTTGGCCTTGGACTGGTTCTCGGCCAGACCCAGCTGCAGATAGTATTCGCCCTCGTGCTTGACCATTGAGAAGATGAAGTACGCGGCGTTGGGGGTGCCGTCGGGGTTGACGGTGGTGACGACGTAGGTGCCGGAGAAGGTGTTGATGGCGTTCATCAGGTCATCGCCGGTCAGCGCGAACTGGGCGAAGGAATCGCTCACAGAGGCGGAAGAGACGGCGTCCTCGGCCAGCGCAGAAGCGCCAAACAGGGACAGGGCGACGAGCAGCGCGATAACGAGCTTCTTCATGGGAGAATCATCCTTTCTGTATGATAGCTTTTGTCTTCATTGAGAATATCGCATTCTGCATGCCGCGTCAAGGGTTATCGGGCGTTTTCTTCGGCGCTTTGCGCGGTTTGGGCGCGGTCAGGCGATAGCTGCTGTCAATCAGATGAAGGATTTCTGCATCTTCCATGCTGCCGTCCAGAATGATCGAAATCCAGTGAAGCTTGTTCATATGATAGGCCGGCACAACGGCAGGATAGACGCTGCGGAAAAAATCGCCCCAGCCGGGATCGGTCTTGACGTTGATCCATGTCTTTCCCTCGCGCTCATAGACGGAAGCAAACATCTTCTTGTTCGTCCGGTGGCGCATCACAGCCCAGCTGTCAAGGCCGAAGGGATAATCCTCATAGGCGTCCGGCAATGTGAGGCAGGCGTCGATCGCCTCGCGTACGGTGCGCATCACAGCTGCGCCCAGCGGCGCATGACGGCGTATTCTTCATCTGCCATGCCCGGCCATACGCCCTCGCGCAGCGCGCAGAGGCTGTCGTCGTGCGCACGCAGCAGCGGCAGCAGCGTCTTAAAGTCCATGATCCCTTCGCCCAGCGGCCTGTTTTCCCATTTGTTTTCGCCGTTCCATACGCCGTCCTTGACGTGCAGCACGCAGATCCTCCCGCCGAAGCAATGAAGCGCGCGCTCAAGCAGTTCCTTCTGCACGGCGGCGTCGCTCACGCCGGGCGGCACGAGGTTGGCCATGTCAAGGATCACGCGCACATGGCGGCTGGGCACATCCCGGAGCAGCTGCGCGGTCATTTCGGGCGTGGCGAGGGTGTGATAGGCCACGGGCTCGACGCCAACGATCGCGCCGCATGCCTCAGCCACGGGGACGACGTGGCGCATGAAGTCGAGCAGGCGCGCATAAGCGGCTTCGCGCTCGGATTCCTCAAACGTGAAGTGCGTGGTCTCCGTGCCCACGCAGCCGGCGCCGAGGATCACGCTGGCGCGCAGTGCGTCGGCAAACTTTTCCTTGGCGCTCTGGCGCACAGCCTCGTCGCGGTCGCTGGCGCTGACATAGCAGCCCATGACCGGCACGCGGACGTCCTGCGCGGCAAACGCAGAGCGGATGGAAAGCAGCGCGTCGCGCGTCATGTATTCCTGCGCAGGCCTGGGAAAAGCCTTGCCGAAGGCCAATTGTGTGGCGCGGTAGCCGTGGGCTGCGATTTTTGCTGCCAGCGCTTCGGGTTCCATGCGCCCGAAGTCGTGCCCCCTCATGCCGATGATCATCTGAATAACCTCCCTGTTCGTGTGCGTTCGGGATACGGGTATAGTGACAGTATACGACATTCTGCGCATGATGAAAAGGAAAAAATCCGCATTGGTTGCGGCGTGCCTGCGTTTGCTGTATAATAAAGAATATAAAAAACCAGCGCCCGCCCTGCTCTGCAGGAGGAAGAGAAGGCGTCTGGCGGAAGAAAGCGCACAACAAGACTCTGTAAGGAGGAATTTGCATGGAACTCTCTACCATTCTCTCTATGGTCGATCATACGCTGCTCAAGCCCGAATCCACCTGGGCGCAGATTCAGCAGATCTGCGACGACGCGATGAAATACAGGACGGCGACGGTCTGCATTCCGGCGAGCTACGTGGCCAGATGCCGCGCGTACATGGACGCGCATGAAAACGGCGTGGGCGTGTGCACGGTGATCGGCTTCCCCACGGGCTATTCCACCACGGCGGCGAAGGTCTTTGAGGCTGCGGATGCGGTCAAGAACGGCGCGGACGAAATCGACATGGTGATCAACATCGGCATGCTCAAGGACGGCCGCGACGACGAGGTGCTCGCGGAGATCAACGCGATCAAAGCTGCCTGCGCGGGCAAGCCGCTCAAGGTCATCATCGAGACCTGCCTGCTGACGGAGGATGAGAAGATCCGCATGTGCGCCATCGTCTCAAAGTCCGACGCGGATTTCATCAAGACGAGCACGGGCTTTTCCACCGCCGGCGCGACGTTTGAGGACGTGGCGCTGATGAAAGCGCACATGGCTCCCGGCAAGGGCATCAAGGCGGCGGGCGGCATCGCCAGCCTTGACGACGCGGAAAGGTTTATTGAGCTGGGCGCGACGCGCCTTGGCACCAGCCGCATCGTCAAGATCGTCAAAAACGAAGCGGCGAGCGGATATTGAGAAACAGGTTTTCCTGAAATTGACAGGAAAAAACAGCAAAAAACGTTGACAGGCACGTAAAAAGCTGGTATCATAGGAAGGCAAGCCGCTCGGGGCTGGTTTTGTTGAAATGCCTTGAAATAAGCGCTACCTAAACCCGGCGAGTAAATCATTAGGAGGTGTCACCAAATGTACGCTATTATTGCGACTGGTGGCAAGCAGTACCGTGTAAGTGAGGGCGACGTTCTCTACATCGAGAAGATCGATGCCGAGGTTGACTCCACTGTCTCTTTTGACGTTCTTCTCGTCGGCAACGACGGCGACGTCAAGGTCGGCACCCCGGTTGTCGAGGGTGTGAAGGTTGAGGGCAAGGTCGTCGGCCAGATCCGTGGCGAGAAGATCATCGTCTTCAAGTACAAGTCCAAGAAGAACTATCGCCGTAAGCAGGGCCATCGTCAGCCGTACACCAAGGTGGAAATCACCAAGATCGGCTAATGACCGGCAATGACCACCATTAAGGTTTACGGGACGGCATTGGGCGAGGTTCGCGGCTTTGAGGCCGGCGGGCATGCCGGCAATGCGCAGTCCCGGAGAAATGATCTGATCTGCTGTGCGGTTTCCGTGCTGACGCAGACCTGCGTCAATGCGCTGGAGGCGGTGGCAGGCGTTGTGCCTGAAGTCGATATTCACGACGGTTATCTTCGCTGCATGCTTCCGGAAGGAATTGGGAGCGAGGAACAGAATAAGGCGCAGATCATTTTTCAGACAGTCCTTCAGGGACTGAAAGACATCGAAAAAACCAATCCGAAGAAAATTCGGATACAGCAAGTAGAATGGAGGCAAACAGATGCTTACGATGAATCTTCAGCTCTTCGCGCATAAGAAGGGCACCGGTTCTTCCCACAACGGCCGTGACAGCGAGTCCAAGCGCCTTGGCGCCAAGCGCGCGGATGGCCAGTTCGTTCTGGCGGGCAACATCCTCTACCGTCAGCGCGGTACCCACATTCATCCCGGCACCAACTGCGGCATCGGCGGCGACGACACCCTCTTCGCCCTGGTGGACGGCGTGGTTCGCTTCGAGCGCAAGGGCAAGAAGAAGACCCAGTGCAGCGTGTACCCGGTCGCGCAGTAACATGCGGAAAGTACAGAGCATCGAGAATTCGGTGCTCTGTTTTTTGTTGCATAAAAGCCGCACAAAAAAAGAACGGCCAAAGGCCGTCCGGTCAAATGCGTTTGAATCAGATGTTGCGCAGTTGCATGGCGTTCATGCGGTACTCCGCATGCAGGCCGCTGGCGACGTCGGAGGAGGAGATGCGCTGATGATCCAGCACGGAGAGAAGGCTGCCAAAGGCGAGCAGGAGAGCCATAACGAAAAGAACAGTCAGCATAGAGATGCCTCACTTTCATGAAATCTGCAATATGGTGAAGGGACGACAGGTCGGTCGCAAATCCCTCTTTCTGAGGATATTATAGCATGGAAAAGACAGGAAGTATACCGTTTTTTCTTAAAATACAAAGAAAACTTTAGGCTTTCAAAAACATGCATCCATGTGGCCGGACACTGCGTTTCAGGGGCAAAATCTGCATAAATGAACCTGAATGGTTGCATGTAAGCTGCAAAATGAGATTGGAAATGCAGGAAACAGCCTGAAGGCGTCACGGAGGATATGGAAAAAACACAAACGCTGAACGAACGCGGCGAACCTGCATGAAGATGAGGCCGGCGGCCTGCGGGAAGAAAAAAAGCCTTTCCGTCCGGCGGACGGAAAGACCGGATATGGCGTTATTTTTTCCCCTTCGGGTTGCCGTTTGCGTATTCGCACAGGGCGCTCAGCGTACAGCTTTCGCAGGCGGGCTTGCGCGCCGCACAGACGCGCCGGCCGTGGAAGATGATAAAGTGGTGCGCACGGCTCCACTTCTCCTTTGGAATATTCACCATCAGCTGCCGCTCGGTTTTGAGCACGTCGCCTGCGTCCGCGAGGCCAAGACGATTGGACACGCGGAAGACGTGCGTATCCACGGCGATGGCGTCCATGCCGAATGCGCAGCTCATGACGACGTTGGCTGTCTTTCGCCCCACGCCCGGCAGCTGCGTCAGCTTTTCGTGATCGGCGGGCACCTCGCCGCCGTAGCTGCTGACGAGGATTTTCGCTGTTTCAACGAGGTTTTTTGCCTTGTTGTGGTACAGGCCACAGGTTTTGATCAGCTGCTCCACGTCGCCGATCTGCGCCTGAGAGAGCGCGGCTGCATCGGGATAGCGCTCAAAGAGCGCGGGCGTAACCATGTTCACCTTGACGTCCGTGCACTGTGCAGAGAGGATGACGGCGACAAGCAGCTGATAGGGATTGGCAAAGTGCAGCGCAGGCTTTGCGTCGGGATACAGGCGCTCAAGCTCCTCAAGGATCAGCGCGAAGCGTTCTTCTCTGGTCATGCGGGCGTCCTCCGTGAAATATGCTGTATTTATTATATGCCTGCGCCGGGGAAAAGGCAAGCGCTAACGCATGCCAAGAGGCGTAAGGCGCATCTGCCGGGCGCCGTATCCGTCCACACGGTAAAACCCGATCAGCGTGGAAGGATGGAGCCTTCTGCTGACGGCCATGACCTGCGGCGTCTGATTCAGGTCGAAGCGAACGGACAGACCGCAGCCCATGGCCACCTCGCGCGGGGTGGCGACGACGCCGGCGGAAAGGCCTGCGCGGCGCAGGGCGTCCTCAAAGTGCAGCACATGCGTTCGCGAGCGGAATGAAGCGATGCCGAATGATGATTGCATGATCGATCCCTCCCGGGTCTACCGCATGGCAGACCTCATATACTGTAGCGTATGCCCTTTGCGGCGCCGACGTCACAGCCGGGTTTTGGTGAGAACGGACAGGGTGGGAAGAATATGATCTATCTGGACAATGCGGCGACAAGCTGGCCCAAGCCGGACTGCGTGATCCGTGCGATGACGCAGGCGCTGGAAACCTGCGGCGCAAATCCGGGGCGTTCCGGGCATTCGCTCTCACTTCGGGCAGGCCGGATCGTGGAGGAATGCCGGGAAGAGCTTGCCCGCATGCTCGGCGAAGCGGATCCCTCGCGCGTGGTCTTTGCGCTCAATGCGACGGATGCGCTCAACATGGCGATTCACGGCGTACTGCATGCGGGCGATCATGTGATCTCCACGCTGCTTGAGCATAACTCTGTGCTCCGTCCGCTGTCGGCGCTTTCGCGCGCAGGCGTGATTACGCTTTCGCTTGTGGCGCCGGACGCACAGGGCAGAATATGCGCGGCGGACATTGAAGCGGCCATGACGCCGCGCACGCGCCTGGTGGCGATGACGCATATGTCCAATGTGCTGGGCGTTTTGCAGGATGCTAAGGCCGTGGGCGCGCTGTGCAGGCGCAGGGGCGTGCTGTTTTTGCTCGACTGTGCGCAGACGGCAGGGCATGTGCCGCTGCACCCGAAGGAATGGGGATGCTCGCTGCTGGCCATGCCGGGGCACAAGGGGCTGCTCGGTCCGCATGGAACCGGCGTGCTCTGGGCTGCGCCGGGCGTTCGCGTTGCGCCGCTTCGGCAGGGGGGAACGGGCTCGGCGTCGGAGAGCATGTTTCAGCCGGGGATGATGCCGGACAGCCTGGAGTCCGGCACGCTGAATCTGCCGGGGATCGCAGGCCTCCTTGCGGGGCTGCGCCATGCGCTGCCTGTGATGCGGGAAACGCATGAGCGGATTGTTTCCCAGTGCCGCATGCTGCGCCATATGCTTCTTGAGCTGCAAGGCGTGCGGGTGTATACGCCGCAGGGCGCGTCTTTGGTAAGCTTCAATGTGCAGGGCGTCGGTTCGCAGGAGATTTCTACGCTCCTTGACGCGAAGGGGATTGCCGTCCGGGGAGGGCTGCACTGCGCGCCGGGTGTGCATCGCTTTCTGGGTACGCTGGATACGGGCGCGGTGCGCGTGAGCCCGGGGCCTGAAAACACGGAGGCGGATATGCGCAGGCTTGCAGATCTTGTCGCGAGAATGCAATGATTATGCATCAATCTGGCTACAGACGAACAAAAATGCCGGAAATGCGTTGAATTTGTGTATAATTGGGCAAAAAGTGCAGGATTTATACATAAATGCTTCAGTATTTTCTTGCAAAATGAGGAAACGGATGGTATAATAACAACGTACACACCACATAAGGAATCCGCCGACCGGCGGACTGATCCGATAGGAGATGAAGAAGATGACCGAGCTCCGTGGAAGCCGTCTGATGATTGCCGCGCCGCAGGCCGTCTGCGATAAGCTGTCGCAGCTGCTCGCGCCTGCAGGGATCGCGCCGGACGCCGTGTGCCACAGCGGCGCACAGGCGCTTGAGCTTCTGAAGCAGGAGAATGCCGTGCTGCTGACGACCTGGCGTCTGGAGGACATGACGGGCGCAGAGCTGGCGGAGCAGGCAGGCGAGTCGGTCAGCGTGATGATGATCGTGCCGCAGGGCGAGGAAATCGAGCCGGCGAAGCATGGCAACGTGCTGCTGCTGCGCAATCCGCTCAGCCCGGACGCGCTGGTGTCCGCCGTGCGCGCGACGTGCCATTGCGACGGCCGCCTGCAGGCGCTGCGCAAAAAGGCGGAGAAGCTTGCGCGGATGCTGGAGGACCGCAAGGTGATCGAGCGCGCAAAGGGCAGGCTGATGGAGCTGCTGCATCTGAGCGAGTCGGAGGCGCACTATCATATCCAGAAAAAGAGCATGGACACCGGCAAGCGGATTGCCGATATCGCCCGGGAAATCCTTGAGAGCGAAGAGGCCGCCGCCATTTGACAGACCGTGAACAGACGATCCCGTTTCCTGATGGAAGCGGGGTTGTTTTTTGCCTGTGCATCGCGTATAATGGGGCAATCATCCTTATGGGGGAGGAAGAGGCTTGAAATATCATGCGGAAGCGGAACTGAAAAGCGGAGAGAGGCTGACGCTGCGCAGCCTGACGCGCGAAGATGCGCCTCAGGCGCTGTGGATCATGCATCAGTGCATGGGCGAGACGCTGTTCATGGCGCGGTACCCCGATGAGGTTCGCATGACGGCGGAGCAGGAGGCTGCATTCATCGAGAATGCGAATGCGGAAGAAAACGGCGTGATGCTCGGCGCGTTTATCGGGGAAGAGCTCATCGGCCTGTGCAATGCGCGGCCTGTCGCGCCGAACGAGCGCTATCGCCATCGCGCGGAGATGGGCGTCATGATCGCCGGAAAGCACTGGGGGAAGGGCGCGGGCGGCGCGATGATGCGCGCGCTGATTGACGCGATGCTGAAGACGGATGTGGAGATGATCGGCCTTGATGTGGTCAGCACCAACGAAAGGGCGATTGCGCTGTATCAGAAATTCGGCTTTGAGCGCTACGGGCTGCTTGAACGCGGCATGAAATACCGTGACGGCAGCTATGCGGATCTTGTCCTGATGAAGCTTGATCTGTCGGCGCTGCGGTGATATAATGAATCAAACGAGTGAAAGGAGGGCGCATGCATGGGCTGGAAAATGAGAATGATCCGCATCCAAAAAGGAGCGTATTCTGCCTGTGACGGGAGAAGTGCGCCCGTTTTGGCGCAAATCTGATCATGGCTGAGCAGAAATACGCTTCTCCCGTTCAAGTCCATCACGATTTGAAAGGGAGTTTTTTCATTATGATGATATTAAGAAAGCAAATGATGCGCCTGCTGGGCATCTCTGCCCTGAGCAGCGCGCAGCTGGGCGGTGCGGCATGGGTGGCGCTGCTGTATGCCCGCGGGTTTTCCATGGTGCAGATCGGGATTGCAGAGGGCGTGTTTCACATCGCCAGCCTGCTTTTTGAGATTCCGTCCGGCGTGATCTCCGACGTCTTTGGCAGGCGGCGTTCCATGGCGCTCAGCCAGATGGCCTCGATCGTCTCTTCCCTGCTGATGGTTGCCTCCCGTTCGTTTTACGGCGTGTGCGCGGCGCTCGTTTTCAGCGCATTCAGCTATAATTTTGCCTCCGGCGCACGCGAGGCGCTGGCGTATGACAGCCTGAAAAGCGAAGGAAAACATGAATACTATCTGCGCTACAGCGCTTTGGAAATGTCCATATACCGCGTGTGCAGCGCGGCGGCGACGCTGTTGGCAGGCTTCACGCTCTGGCTTGGTTACAGAAGGGCGAACCTGCTGGATGCGGCCTTTGCGCTGGCGGCCCTGGTGCTTGCGCTGCGCCTGCGCGAGGTGACGCTTGACCAGATGCAGACCAGGGAACGCACGGCGGTGCGGATCAGGACATGCTTTGCCTCCGCGCTTGCCTTTGTGCTGCGCGAGGGACGTGCGCGCAGGATCATGCTCTTCAATGCGCTGGGCGGCGCGGTGTCGATCCTGATTGCGTTTTTCATGCAGGCGCAGCTGCCGCGCACCGGGCTGCCGCAGGCGTTTCTGGGGCCTGCGCTGTTTGTGATGGGCCTGGGCGGCGTGGCGGGCGCGCGTCTGGCGGTTCGCCTTGCGGGTATGCGGTATCGGACGCTCGGTGCACTGTGTATGTGCGGCACGGCGCTTGGCTGCCTGCTGGTGGCCTCCGGCAGGCCGTATTGCATGTGCGCGGGCGGCTTTCTGGCCTCTGCGATGGATGATCTGCTGCAGGTGCGCACGGACGCAAAGCTCAACGATATGTTTCCCTCGGCGCAGCGCTCGACGCTGGTTTCCGTATCCTCGCTCTGCTTTTCGCTGGTGATGGTAGCGCTCTCGCCTCTGGCAGGGCTGCTCTTTGCGCAGATGTAAGATGGGGGCGAGAATGCTTCATAACCAAAGTTGAGGTGGGAAACGGCACTTAAATCTGGTATGATGGGTTTATAGACGCAAACAAGGAGGCGTATAGGATGACTGAACCCGAGCGCGAAGTCTGAGCAGGGCTGTCGCAGACAAAAGAATAACCGTGATGGCCTCTGCTGTTTCTGAGAACAACCATCAGAAGGAGCAAGCTATGGGCTATAAGAACGCGGCGCAGGTGCTGCCGCAGACGCTGATTCAGGAAATCCAGCGCTACGCTGACGGCGTATATCTGTACATTCCAAGAAAAACGGAAAACAAGCGCAGCTGGGGCGAGACGACCAATGCCCGATTGATGCTGCAGGTGAGGAACATCTGCATTTTTCAGGATCATCTGTCCGGAAAGAGCGTGCAGGAACTGGCGCAGGAATACTACCTGTCGTGCAAGAGCATACAGCGCGTGATTGCGCAGCAGAGGAAAATGACGGGCGAAGCGCCCGGGGAGGAAGAGCCATGAGCAAAGTGAGCATTGTGAGCATCGCGCAGCGACCTCAACTGCTGGAGCGCGCGGCGGATTGGTTTCATGCAAAATGGGGCATTCCCAGAGCGGCGTATGAAAAGAGCATGCGCGGCAGCCTTGAAAGCGAAGCCGTTCCGTGCTGGCTTGTCGCGCTTGACGGCGAAACGATCGTCGGCGGTCTGGGCGTGATCGAGAATGATTTCCATCAGCGCAAGGATCTGGCGCCCAACGTCTGCGCGGTGTATGTGGAGAAT
>JAFQOY010000015.1 GCA_017412025.1 Clostridia bacterium | reverse complement strand
GCTTTTCTGATGATCCTGGTGATGACAGGAAAGCACGAAGTCCCTACAGGAGAAGACCATGGATCAAATCATTGAACAGTATGTCTCTGATTCTGAGGCGGGCATCCGGATGGACGCTTATTTAGGCGCTCATACCGAATTCTCCCGTTCCCGCATTGCTTCGCTGATTGCAGAGGGAGCCGTTTGGGTCAATGGAAAGGAGATATCTAAACCTTCTTTCAAGACGGCGGCGGGTCAGATTATTACAATCCGGGTGCCCGAAGTAAAAGACGTCGCGCTTGAAGCGCAGAATATCCCTCTGGATATTCTGTATCAGGATCGGGACGTTGTTGTCATCAACAAGCCCTGCGGTATGGTGGTTCACCCTGCAGCTGGCAACGAAGATGGTACGCTCGTCAATGCGCTTTTGTATCATGTGCATGATCTTTCGGGTATTGGCGGAGAGATGCGGCCAGGAATCGTGCACAGGCTTGATAAGGATACTTCCGGCCTGATTCTGATTGCCAAAAACGACAATGCGCATGCCGCTTTGAGCGAACAGTTTAAAGTGCGCAGCATGGAAAAGCATTATCGGGCGATCGCCTTTGGTAATTTCAAGGAAGACAGCGGCGTGATTGACGCGCCGATTGCACGCCATCCTCAGGATAGAAAGAGAATGGCCGTTGTGCCGGGAGGGAAGCCGTCAAGAACGGAATGGAACGTTCTTTCAAGGCATAAAAATGCAACCTTCCTGGACGTTCATCTTCTGACCGGACGGACGCATCAGATCCGCGTCCACATGCAGTCGATCGGTCATCCTCTGCTTGGGGATCCGATCTATGCTTCCGGTATGAAATCCGCAGTGCATATACCAAGACTCATGCTTCATGCTTTCAGCCTGGCCTTTACGCACCCTGCCGATGGAAGGCGCATGGAGTTTACTGCGCCCATTCCCACCGATTTTGACAACACGCTGCATAAGCTCGGTTGAGGCTGCCATCTGGCAGCTTTCTTTATTTGCCAGAATGCTTTTCGTATGTTCTGCAGACCTTATTTTCAGGCTCGCGCCGGAACAGGAGGAGACGGCATGGTGAGGCTGAGCGCTCTGCGAAATTATCCTATCGTCTGCAATCAACGACAAATCGGTTTGCTGCAAAGTCTATGCATGGATACGGCGCAAAAAAGGGTGACGGCGCTGAATGTATCCTGCGGCATCCGGGGAAAGAGAATGGTCCTGTGTAAGGATATCATCTCTCTGGCGGATAGCTTTATTCTCGTAAAAGAAACCGGAAGATATCAGCGTCGGCTTGATACAAAGCCATGCAGCCTGATCAGAGATACCTCCGGGCTCTTGGCTGGCAAGGTAACCGACTATGCCATTTGCAAAAGCACCTGGCATATTGCGGCCGTTGAGATGCGGATTGGATACTTTCCGGGCGAAAGCGGCATGCGTTTGTGGATCTACGATTATAAACGCAGCGATGAAAACAAAGGCGAACTGACGGTTCCTTCATCCCTGGGCAGCGAGCTGATCATGACAGAGGAGGAAAACGAAACATGCGTATGTCAACCGCGAAAGGAATTGCAGTAGGCAGTCTCCTTGGCCTTACCATGGGCGCGGGGCTGATGATGACGCCTCAGGGAAAACGAATGAAACGCGTGCTGGCCAAGAATGGCCCTATGCTTGCCAGACAGGTTGCTGACTGCTGGCTGAAGTAAAAATGGAGAATGGGGAAGCAGATGAACAGACATCTGCTTTCTCTGAATTTGCAATCAGGAGGCCTCATGTTCATTCGTCAGAATAAAAAGCTGCTGGTGATCATCGGTACAGCCGTAATTCTTTATTTATATCAAAACCGGGACGCGCTCTGTTCAATCGGTTCCGTTGCGTTGTATTCCGTCATGCTTATGCTGACGCTTTCGCCGCTGTGCAGGAAAATGGAAGAAAAAGGCATTTGGCCGGAAGCGTCGGCTTTTTTCGCATTGATGCTCGTTGTGCTGGTTGTTGCGCTGCTTCTCTCGGTGTTTATTCCGTATCTGGTTTCGCACGGCGCATTGCTGATCAGCAGGAGTACGCCGGTCGCTGGAGAAATGCTCGTGCAAGCAGCTGGATTCCTGGATTCATTGGGCATGCGTTTATTTCAGCACCAAGGTCTGACCGAGATGATTGGAGGAGCAGCGTCTGACGCGACAGCCTTTTTTGCCCGGGCCGGCGTCGCGTTTGCCGCGCAGGCGGGGCGGCTGTTTATTTCCGTTGTCATCGCGTATTATCTGCTTCGTGAACGAAAATCGCTGACGCAGCACTTTCTTCTCCTGATTCCGATTGCCAGGAGAACGGTATTCCTTTGTGTAATCAGAAGCTGCAAAAACGCTGTTCTTGGCTATTTGTGCGGCTTGCTCAAAACATGCGCGTTCGTTTCCTGCGCAACCTATGCAGGTCTGCTGCTGATCGGTATTCCGGATGCCTTTCTTCTTGCGGTATTCATGGGGCTGTTTGAAGTGCTTCCGTATGTCGGACCTGTGCTGGCAGCCATCCCGATTGTGCTGTGTGCAATACCGATGGGACTGAAGTCTGTATTGCTTGCTCTGGCGCTTGTATTCCTTGTTCAGCAGGTGGAAAGCAGCGTCATCGGCCCGTATTTTACTGCGGCGAGTACATCTGTTCATCCTGCGGCTGCAATTGGCGGCGTGTTTGTGTTCGGCAGCTTTTGGGGACTGTGGGGTATTCTGCTGGCGGTACCCATCATGGTGATTGTGCAGAGCGTATGCTGGTCATTGCGGCAAACAGCACAGACAGGATCATAAAGAAAACGTTGAAACCTTGGTACAGATCGTGTATAATAGAGCGTGCGAATTGATTAGGAAGGAGACCTTGATATGATTCATTCTGATATGGGCACGCAGCATTTCAAAACCATCAGCGAGAATCCGCAGGATGCACAGACCATCCTTTTGTGCGTTTATCATGCGCTTTCTGCAAAGGGATATGATCCGATTACACAGATTGTCGGCTATCTGATCAGCGGCGATCCCACTTATATTACCAGCTATCAGAATGCCCGTTCACTGATCTGCCGTATTGACAGGGATGAGCTGCTTGAGGAACTGGTGCAGTTTTATCTGTCTAAAAACGTCTGAGGTAGGATATGGAAAAGAGGATTATAGCTCTTGACGTGGGGGATCGGCGCATTGGCGTCGCTGTCAGCGATCCGCTTGGCATCACCGCCCAGCCGCTTGAGACGTATACCCGCATCGGGTATGGTCCGGATACCAGACATATTGCGGAAATCGCCGGTCGTTATGATACGGACAGAATTCTCTGCGGACTGCCCAGAAACATGGATGGTACTCAGGGGTTTCAGGTCGAAAAGGTTCGCGAATTTGCCGCCAAGCTTGAGGAGCAGGGGCTTGTCGTCGAGTATTATGACGAAAGGATGACGACAATGCTGGCGGAAGGTGCGCTGCTGGAGGGCAACGTCCGCCGCGAGGACCGGAAAAAGAAAGTTGACATGATCGCTGCGGTCATGATTCTTCAATCGTATTTGGACGCCAAAGCATTTGAAGCGGCAAAGGCGCTGGCACAGGAAGCGGAAGAATACGAGGAAGACGATGACGATGACGGCATTCTGGAAATGATTGATCAGGACGGCAACTCCATCCGATTTTATCTCAGCGCAAATATCCGCTATGGGGATGAAGACTTTGTGCTTCTGACCAGCGCGGAAGCTGCGGGAGATATTGAGATGGATGAAAGCTTCATCATGCGCTGTGCGGTTGACGAGGAAGGCAATTCCTGCTATCAGTCTCTTGATGATGAGGCGTTGATTGCTGCGGTTTATGAGGCATATTTGCAGCAAAACGAAAACGCCTGAGCATATCACATTTTGTACGCATTTTTAAGTGAGGAACATCATGCCTGATCCATTTGATCTGTTTGATCCATTCGAAGAAGAGACAGAAGAAGAGCTTCCCGCAGAAGAAGAATGGGTGGAAATCAGCGATGGGGACGGAAGAAAAGCGTCTCTTCGCTATCTGGCCACTGTCTGCGTTGATGATCGGATCTATTTTGTGCTGGGCGCCGAGAGCAGGGATGATTCTGAAAAAAAGGCGCTTATGCTCGTGAGGGAAGATAAAACAGCGGACGGAGCCAGCCAGTATGTGATTGCTGGCGATGAAAATGAAATCGAGCGCGTTGTCGCGCGTTTCGTCATGCACGCAATCAGCCGGCATCTTGAAGCGGATATCGGAATCTCCGATGAGGATGACGCCGTAGAAGCATGCGGATGCAGGCACATGCCCGGAGAATTCTGCTATTGCGACGATCCGCTGTATCTGCAGTGAAGGCAATAAGGAATTGCATTTTTGCCTTGATTTCGGAAGGAAAATTGTGTATAATACTCGCTAAAGGCGATGAATGAGACAATGCCCGGAAAAAGAGGCCTTCAGAGAGAGCGGAACGAGGCTGTGATTCTGCTCAGGTTATCTTCGGGAAATTCACTCAGGAGCTGCTCTGCTGATAGGTAGGCAGAGACGGTTGACCCGTTATCCTGTCAAAGGTCTTATGTATGCGCAAGCGATGCATGCACGAGATAAAATTGGGTGGTACCACGAGGAAATTCAGCCTCGTCCCTTTTGATGGGGACGGGGCTTTTTTCTTTCTCATATAAAAGGAGGACACACGGATATGCAAGAACAATTGCGCAAAATCCAGGAAGAAGCAGCCGCTCAGCTGCAGTTGGTCCGCGATAAGGCCGGACTGGATGAACTGAAGCTCAAGCTGATGGGCAAGAAGGGTGAACTGACCCTGCTGCGCCGCTCAATGGGTAAGATTCCTGCTGAAGAGCGCCCGAAGGCCGGACAGATGATCAACGAAGTTGTCGCGGCGCTGACTGCGCAAATGGACGCGCTGGACGCACAGCTGAAAAAGCAGGAGCAGGAAAAGAAGCTTGCCCGCGAGGCGATCGACGTTACTGAGCCGCGCGCGCATACCGCAATCGGCACGGTTCATCCCATTTCGCTGGTTCAGGATCAGATGCTCAATGTGTTTACCAGCATGGGTTTTGACGTTGTCGAAGGACCGGAAGTTGAGTTTGATCTGTACAACTTTGAACTGATGAACATTCCCAAGAATCATCCGGCCCGCGATGCTCAGGATACATTCTATATCGAGGATAATATCGTTCTGCGTACGCATACCTCGCCCGTTCAGGCGCGTACGATGCTCAATCGCAAGCCGCCGATCCGCATTGTTTGTCCCGGCCGTGTATATCGTGCCGACGAGGTGGACGCAACCCATTCTCCGGTTTTCCATCAGATGGAGGGACTTGTTATCGATAAGGACGTAACGATGGCTGATCTCAAGGGTACGCTTGATGCGTTTGCCAAGACGCTCTTTGGCGATGACGTAACCACCCGCTTCCGTCCGTCTTTCTTCCCGTTCACAGAGCCTTCTGCAGAGGTTGACCTGACGTGCGTGAACTGTCACGGCAAGGGCTGCCGCGTCTGCAAGGGAACCGGCTGGATTGAGGTGCTCGGCGCCGGTATGGTTAACCCGAAGGTGCTGGAAATGTGCGGCATTGACAGCAAAGAGTACAGCGGTTTTGCGTTCGGCGTTGGCCTTGAGCGCATTGGCATGCTGCGCTATGGCATCACCGATATGCGCGCGCTGTTTGAAGGCGACGTGCGTTTCCTGTCCCAGTTCCGCGATGATTAAGCTTGGAGGAAGAATGCAATGAGAGTACCGATGCAATGGATGAAGCAGTACACGGAAATCCCTGTTTCCGCGGAAGCTTTTCAGGATGCTATGATCATGCACGGAACCGGCGTGGAAGGCCTCGAGGATCAGAACGAGGCTGTACAGAATGTCGTAGTCGGCAAGATCCTTTCCGTTCGCAAGCATGAGAACTCCGACCATATGGTCATTTGCTCTGTCGATGTGGGCGAGGAGGAGCCGCTTCAGATCGTAACCGGCGCCCCGAACGTTCACGAAGGGGATAGCGTTCCGGTTGCCAAGGTTGGCGCTATTCTTCCCGGCGGCGTCGAAATCAAAGCCGGCAAGCTTCGCGGCGTGGATTCCTTTGGCATGTGCTGCTCTGGTCCGGAAATCAACGTACCGGAATACCTGTATCCTTCTGTCGGCGACAAGGGTCTGCTGATTTTCCAGGAGGAATACGCGCCCGGCTCTGACGTTCGTCCGATTCTCGGCGTAGATGATACGATCGTGGATTTTGAGATTCTTGCCAATCGCCCGGATTGCCTGAGCGTGTGGGGCGTTGCACGCGAAGCTGCGGCCACCCTTGGCACGGCGTTTCATAAGCCGGAGATCACGGTTGATACCGTTCCGGGAAAGATGTCTGATTTTGTTGCGATCGATGTGCAGGATACGGATCTTTGTCCGCGTTACTGCGCGCGTGTGATCAAGAATATCAAGATTGGTCCGTCTCCGATGTGGATGCGCAAGGCGCTCAACGCTGCCGGCGTGCGTGCGATCAACAATATCGTTGACATTACAAACTATGTGATGCTGGAGACCGGCCACCCGATGCATGCGTTTGATCTGGACAAGGTCAAGGATAACCACATCATTGTCCGCCGCGCTTATGAAGGCGAAAAGATCACCACGCTCGACGGCAAGGAGCGCGATCTGACGACCAATATGCTGATGATCGCCGATCAGACCAACGCAACAGGCATTGCCGGCGTTATGGGCGGCGAAGAATCGGAGATCACCGAAGAGACGAAGACGGTGATGTTTGAAATCGCTTCCTTCGATCGTGCCAGTATCCGTCAGACAACCCGTGCGCTCGGCCTGCGTACCGAAGCTTCCGGCCGCTTTGAGCGCGGCGTATGCGCTGCCACCTGCCGCGAAGCTGCTGATCGCGCCTGCCAGCTGGTCAATATGCTTGGCTGCGGCGAGGTTATCGACGACGTGTATGACTGCTATCCCAATCCGAAGGAGAATCGCGTCGTAACCGCTTCCGTTGCTCGCATCAATGCGCGTATTGGCATGAATATTCCGGGCGAGGAAATGGCTCGTATCCTCAAGAGCCTGTTTATGGACGTTACGCTCAGCGGAGATACGCTGACAGTCGTTGCGCCGGAGTTCCGCCAGGATATTGAGGTTGAAGAGGATCTTTCCGAAGAAGTGCTTCGTATTTACGGTTATGAGCATATCGGATCCACAATGCTCCGCGGCGAAACATCGCCGGGCGTCAGAAACGAGCGCATGCAGCTTTCCGATAAAGTAAGCAGGATTCTGACCGGCATGGGCCTGTTTGAAATCCGCAACTTCTCCTTTATCAGTCCGAAGCTGATTGAAAAGCTGGGACTTGAAGCCGGAGACGTCCGTCTCCAGCCGCTCAAGCTTCTCAATCCGCTCGGCGAAGATACAAGCGTCATGCGTTCTACGCTCGTTCCGTCGATGCTGGGCACTGTTGCGCTGAATCAGAACCGAAACAATGAATCCGCTATGCTTTACGAGATTTCCTCTGTCTTTAAAGCGGCGGAGCGCAGGGAAGGCGAACTTCCCCATGAGCAGCCGATGCTTTGCGTGGGCGCTTATGGTCCGAAGGTTGATTTTTACACCGTTCGCGACATTGTTATGGATATGTTTGCACGTTTCGGCGTATCCTGCGACGTTATTCCCGGCGCTGAGCCGTATCATCACCCTGGCCGTGCGGCGAAGCTCATGAGCGGCGAAAAGTGCCTTGCCACAGTCGCTGAAGTTCATCCTGATGTTATGGCTGCCTTTGATGTTACCAAGCGCACGGTGATCGCTGAAGTGGATCTTGAAATGCTTGGCGAACTGCGCTGCAAGATGGGCCATGTCCGCGCTCTTCCGAAGTTCCCTGCCGTTACCCGCGACATTGCGCTGGTTATGGACGAGACGACGACGGTGGGCAGCGTGCTGTCCAGCATCCGCATGGCCGGCGGAAGCCTGCTTGAAAAGTCGGAGATGTTTGATATCTATCGCGGCGCGCAGCTTGGCGAGGGTAAGAAATCCGTTGCCTTCTCGCTGGTTTTCCGCACGGCTGAGCGCACGCTTTCCGATGATGACGTCAACCCGCTGATGCAGAATATCCTGAAGGCCTGCGAGGAGAATTGCGGAGCGGTACTGCGCCTGTAATGAAATGAATCACGGAGGACCGGGTATGATTGATCGAAGAGTTTGTGCGACAACGCCGCGCTTTGCCGTTCTGGGCGAATCTTTATCACATACCTGGTCTCCGTTTATTCACAATTCTCTGTTTGCTGCAGCGAATATCGAGGCGATTTATCTGCCTGTGACCATTCCCAGAGCAAAGCTGTCCTCTGCTGTGGACGTCCTGCGCAGCTGCTTTGCTGGTTTTAATGTCACCATCCCTTATAAGGAACGCATCATTCCGATGCTTGATTCCATCGATGAAGCTGCGCGTGCATGCGGTGCAGTCAATACGGTTGAAAACCGCAATGGAAGATTGATTGGCCATATCACCGATGGTCTGGGTATGCTCCGTGCGATTCGCGAAGCCGGCATAGCAGTTGACCGCCAGGATGTGCTGATTCTCGGCGGCGGCGGAGCGGCCAGAGTGGCAGGGTATGAGTTTCTTCGCCTTGGCGGACGGGTAACATTTGCAGTAAGAGATACGGTTAAAGGCGCTGCCCTTGCGGCGGAACTGGGCGATACGCAGCCTGACGGCACAGCGCGCATAGGCGTATGCAGTCTTGACGGCGTATCCGGCGCACACGATGTTCTGGTTAACTGTACGCCGGTTGGCATGTATCCCCATGTGCAGGCATGCCCTGTAGGGGAAGAAACAATCAGGCGATGCGCAGCGGTATTTGACGCTGTATACAATCCGCGCATGACGCAGCTGATTCAAACCGCGCAGAGAAATGCGATTCCGATTGCAGAAGGGCTTGGCATGCTGTTTTACCAGGCTGCAGAGGCGCAGCGCTTCTGGTTTGACAGCGGGACGGTTGCTTCTGAAGCCATGCAGCGGCAGGTTTATCAGGAACTGCTTGAGCAGATGTGAACCAGCAGAAAAAGGAGGATGCCGATGAATATATGGCATGATATTCCCCCGGAGACGATCACGCCTGAGCGCTTTATGGCTGTTATTGAAATCAAAAAGGGCGGCAAGAACAAATACGAGCTGGACAAGGCAACAGGCATGCTTCGCCTTGACCGTGTGCTGTATACGTCCACGCATTATCCTGCAAATTATGGCTTTATACCCAGAACTTACGCAGAAGATGGCGACCCGCTTGACGTGCTGGTGCTCTGTTCAGAGGCCATTGAGCCGATGACGCTTGTGCAATGCAGACCGATCGGCGTTTTTGAAATGCGCGATGGAGAAGAACGCGATGAAAAGGTGATTGCTGTAGCGCTGGGCGACCCGAATTACAACTATATGTTTGATATCAGTCAGCTTCCGGAGCATCTGCTTGCGGAAATCAGGCATTTCTTCACGGTATATAAGGAGCTGGAATCGCATAAAACGGTTGTCAGCTGCGCCCAGAACAGAGAAGAAGCCAATCGGATCATCGTGGAAGCCATTGACGCCTATCAGACAAAGTTTGCTGAAAAATCCGGTAAAAAAGAAAAATGCAGGAAGGGATAAGCGATGTATCGTCCCATCATCGGTATTTCCGGTACATATAACGAAGAAACCCAGCAGCACAGCATCAAGAATACGTACTTCCATACATTGCTTCAGGCAGGCGGTTTTCCCGTCCTGCTGCCCCGGGTCAAGGATGAAAAGATGGCCGGCGAGCTGATTGGGCAGATTGACGGCCTTCTGCTTGCCGGCGGCGGGGATATATTGCCCTCGCGGTTTGGCGAAGAGACTCTTGAGCAGTGCGGCAGGATAGAGGATGAGCGCGACGAGTCGGAGCTGCTTCTGATTCACGCTGCGCTTGAGCAGAATCTTCCGGTCTTTGGCATTTGCCGCGGCGTTCAGATTCTTGCCGTAGCGCTTGGCGCTACGCTGTTTCAGGATATTCCCAGCCAGCTTGGCCTTGAAGAAAGCGCACACAGACAACAGCCCCCGTATGACAATCCGCATCACACGGTGCGCTTTAAAGAGGGCGGCCTGCTTGAACGGATCACGGGAACCACGCTGATGCCAGCCAACAGCATGCATCATCAGTCCATCAAAGAAGCGGGAAACAAGCTGCGGATTGAGGGCATTACGATGGACGGCATCATCGAAGCTGTTTCCATGGTCGGCCGCGACGATGTATTCGGCGTACAGTTTCATCCGGAATGCCTTGCTTATTACAGCGATTGGGCTATGCGCCTGTTTACCTATTTTGTCGAAAAAGCGAAGGTTTATCACGGTTGCTGAGCAATGCCGCATCGGTTCAGATGCGGTTTTTTTGGTACTGACAGTTTGTGCTGTTTTTGCATAATGCTGCCCCTGGTTGAACTGTACGGCTCTTTTTGATATAATGATTGCAAACATGAGGAAGAATGGAGGCCGCAGCATGAATAAGCGACCGTTTCAATATATGATCAGTGTTGTTTTGCTGATTGCTCTGGCGATGGTTGTTCCGGGCCCCAATGCTGACGCTCAGATGGATTCGACAATACGTGTCTGGCTTAAGCGTCTTGGCGTGGAAGAGGCGCTTCGTCTTGACGTACAGGGCTCATACATGCTTGAAAACGGATCCATGACGTTTTCAGATGGAGCAGAGCTGACGATTGTTCTTCGGGATAATCAGCTTGTTTTGCACAGCGGACAGATCGCCATTGCCATGGGGCCGGAAATCCGGCTGCTCAGATGCGAAGGGGAAAAGTCTGGCGCGCTGCGATTAAACGACAGTCCTGGCTTATACGAAGGCGATCTCGTCCTTGATATCAAAGACGGCGTAATTCGCCCGATTCTCCATATATACATTGAGGATTATCTTCTCGGCGTCGTGCCGTATGAAATGGGAGATTCCTTCCCGCTGGAGGCGCTCAAGGCACAGGCGATTGCCGCGCGCACGTATGCGCTGCGCAATGCGGATGACACGGAAGACTATGATGTGGAAGATACGACCAACGATCAGGCGTTCCGCGGCCGCTCAGCGTCAAGCCCGCTCTCGGAGCAGGCCGTACGGGAAACAGAAGGTATTTGCGGCATGTACAACGGAAAGCTTGCCTGGTGCTATTATTCTGCAAGCAACGGTGGACAGACCGAGCTTGGGCAGCACGTATGGCCAAGGGACGATCCTGACAGCCATTATGGCTACATGGACATGCGCGATGATCCGTATGATTATGAAAATGACGCAAGCGTTGTCAAGCGTTTTACGCTGCCCAAAAAGCCTGGCAAAAACGGCGTTGGACAGGCGCTGCACAGCGCGCTTGTTTTGGCGCTCTCTGAGCAGCTTTCTGCGCTTGGCATTGAGGCTGACGATAATCTGATCCGGTTTGATGAAATCGTCAGCGCGGAGGCCGCCACGCCCAAATATGACGAGCCCTCCAGGCTGATGACCGAACTAAAATTCTCCGTGAAGATCTCGGTCAGAGACTATACATTCAGAGATATGTCTGCTGAGGTAAATCCGGAAACGCCTGGGCCGGAGGGCACGCCGGATCCGGCTCTGACGCCGACGGCTACGCCGGCATATTCTCCATATAAGAAGATCAAGGAAGCGTTGACGGTTACGCTGCCCATCTTCACTGCGGGCGAACAAGCGATGGGGCTGAGCATCAACGTCTATCAAAACGAACTGGTTTCGGTGTTCGATATTGGTTCGGCGTTTATGATTGAATCAAGACGCTTTGGACACGGCGTGGGCATGAGCCAGCGCGGCGCGCAGCAGATGGCTGAGAAATACAAGATGAGTTATGAGGATATCCTGCGGTTTTATTATCCCGGTATGGAAATCAGGAGATGGTCCGCCGAACGTCCTCCGCTTGCACAGGTGGATATGTCGCTGATGTCAACGCCTGCGCCTACTCCAAGCCCGACGCCCAGACCGACGCTGATGCCCGTAACCAGGGAAGATATGCCGAAAGGGGCATATGTCGCGGTGGTCAGCAACATCGACGACGATTCCTCTCTCAATCTCAGGCAGTCTCCGAGTCTTTCGTCTGATGTACTCAGAAGGCTCTATAAGCACCAGGAACTGATCGTGCTCAAATCCCGCCCGGACGGCTGGTCGCATGTGAAAACCGATGTCATTGAAGGATATGTACGCACAGAATATCTGCAGACAGCAGAATAATAACTGCTTCTGACATATTGTTGTCACATTGCAGCAGGAATGGTGGACTATGTACGCTTTTTTAAGTACTCTTTTCACAAAATGTGTTTTCTTTGCAAAAAGGCAGAGGAAATACTTGAAAAATAAGCGTAATTTAGGTACAATATAAAAGGGTTTATCCCGTGTCAGTACTGTTGATTAACAGAATTAGGAGGAGATTTCCAATGGTTAAAGTTGCGATTAATGGTTTCGGCCGTATCGGCCGTCTGGCTTTCCGTCAGATGTTCGACGCTGAGGGCTACGAGGTTGTCGCTATCAACGACCTGACCAGCCCGAAGATGCTGGCTCACCTGCTCAAGTACGATACCGCTCAGGGTTCCTTCAAGTATAAGGATACCGTCACCTCCAAGGAGCCGGTGTTCGAAGAGGATGGCAAGACCGTGAAGGTTCCGGGCTCCATCACCGTCAACGGCAAGGAGATCACCATCTACGCCAAGCCGAAGGCCAACGAGCTCCCGTGGGGCGAGCTGGACGTCGACGTCGTGCTCGAGTGCACCGGCTTCTACACCAGCAAGGCCAAGTCCATGGCTCACATCGAGGCTGGCGCCAAGAAGGTCGTCATCTCTGCTCCGGCTGGCAACGATCTGCCGACCATCGTGTTCTCCGTTAACGAGAGCAAGCTGACCGCTGAGGATAAGGTCATCTCCGCGGCTTCCTGCACCACCAACTGCCTGGCCCCGATGGCGAAGGCTCTGAACGACAAGTATCCGATCCAGTCCGGTATCATGACCACCGTTCATGCTTACACCGGCGATCAGATGATCCTGGACGGCCCGCAGCGCAAGGGCGACCTGCGTCGTGCCCGTGCTGGCGCGCAGAACATCGTTCCGAACAGCACCGGCGCTGCCAAGGCTATCGGCCTGGTTATTCCGGAGCTCAACGGCAAGCTGATCGGCGCGGCGCAGCGCGTTCCGGTCCCGACTGGCTCTACCACCATCCTGATCGCTGTCGTTAAGGGTGAGGATGTGACCAAGGAGTCCATCAACGAGGC
>JAFQOY010000090.1 GCA_017412025.1 Clostridia bacterium | reverse complement strand
TTTTTCAAAAAACCCTTGACCCTCACGCTGCGTTATGCTTTATGATATATGCAGACAGGAGGTGTGGAGCATGAAGACCGTACATCAAGTCAGCCAATTGGCAGGCATCAGCGTGCGCACGCTGCATCATTACGATGCCATTGGTCTTCTGAAGCCCGCGCAGGTAACATCTGCCGGGTATCGTCTCTATGACGACGCATCGCTTCGCCGTCTTCAAATCATTCTTCTGTTCCGCGAACTGCAGTTCCCGCTCAAGGAAATCAAGGACATTCTAGATCATCCGGATTATGACGCCGACAAAGCGCTTAAGCAGCAGATCGCGCTGCTTGAACTGCAGCTCGGTCAGACACAAAAACTCATTTCGCTTGCACGCGAAATTCAGCAAGGAGGATATACTGCAATGGGATTTGACGCATTTGACAAGCGTGAAATGGAACAATACAGGCAGGAAGCCAGAGAAAAATGGGGCTCAACCAGCGCGTATCAGGAATATGAACAGCGCAGCAAAGACCGCCGTATCCGCGTCGACGCCGCAGCAGAGATGATGAAGCTGTTTGAGGAGCTTGGCGCTTACAAACGTCATGCTCCTGACGACGGCGTAGTACAGGAGCGGATTGCCGCCCTGCAGGCGTTTATCACGGACAACTATTACACCTGCACAAAGGAGATTCTCGCCAGCCTTGGCCAAATGTACGCATCTGACGAGCGCTTTCGGCAGAACATCGACAGAGCCGGCGGCGAAGGCACTGCCGATTTTGTCAGCAAAGCAATATGCATCTATTGCCAGACCATCTGAGCAAGCAATCCATTTCTCTGTTCTTTCCAAAAAAGCTTGACCTGTACGCAGCGTACAAGTGTATCATGTTTTGAGTAAGATACAGGAGGGATCCATATGCGTATTCAGGAGGCAGCAAGGGCAGTTGGATGCACATGCCGTGCAATCAAGTATTACGAAGAAAAACATCTTCTTTCCCCCGTTTCCCGGCTGGAAAACGGCTATCGGGATTATACTGAAGCCGACCTGAAAATTCTACACGAGATTCAGCTTTACAGAAAACTGGGTATTTCTGTCGGGAATATAAAGATACTGCTTTCCCACGGGAATGAAGAACTGCTTTCTTCCATTCTGGAACAAAAACGGCAGGAGCAGAACGCACGTCAGAAAGAAATTGCCGCGCTTGAAGCGCTCATTGCCGGAGAACGCGTCGGCATGCTTCTTGAAACTGTAGACTTTCCCTCGATTGCCGCAGCCATACGCGCACAGCTCCCCGGCTTCCTTGGTACATATCTGTGTGCGCATTTCGCGCCCTATCTTGATACGCCTATCACAACGCCGGAGCAGCTGGCAGCGTACCGCACCGTTCTGGCGTTTTGGGATAATCCCCGGCTTCGTCTGCCCATTTCATATCGACTGATCATGCTTGTGGGCAGCTTGATTTCACCTCAAACTGCATCCATCGATGAGCGCCTGAAATCCACGCTTAACCCATCTGAGGAGGCATATGCCCGGATAAAAGCCCAGACGCTCAGGCATACGCGTTTGCGTGAGCATATGCTGGTCCGCTTCAGCCTTCCGGAGGTCTTTAAGCGCTCCATGATGAAGAGACTTCGCGACTGCGGATACTACGACGTATTCATCCCTGCCATGGAGCAGCTTGCACCGTCATATAAAGCCTATAAAGACGCACTGCGCCAACTCAACGATCGCCTGTGCAGGGAGCTGAATCTGTATTACGATTCTGATTTCAATCTCAGAATACACAAATTCCCGGTTCCTCCGGTAGAGTGAATCCGATCAGATCAAGATACACCGAGGTGTAAAGCGCTTCATTCTTTTCAAAACAGAAAAAAGGACCGGAGCTTTCCGGTCCTTTCGCATTGATCGGGATTACTTGGCGAGCAGGATCTCGTCGACCCACTGCTGATACAGACCCTCGGCGTTGATCTGGTTGATCAGCTCCTGGATCTTCGCGGTCAGCGCTTCCTCGCCCTTGACGCTGGCGATGTAGTTGCCGCCCTCAAAGTCGAACGCAAACTCGGCGATCTCCAGATCGTCGTTCTCCGCCAGAATGCTGTCGTACACGGTCTTCGGCACAGCCAGCGCATCCACGCGGCCAGCCTTTACCATGTTGACGCCGTCCGGGATCTTGGTGATCAGCTCGAGGGTCGCGCCGGTGAGCTGCTCTTCGACCATGATCTGCTGATTGGTGCCGTTCTGCGCGGCGACCTTCAGGCCGTCAAAGGATTCCGGAGCGGTGAGCTTGACGCCCTCGCCCTTCTTGACGAGCAGGCCCTGATCGCCCTCGTTCCAGTAAACGCCGGTGAGATCCATCGCGTTGGTGCGCTCCTCATCGTAGGTGAGGCCGGCAACGCACAGGTCAACAGCGCCCTGGCCAACAGCGGCGAGGCAGGCGTCAAACGCCATCTGCTGAATCTCCAGCTCGACGCCAAGCTGCTCAGCCATCCACTTGACCATCAGCACGTCGGTACCGGTGACATTGCCCTCGTCGTCGATGTACTCATACGGCGGCCAGTCCGGGCTGGTAGCAACGACCAGCTTGCCGGCGGCCTGGATGTCCGCCAGGCGGTCCGCCATGGCCATGGAGCAGGTCATCATCATCGCAATCGCGAGCACGAGCGCAAAAAGCTTCTTCATAGGAATATTCCTCCTTGCTGTATTCATCATCAGGCGTCTGCCCGAATGAAGGATAGGCCTTATTTTACATTCTTGTTTTGCATATGTCAAGTGCATATACTGCATAAACATGTTTAATTGCTCAGGTATTTTCGTTTTTCTTTTATTTTTCAGGAAAAAACTGAATTTTAGAGTTGTGTCTTTCTTCATATTGTGCTAGAATATCTGCATTGCGTTTTGATAGACAACGCGTATATTCTCTGTCAGATATCCGAAAGGTGTGAATATTTATGCCCAAGCTGAGCCACCGCGTTCAGACGTTCACCGATTCCGTCATCCGCCGCATGACCCGCATCAGCGATGAAGTCGGCGCAATCAATCTTTCCCAGGGCTTCCCGGATTTTCCGCCGCCCAAAGCCATCACCGACAGGCTTCGCGAGGTTGCGGACGAGGGGCCGCATCAGTACCCCATTACATTCGGCGCAGAGAACTTCCGCCAGGCGCTTGCCCGCAAGCAGGGCAAGGCTTACGGCCGGGAAATCAATCCGGAAACCGAGATCCTGGTCACCTGCGGCGGCACCGAGGCCATGATGAGCGCGATGATGACCGTCTGCAATCCGGGCGACAAGGTCATCGTCTTTTCCCCGTTCTATGAGAACTACAGCGCCGACGCCATTCTCTCCGGTGCAGATCCGATCTTTATTCCGCTTGTTCCGCCGACGTTTGACTTTGACCGCGATGCGCTGACGGCTGCTTTCCGCGATCAGCACCCCAAGGCCATCATCGTCTGCAATCCGTCCAATCCCTGCGGCAAGGTCTTTACAAAGGAAGAGCTGCTCTTCATCGGCGGTCTGTGCAAACAGTACGACGCATATATGATCACCGACGAGGTGTATGAGCACATCGTCTTTGCGCCTTACCAGCATGTGTATGCCGGTTCTCTGCCTGAGATTGCCGACCATGTGATCTGCTGTTCTTCTCTTTCCAAGACCTATTCCATCACTGGCTGGCGCCTCGGCTATCTGATCGGTCCTGCCTATGTGATTGAGAACGCCAAGAAGGTGCATGATTTCCTGACCGTCGGCGCCGCGTCTCCGCTGCAGGAGGCCGCTGTCGTCGGCCTTGAGTTCCCGCAGAGCTATTACGATGAAGTGACAGAGCTTTATACGAAGAAGCGCCAGATCTTCCTTGACGGTCTTGACCGCATCGGTCTCAAGCATACCATTCCGCAGGGTTCCTACTTTGTGATGGTGGACATCAGCGACTTCCAGAAGCCGGGCATGATGTTCAGCGGAAAAAGCGATATGGAGTTCTGCGAATGGATGATCCGCAACGTCGGCGTCGCCGCCGTCCCGGGTTCCAGCTTCTTCCGCGAGGACGTCAACCACCTGATCCGCCTGCACTTTGCCCGCAGCGAGGAGACGCTGTACGAAGCGCTTGACAGGCTGGCCAGAATCCCTCAGCTGCTGAAGTGATCCTATGTATCTGACTGATCTTGTCACCCTGCCGAAATTCTGCTTCGGCAGGGGCGTTTATATCCAGTTTCCCCGGCTCTGCGCCAATCTGGGCAGCACCTTTGTCGTCGTCGGCGGCGAAACCGCCATGCGCAAGGGGCTTCCTGCGCTGACGTCCGCCCTCAACGGCACAGGCATGCGCATGCTCGCAGCGCTTCCTTTCGGCGGCGCATGCACCATGCGCGCGATGGAAACACTGGCAGAGAAAGCTGCTCCGCTGTCGCCGGATTTTATCGTCGGCATGGGCGGCGGCAAAGCGATCGATACGGCGAAAGGAACAGCGAACCTGCTGAAGCTGCCGCTTGTCAGCCTGCCGACGCTTGTCTCCAACTGTGCGCCGATTACCGCCCTGTCCGTCGTCTACCGGGATGACGGACCGTTTGACCGCTTTCTCTTTTACGATGCTCCGCCTGCGCTGACGCTCGTCGATCTGCAGATTGCAGCAGACGCGCCTGCCAAATACTTCAGAGCCGGGATGGGCGACACGCTGGCCAAGCATCTGGAAAGCACATTTTCCGCGCGCGGCGATACGCTTGGCGAAGGGCTGGATCACATGTCCTCCATCGCGCTGGCGCTCTCCTCCACCTGCTACGATCCCATTATCCAGCACGGGCGCGCGGCGCTTGACGAGGTCATGCGCGGCGAAGCAGGACCGGCGATGGAAATCTGCGCGCGCAGCATCATCGTCTCTGCCGGTCTGGTGTCGCTGATGGCCAACGACGATTACAACTGCGCGCTGGCGCATGCCGTCTGCTATGGCCTTCAGCACTTTGAGCATGTGGAACGCGAGTATCTGCATGGCGATCTGGTCGCCTACGGAGCGCTGGTACAGCTGGCGCTGGACCAGCAGGAGGAAAAGGCGCGCGGCCTGCACAGCTTCCTCTCTTCCCTCGGCGTTCCGGTCTCGCTTGCGCAGATGCGCGTGCCGCTTGATCGCAATGCGCTTGAAAGCTGCCTGATCGAGGCCACAACCGGCCCGGACATGGCGCATATTCCCTACCCCGTCACGCAGGACATGGTCTTTGAAGCCATGAAACGCGTGGAAACCCTGTAATTCTGTTCAAGGAGGAACGTCCATTGCTCGCCAACATCGAAAAGCTTCTTGTCAAGTACGGCATGAACTTTGTCAACGGCCTGGGCACCACGCTGCTGCTGGCGCTCGTGTCCGTGGCCGTGGGCTGCATCATCGGCGCAATCGTCGCCATCATGCGCCTGTCCAAGTCGAAGATACTCAAGGGTATCGCCGCTGTCTATACCGAGATTATCCGCGATACGCCGCTGCTGCTTCAGCTGTATTTCTTCTATTTTCTGCTGCCGGATATCCTTCCTGCGCTCAAGCTGAGCAAGTTTTCCTGCATTGCCGTCGCGCTGATCATCAACTCCGGCGCGTACATGTCCGAAATCTTCCGCTCCGGTATCCAGTCCATCGACCGCGGCCAGACGGAGGCTGCGCGTTCCCTGGGCCTTTCCGCCGGACAGACGATGATGCGCATCATCCTGCCGCAGGCGTTCAAGAACGTGCTGCCCGCGATGTGCAACGAGTTCGTCGCCATCACCAAGGAGACCTCTCTGGCCTCCACGTTCTACGTCGGCGATCTGATGACGCAGTATCAGACGATTTCCGGCAAGACGTATCTGGTCATCGAGCCGCTGATCATCATCGGCGTGATCTATTTTGTCGTGACTTTTGCCATGAGCAAGCTCGTCGCGCTGCTTGAAAAGAAGCTGAAGGAGGGCGACTGATTATGAATCCTGCGAAGAATCTCTTTGATTACAAAAGCGCCCCCGAGCTGATCCGTGTTGAGGATCTGCACAAGGATTTCGGCTCCCTCAAGGTGCTTGCCGGCATCACCGAAACCATTCACAAGGGCGAGGTCGTCTCGCTGATCGGTCCCTCCGGCTCCGGCAAGTCCACATTCCTGCGCTGCCTCAACCGCCTGGAGGAGGCGACCAGCGGCCACATCTGGTTCAACGGCGTGGACATTGCAGACAAGTCGCTGAACATCGACAGACACCGCCAGAAGATGGGTATGGTCTTCCAGCATTTCAATATCTTCCCGCACATGTCCGTCATCGACAACATCACGCTTGCGCCTGTGCTGCTGGGCAAGATGAGCAAGGATGAGGCCGTCGCCAAGGCAGAGTCGCTGCTTGACCGCGTCGGCCTGCTTGACAAGCGCGACAACAAGCCCTCCCGCCTCTCCGGCGGACAGAAGCAGCGCCTTGCAATCGTGCGCGCGCTGGCGATGGAGCCGGAAGTCATGCTCTTTGACGAGCCGACCTCCGCGCTTGACCCTGAAATGGTCGGCGAGGTGCTCGAGGTCATCAAGGATCTTGCACGCAACAACATGACCTGCGTGATCGTCACCCACGAGATGGGCTTCGCGCGCGAGGTCTGCAATCGCGTGCTCTTTATGGACGGCGGCGTTATCTGCGAGCAGGGACATCCGCATGACCTGTTTGACAATCCGCAGAATCCGCGCACCAAGGACTTCCTGAGCAAGGTTCTTTGATCCATGCGCATCACACACATCGTCACGCCCGACGAGGCAGGTATGACGCTGCAGCAGATTCTGCGCGGGGCCATGCATCTCTCCGGGCGCGAAGCGAGAAACGCAAAAGCCAGGGGCGGCGTCACAGTCGATGACGCGCCCTTTTTTTCCAACCAGCGGGTTTCCGCCGGTATGATTGTCCGCGTGGATCTTGAGGAATACGCAGCAGCATCGGAGACAGGCGACGTACCGGTTCTGCTGCCCGAGATCGTCTTTGAGGATGACGCCTTTCTGGCCGTGCACAAGCCTGCGCTGCTTCAGTGCCACCCCTCTCCTTCCGCTCCGCGGGGAAGCGACACGCTGGAAGGACGCGTAAGCGCCTATCTTGGCCGCCCTGCCCATCCCGTTCACAGGCTGGACGCCGAGACGACCGGCATCGTCCTCTTCGCCAAGTATCCTTATGTACAAGCGCATCTGCAGGATCAGATGCAGAGAGGCTCCTTCGTCAAGGCGTATCAGGCTTGGGTATGCGGTGTGCCCGCGCCCCGTTCCGGCGTTGTGGACGCGCCCATCGCGCGGGAGCACCCTGACAGCTTCACGCGCATCGTCACCCCGGCAGGCCAGCGCGCCGTCAGCCGGTACGAAACGCTGCATACGCTCGCCCTTCCCGGGGGCGCATGTACCTCGCTGCTTTCTCTCTCACCGATGACCGGGCGAACCCACCAGCTTCGCGTGCACATGGCGCACATTGGCTGCCCGCTGCTGGGCGATATGCGGTATCATACGCCCGAATCACAGCAGCTTTCTCAGGCGCTCCATCTCTCCTATCATCAGCTGGCAGCCGTATCCCTTTCCTTTATTCATCCTGTTTCAGGCGAAACCGTCACTCTACAGCATGCGCCCGTGTTTGCCTTTGAGCCGCCGGACGATTCATGCAGTCTCTGACACATTCTTCCATTCAGACAGCCGCAAGAGGTAGATGCGGCTGTTTTTCTTTATATTCTTTGTTTTTTCTACTGTATTTTCTCTCTTCCAGATGTTGGCAATGATTATGTTGCAATAATGTTCGACCTGCTTTCGTCAATTGTGCAGAAGACGCTGAGGAGCGGCCGCCAAAGCGCCTTCCAACGACAAAGGAGGAATCCCACATGTACAATAACAACAAGAAGGCGGCGTACGCCGCGATGCTTTGCCTGGCGATGGCGGTTCCCTTCACCGCAAACGCGGAGAACGAAACCCGCGTCATCACTGCCGGCACGCTGAACCTGCGCGCCGGCGCCACCACCGAATCCGATATTCTGGGCAAGTATGGCTGGGGCACCGAGGTAGAAATCCTTGGTTTCGACGGCAATTGGGCTTACGTTGAGGTCGGCGGACAGAAGGGCTACATGTATGCGCAGTACCTGGGCAGCGAAGACGCGGCCAGCTACACCCGCTACGTGAATACCAACACCCGCGGCCTGAACCTGCGCAGTGCGCCGAACGGCGATATCCTTGGCTCCTATCCGCGCGGCACGAAGGTGACTGTGCTCTCCAGCGACGGTATCTGGAGCAAAGTAAAGGTCGACGGAAAGACCGGCTACATGTCCGCTCAGTGGCTGAGCAGCAGCAAGCCGTCCTCCGGCAGCACCGGTTCCGCTATCGGTTCCGCCGTTGTCAGCAATCCGCTTGACACGCAGGTGCTCTTCCTGCGCAGCGAGCCGTCCACCGCCAGCGAATCCCTGGGCTACTACCGCAACGGCACGACCGTGACGCTGCTCAAGAAGCTCGACGGCTGGTACAAGGTCAAGGTCGACGGAAAGACCGGCTACATGATGGCCAAATACCTGAAGGTCGGCGATGAGATCGCCTCCGGCACAGCGACGGTCTACAACCCCAACGGCAACAGCTATGTCAACTTCCGCAGCGCAGCAAGCCTGAACGCTTCTGTCATCCGGACCATTTCGGTCGGCACGAAGATCGACGTGCTTGACAAGGGCGTCGACTGGACCAAGACGGAAATTGACGGCGTTACCGGATACATTTCCACCTGGTTCCTCAAGTTCTGATCTTTCGTTTCTTCCTAAACCCTCCCTGCCTTATACAGCGGAACCGGCATACGGCCGGTTCCGCTTCCTGTATATCCGAAGCGCCGTGCAGTCCATCCGCGCATATCCCACGTCCGTCCGGGGTATCCTGCGTGAAAAGAAAATGCAGGAGGCAGAACGATGAATGACACCGAAATCGTCAGCATACTGGGCAGAGAGGTGCTGGACTCACGCGGAAACCCGACTGTCGAGGCCGAGGTACGCCTTGCGTGCGGCGTCACCTGCACCGCCATTTCACCCAGCGGCGCATCCACAGGCAGATTCGAGGCGCTGGAACTGCGAGACAACGACATGCAGCTCTTTGGCGGAAAAGGCGTGCGGAGGGCCTGCAAGAACGTATCCACGCTGATTGACAAGGCGCTGCGCGGCATGGACGCTGCCGACCCATGGGCGGTCGACCAGGCGATCATCGCCCTGGATGGAACGGACAACATGTCCGTGCTCGGCGCAAACGCCGCGCTGGCCGTCTCTCTCTGCTGTGCAAAGGCGGCAGCCAGCGCGCAGCATATCGCGCTGTATCGCTTTCTGGGCGGCGCGCAGGCCGTAACGCTGCCCATGCCGATGATGAACATCCTCAACGGCGGCGCTCATGCTGCAAACGGGCTGGACATTCAGGAATTCATGATCATCCCATCAGGCGCAGACAGCTTCCGTGCCGCGCTGCGCATGGGCACAGAGATCTATCATGCGCTGGGCGCGCTGCTGAAAAAGCGCGGCCTTTCCACCTCCGTGGGCGACGAGGGAGGTTTTGCACCGGAAATCAGTGAGGAGACGCAGGCGATTGAGCTGATTCTGGAAGCTGTCACGCGCGCCGGCTATGCGCCTGGAACGGACATTACGCTTGCGCTGGACGCTGCTGCAAGCGAATGGAAGCAGCGCAGCGGCTATATCATGCCCAAATGCGGACGTGAATTCACCGCTGATGCGCTGATCGGACACTGGCAATCGCTGTGCAGCAAATATCCGATCCGCTCGATCGAAGACCCGCTCGGCGAGGAGGACTGGCCGGCCTGGCAGACGCTGACAAAAGCGCTGGGCGATAGCTGCCAGCTGGTCGGCGACGATCTGTTTGTGACCCACACACGGCGGCTTGACAAAGGCGTCCGGATGGGCTGCGCAAATGCAATTCTCCTCAAGCCCAATCAGATTGGCACGCTCACGCAAACCATCCGCGCGCAGCAGATGGCACAGAAAAGCGGATACCGCACGATCATCTCCCATCGTTCGGGAGAAAGCGAGGATACCGCCATCGCAGACCTCGCTGTCGCACTCAACGCAGGACAGATCAAAACAGGCGCGCCTTGCCGCAGCGAGCGCGTGTGCAAATACAATCGTCTGCTGCGCATTGAAGACGCGCTCGGTTCTTCCGCTGTGCTGTGGAAAGCGGCGAAACAGCCATGATCTATCTGATTCTCAGCGCTGTGAGCGCATTTTTCGGTCTTTCCTCCGGGATTGGCGCCACGACGCTGTTAAGACCCATGCTCGACGCCGTATCGCCGCTTTCCCAGACCTCCATCGCCCTGCTTTGCACCATGGCGACGCTCTGTGCGGCGTTGGTCAGCGCCTTCTTTGCGCTCAGCCAGCCGCTTCCACTGCATCAGGACGAGCTGATTCTGCTCGCAGCAGGCGCGGCAATCGGCGGCGTGCTGGGTGATCTGATCTCATCCCGGTTCCTCTCCGTGCTTGCGCGCCCGTCCGCCGTGTTTTTGCAGAATGCGCTGCTCTTCGCCCTCATAGCGCTGCCTGCCGTCTACTTTCAGACGCTGTCAAGGACGCTTCAGCAGCTGTCTGTTACACGCCTGGCCTCTCTGCCTGTGGCGCTCGTCGTCGGCCTGTTTGCCTCTTTTCTTTCCTTCAGCGCGGAGCTGCTCACCCTGACGGCTTACTTTCTGCTCTTTGATGCAGAAGACGATGAATCCTCCATCGCGGCGCTGACCATTACGCTCTTCTCCATGGCAGGCAAACTCGTTACTATACTCATTCGTCTGAGGCTGCAGCTGCCCGATGCAGACGTGCTGCTATGGCTGCTTCCCGGCGCCATTATCGGTGCGCTTTTCTCCATGATTTCCGTCTTTCAGAGTCATACGCTTCAGCGTAATCAGAATATGCTGCGTTTGAGCCTGTTTACAACACTGCTGAACATGGCTTCTGCCGCAATGTAAGACATGCCAAGTCCATGCGCTATGTTTCTTTCCAGATGAATATAAAGATGTTTTTATACGTATTTATTTATAAAATTACTTTATATTATTAAGTTTTTCTTGTCAGTTACTTAGCGTTAATCCGTCTTGACGATCATAGACAGCAGATAGATAACATAAACAAAAACATCGATCTGGAGGTATTATCATGTCTGCTGTCACTGCTTTAATCTGTATCCTGCTGCTGCTTCTTCCAGGTTACATGCTTCTGTCTGTCCGACAGAAGCATACCACAATCGGCAGCAGAGGCGGCTATCGTTCCGCCTTGTCCCTTTCCTCTAAGGGAGCCTGGCAGTACGCGCAGCGCATCATGCATCTGCGCTACATGCTCGGCGGCATTTTAATGATTGTCGCCTCTCTGCTCTTCATCCTGTGCATTCCAGCCAAAGACGTCGTGACGCTCGTCATCCTTGGCGGTATCGCACTCGGATTTCAGGTTGTCGTTATGCTCTTCCTGATGGCCAGCATCGAAATCAGCCTGCAAAACTACTGCCGACGTGCGAACTGATCCGGCAAGCAAATAACATGACCGCCTCCCATCACCCGGGAAGCGGCCATGTTTTATTCTCTTGAAAGCATGAATGCTGTCAACTCTTCGCTCAACGCATTCATCGTCAAGATTGAATTTACTTTCGTACGGATTTTTGCCGCGTCTCGCATGCCGCGCACATAGCAGACGATATGCCGCCGCATCTCGCGCACGGCGACCGTCTCTCCCTTGAGCGCGCTGAGCATGGACGCATGGCGCAGAAGGACAGTGAGCTTCTCCTGCGGCGGAATCTCTCGGACAGCCTTTCCTGCCAGTCCGTCCCGGATCTGCTCAAATATCCATGGATTGCCCTGCGCAGCGCGGCCGACAGCCACGCCGTCACAGCCCGTCGTCTCCATCATGCGCAGCGCATCCTGCCAGCAGGCCACGTCTCCATTGCCCACGACAGGAATAGAAACCCGTTCCTTCACCCTGCGGATCGCCTCCCAGTCGGCTTTCCCTTCATAAAACTGGCTGCGCGTGCGCGCATGCAGCGTGATCATCTTTGCACCGGCCTGCTCCACAAGCGGAGCAAGCGCCAGATACGCCTCGCTGCCGGCTTCAAACCCCAGGCGCATCTTGACCGTCACCGGCACATGAGACGCCGCAGCCACCTCGCGCACGATCGCCGCCGCCAGATCGGGATTCTTCATCAGCGCGCTTCCCTCACCGTTTCCGACGATTTTGGGCACAGGGCAGCCCATGTTGATGTCCAGCATGGCAAAGCGGTGATCCAGCGTCAGCTCATGCGCGGCCTGTGCCATGATCTCCGGCTCATGCCCGAAAATCTGCAGCGCGACCGCGCCTTCCTCGCGCGGGTCCACAGCCAGCAGTTCGCGCTGCGCCCGGTTTCCCTTCGGAGAAAGAACATATCCCTTGGCGCTGACCATCTCGCTGACCGCCATCGGGCAGCCCATCTCATGGCAGAGTACGCGAAACGGCATATCCGTCACGCCGGCCATCGGCGCGAGCATCGCCCCCCGCCGAAGAAACTCCGCCGAAAAAACATAATTCCGGTTTGTCATGTCGCTTATTCTTCTTCAATCTGTTCAATCAGCTGCAAATTGGCGATCATCCATCGGCCGCCCGTTCTGGTGAGCGTCACGCGATAGCGCGAAGTAGCCCAGGATGGCGGAGACAGCCTCTCCTCGCCGCCGGCAGCCAGCGCTGCCTCCCGTCGTGAGGACTTGATCGTGCCGTCTATCGCCGGAATGCTTTCGATAACCTCCGCCCTGGCCACGTCCTCCCACGGCCAGGACCAGACGGAAACCATCCGAACGCGGTGATCAAAGCCGCGGATCTCATAATCCATGTACGGCGAAACATCGCTCCTGCCCACCTGAAGCACCGGATCCTGGCTGATGAACTCCTGCTTGAAGTACTTCGTCAGCTCCGTCTGCGTCTCGCCCGTCAGTACGGCTGCGGCACGCGCACCCAGGCCGTCGTCAATCAGCACCCAGATATTGGCCGTGTTCATCGCCAGATAGAACGCCATGATCAGCAGCGCACTGATGATCGTCAGAAAAAACATGCGCGAGGCGAGAAAGCTCAGAAATCTCTTCAAAGTCCGCATGCAGCACACTCCTTTGATCCAGCGGTTCCATCAGCGTGAAGATCAGAAAATCGCATCGACAAACGCTTCCGCGTCAAACGCCTGCAGATCCTCAATGCCCTCGCCCACGCCGATATACATCACCGGCAGCTTGAGCTCGTCCATGATCGCCACGGCAATGCCGCCCTTGGCCGTTCCGTCGAGCTTGGTGAGCACGATGCCGGTCACATCTGCCACCTCGGAAAACTCCCTCGCCTGATTCAGGCCGTTCTGTCCGGTGGTCGCGTCAATCACCAGCAGCGTGCGCACCTCAGCGTCCGCGTATTCGCGGCTCACGATGCGGGAGATTTTGCGAAGCTCCTCCATCAGGTTCTTCTTGTTGTGCAGGCGTCCGGCCGTATCGACGATCAGCAGATCCGCCTCGGAGGCCTTCGCCTTCTGAATGCCATCAAACACGACGGCAGCCGGGTCTGCGCCCTCGCTGTGGCGCACAATCGGCACCTGCGCGCGCTCGGACCAGATCTGCAGCTGATCGGCGGCGGCAGCGCGGAAGGTATCCGCAGCAGCCAGAACGACGGAATGACGCGCGTCATTGAAGCGCATCGCCAGCTTGCCGATGGTGGTCGTCTTGCCCACGCCGTTGACGCCCACAACCATCATGATCATCGGCCATCTGAGCGGCTTGCGCTCCATGGTCATGATCTCCTTGAGGATCTGCTTGAGAATCTCCCTCGCCTTTCGGGCGTCCGTGATGCGCTGCTGCTCAATACGGCGCCTGAGCTCCGCGATCACCTTGTCGCTCGTGCGCACACCCATATCGCTCATGATCAGGATGTCCACAAGGTCCTCGTAGAAATCCTCGTCGATGTCCTCCGTCGCCTCAATCAGCTCGTCCACACGGCCGGCTACGTTGGTTCTCGTCTTGGAAAGGCCCTGCCACAGGCGGGAAAAAATGCCCTTCTTCTGCTCATCCTCCGCGGGCTGCGCCGTTTCCGCCGCTCCGGGCGCGGACTGATGCAGGCTCTCCTGCTCCTGCCTGGTTTCTTCTTTCTTCTTGCCAAAGCCAAAGAATGCCATGGTCATATCCCCTTTCTGTATGCCGGCTCACGCTTGCGCCGGTTATTCCATCGCGTCCTCGCCCACATCCTTGAGCTCGACGCTGAGCATGCTGGACACGCCCTTTTCTTCCATCGCTACGCCGTACAGGCCGTCGCAGCGCTCCATGGTGCCCTTTCTGTGCGTGACAACGACAAACTGCGTATCCCTTGAGAAGTCCCTCAGATAATCCGCAAAGGTCGAGATGTTGCCGTCGTCAAGCGCCGCCTCGATCTCGTCAAGGAAGCAGAACGGCGTAGGCTTGAGCCTGAGCATCGCAAAGAGAATGGCAATCGCCGTCAGCGCGCGCTCTCCGCCGGAAAGCAGGGAGAGCAGCTGCAGCTTCTTGCCCGGCGGCTGCGCCTCAATCTCAATGCCGCAGCCCAGCACATCGCTTTCGTCAAGCAGCCTGAGATTCGCATGGCCGCCGCCGAAGAGCTTACTGAACGTCTCGGAGAAATACTTCTGCATCAGCGCAAAATTCTCCATGAACTGCTGCTCCATCTGGCGCTGAAGCTTGGCGATAATGCCCTGCAGATCCTCCTGCGCCTTAAGCAGATCGTTCCTCTGGCTGCTCAGATCGTCATACCGCTCGCGGCAGGCACGGTAATCCTCCACCGCCGTGACGTTGACCGGACCCATCGCGCGGATCTCGCGCCGGATTTCTCCGATGCGCCTGTCCCCGGCGGCCAGCTCAAACGTATCGCTGAAATAATCCTTTGCGCCCGCATACGTCAACTCGTATTCGTCCCAGATGCGCTGCTGCATCTGCGTAAGCTCCGCCTGCGTGCGCGAGAGCACCATCTCCGCCTTGTGATGCTTCTCCTGATCGGCGGAAAGCGTCTCCCGGAGCGCATCGATCTCCTGCGTGAGCGCACGCACCTTTTCGCTCGCGTCGCTGCGCTGCGCCTGCTTTTCGGCAAGCGTATGCTGCGCCGTTTCAAGCCTTTGGGCGCACAGCGACTGGGCCTGCATATCCGCAGCCAGCTGCTGTGTTGCGCTCTGATGCTCCAGAATCAGCTTCTCCCTGTTCTCGTGCGCCTGTCCGAGCCTGGCGGCGATCTCCTCCAGCTCCCGGCGCATGCGCACGCCGTCCGCCATCAGCGCCGTCAGATCGCGTTCGCCGGCGGTGAGGCTCAGGCGGACATTCTGCATCTCCTCGCGCAGGCTGTCCAGCGCCTCACGCTTGTCGTAGACGGCGTCGCTCAGTTCGCCGGTGCGGCGGTTCATTTCATCGCTTGTGCGCTCTTCGCCCGCCTGCGTGCTGCGCGCGCCGGCAAGCTGGCTGTCAATCTGTGAAAGATTTTCCCTGATCTGCGCACGGAGCAGCTCGCAGCGCTCCTCCTGCTGCGCATGCCCCTCGCACTGCGTCGTGATCGTTCTCACGCGCTCGCTGGCGATGGATACGTCGATCTGCACCTGGTGCAGCTCTTCAAACGCGGCGGCACGCTTCTGCTTGATCGCCGCGCGGTAAGCCTCGCCCTTTTCAAGCCGGGCTTCATAGTCGGCAAGCTGCGCATCCAGCTTTTCAAGCAGCGCCTCATGCTCCTTGATCTCGCGCTCGCGCGAAAGCAGGCTGGTCATGCGCGACGCTGCGCTGCCGCCCGTCATCGAGCCGCCGGAGTGCATGACGTCGCCCTCAAGCGTCACCAGGCGAAAAGCATGGCGGCCTCTTCGCATGATCTCGATGCCTGCGTCCAGATTCTCGGCGATCACGGTCCTGCCCAGCAGGTTTTCCACGATGCCGCGGTACTGCTCATCAAAGCCCACCAGCTCGCTGGCAAGGCCGACGCAGCCCGGCATGGACAAAAGCTGGCGCTCCTGCGCGCTCAGCGTTCTGCCGCTGATGGTCGTCATGGGCAGGAAGGTCGCGCGGCCGATCTTGTTGTTTCTCAGGTAGGCGATCATATCGCGCGCCACGTATTCATCCGCCGTGACGACATGCTGCAGCGCACCGCCCAGCACGGCCTCCACCGCGCGCTCCAGTTCCTTTGGCACGTGCATCAGGGACGCGACGACGCCGCGCACGCCCTGATGACCGCGCGCATGCAGCAGCACCTTCTTGACCGCCTCATGATAACCGGCATAGTCGCGCTCCATCTCGCGCAGCACACGCAGACGGCTGGCGGCCGCCTGCTTCTGCCCGTTCACATCGCTGATGGCCTGCTGGATGCGCGCAATCTTCTGCGCAGCCTCCTGCGATTCCTGCTCGATGCCGCGCTCCGCTTCAGCCAGCTCCGCCTCGGCCTTCTGTGCCTGCTCAAGCTCCTCCCGGGCCTCGTCAAGCTGCTCCTGAAGGCGCTGTGCCAGGATGGCCAGCTCCTCGCGCTGCGCATCCGCCTCCGCGCCCCGGCGCTCAAGCTCCTTGCGCATCGTGGACAGGCGCGCCTCGCTGGTGCGCACGTCGCTCAGGCGGTTCATCGCATCGATGATCGCGCTCTTGTGTGCTTCAAGCGCTTCCTCGGCCTCCCGCGCCTCTTCCTGCGCGGCGGCAAGCGCCTCTTCCTTCGCGTACAGCTCGCGCTGCAGCGCAGCGATACGGCTGCGCGAGGCGGCCGTATCCGCACCGTTTTGCTCTATCTCCGCTTCCAGCGCCTTGCTGCGCGTAAGGAGCATATCCTCTTCCTGGCCGAGGCTGAGCACGTCCTTCTCCATCCGCGCGATCTCAGCGCGGAGCATGCCCAGCTCACCCTCGCGCGCCTCTTTTTCTCGCGTGAGGTCAAGCACGGTCTCGTGCGCGGCGGACACCTCGTCCTCAAGCGCCTGCGCGGCGGCGTTCGCCGTATCGCGCGCGGCGGTCAGTTCGCCCGTGCGGCGTTCCTCCTGCTCAATCGCATCCCTGAGCCCAGCAAGCATCGCTTCCGCGTCCTCGATACGCTCCTTCGCGCGGTCGCTGCGCAGGACGAAGGACGAGCATTCCAGCACGCGCAGCTCGTCGCGCAGCGCGAGGTAATGCCTCGCCGTCTCGCTGGCCTTCGCCAGCGGCTCCAGCTGGCTCTCCAGCTCCGCAATGATATCCTCCACGCGGGAGAGATTGTCGCGCATGTTGGCAAGGCGCTTCTCGCTCTCCTCCTTGCGCGTGCGGTATTTGACGATACCAGCCGCCTCTTCAAAGATGCCGCGCCTGTCCTCGCTCTTCTGGGACAGAATCTCGCCGATCCTGCCCTGACCGATGATGGAATAGCCTTCCTTGCCGACGCCCGTATCCCTGAACAGCTCGATGATATCCCTGAGACGGCAGGACGCTTTGTTGATGTAGTACTCGCCCTCGCCGCTCCTGTACACGCGCCTTGTGATCATCACCTCGGTGAAATCCACCGGCAGCGCGTGATCCTCATTGTCAAAGACGAGGGATACCTCGCAGTATCCAAGGCGCTTTCTCTTTTCGGTACCGTTGAAAATGACGTCTTCCATCCTGCCGCCGCGCAGGGCCTTGGCGCTCTGCTCGCCCAGCACCCATCTGACAGCGTCCGACAGATTGGATTTGCCGCTGCCGTTCGGGCCGACAATGCCCGTGATGCCCTCGTCAAAGACAACGACCGTCCTGTCTGCAAACGACTTAAAGCCGTATATTTCCAGTCTCTTCAGCCGCAAAGCACGCGACTCCTTTCCCGGCCCCGCGGGGCCTGTCCTCCTGTGTCCCCGTGCGTCAGCGGCCGAAGCTGCTCATCGCCATCTGCGCGGCGGCCTCTTCTGCCCGCTGCTTGCGCGCACCCTGGCCGCGGCCCAGCTCCGTGCCGTCCGCCCGGAGCACGCGCGCCGTAAACACGCGGGCATGGGGCGGGCCGTCCTGCGCGATGATCTCGTAGCTGGGCGTCTCCTCACCCAGGGACTGCAGATACTCCTGCAGGGCAGACTTGGCGTCGCGCTCGCTCTTGACGTCCGGCTCGTAATCGCCCATCGCCAGGTCAATCAGCGCGGCGGCTTTCTCCATGCCGGCGTCCAGATATACAGCCGCAATCACCGCCTCCATCGTATCGGCGAGGATCGAGGGGTTCTCTCTGCCTCCGACGAGTTCCTCCCCGCGGTCAAGCTTGAGGAACCGGCCCAGAGAAAAGCGCCTGGCCGCCTCTGCCAGGTTCGCCTCGCACACCAGCGCCGCGCGCCTTCGCGTCAGCTGCCCTTCCTTAAGCTTGGGAAACTTGTGATACAGCACGCGGCTGACGCAGATTTCCAGCACCGCGTCGCCCAGAAACTCCAGGCGCTGATTGTCCCTGCACTTATGCTGAAGCGCATAGGACGGATGCGTCATCGCCAGATCGATAAGCGCAGGATCGGCAAACGTATGGCCGATCGCCTTTTCAAGCATTGCGTAATTCATTGATTTTTCCTTTCAGGCAGCCCGTCCATTTCGCTTCGTGCATGCAGCCGCACGAAGCGAAATAGACGAACGCAGGCATTCCACACGCACACGCCGGACGGACGTCCCGCGCGCGTTCCATGTGGTTTCCGTCATCGCAATGGAAGCGGCCGCCCGGCATGTCCGGCCGAGCGGCTGATCCGCATTACATCTTCTTTTCGATATAGTTTGCCATATCCGCGACGGTCCTGACCATCTCAATGGCGTCGTCCTCGACTTCGATGCCAAACTCCGCCTCAACGTCCATGACCAGCATCATGATCGACGCGCTGTCCGCCTTGAGATCCTCCTTGAGCAGGCTCTCCGGCTTGATCTGCGCAGCCGGCACACCCAGCTGCTCCGCTACCATGGCAATCACTTTTTCCATCATCGCTATGTTCCTCCTTCATGCTTGTGGGCGGCGCGCCGCCCGTCGGTATGGTTACTCCGCAGCGTTTTCCTCTGCGGGTTCAAGCTTTGCTATGCCCTCGCGGATCAGATCCACAACGCCGGTCCTGACAACCGTGCGCGCCTGACGGATAGCGCAGAAAATCGCGCGTGCATTGGAATTGCCGTGCGCTTTGATGACCGCGCCTTCCACGCCCAGCAGCGGCACGCCGCCAACCTCGGTAGAATCGAAGCTGCGCTTGAGCTGGCGGAACGTATCCTTGGCCAGCAGCGCGGCAAGCTTTCCCTTGGCTGATGACATCAGGCCGCCCTTGAGCAGCTTGAAGAGCTCGGAAATGACGCCCTCCGTGTTCTTGAGCACGACGTTGCCCACAAAGCCATCCGCAGCCAGCACGTCGCAGCCGCCGGAAAGCGTATCGCGCGCTTCGATATTGCCGATGAACCTGTACACGCTCTGCTTTTCCATCAGCGCATACGCCTGCTGGGACTGCTCGTTGCCCTTGGCCGCCTCCACGCCGATATTGACGAGGCCAACCTCCGGCGTCTCCACGCCCATCACGCGGTTCATGTAGATGCTGCCCATCATCGCAAACTGATTGATCCACTCCGGCTTGCAGTCGGTATTCGCGCCGGCGTCCACGAGCAGCATCGTGCGGCCGGGCACGGGCAGCGGCGCAGCCAGCGCAGGCCGGTCGATTCCCTTGATCCTGCCGATCTTGAACATGGAACCGGCCATCACCGCGCCGGTGGAACCGGCGGAGACAAACGCCTGCGCCTCCTTGCGGCGCACGATATCCATGCCCACGCAGAACGTAGAATTCTTCTTGCGTCGAAGCGCCATCACCGGATGCTCCTCCGTGCTGATCACCTCCGGCGCATCGACGACCGTCAGGCGATCGCGCACAGCTTCAAGCGCCGTCTGATCGGCATATCCACCGATCGTCTCCTCCACAAGCTCCTTCGGGCCTGCGAGGATGATTTCCACGTCGTCAAATTCACGCAGCGCGTCAATCGCACCGTCCACATTGACCTTGGGCGCAAAATCGCCGCCCATGGCGTCCAGAACAATTTTCATATCAAGCCTCCTGCTTACCTGTAAACGCATACATGCCAATGCCCGCCGCAATGGCAAGATTCAACGAGTCTATTCTGCTGCTGTGCGGGATCAGCGTGCTCACACCATAGGATGCGAATACATCCGGCAGACCGCTGGCCTCGTTGCCAAAGACGAGGGAAAACGGACCGCTGACCCTGCCGACCGCCTCATCAAGCGGCACAGCGCCTGTGAGCATGAACGGAAACAGCTGCCTGTCCGGATATTCTTCCCTGTATGCGTCAAACGAATCAAAGTGACGGATGTTGAGGGAAAACGCCGCGCCCATGGATGCCCGCGTCACGCGCGGATCGTCGCTGTCCACCGCCGGACGGATGATCGCGATATTCACAAGACCAAAGCCCAGCGCCGTGCGCAGGATCGTACCCAGATTGCCGCTGTCGCTGGGATTGACCAGTACGATATGCGGCGCATCGCCGTCAAACACGCCCTCGCACTTGCGATAAACCATGGCGGCAAAGCAGTTTTCCTTTTTGGAAATCCGCTCAAGCGCGCGGTCGGCAGTCTCGACGCGGATCCCCTGCCGCTCTGCCATGGCGCGAAGCTGCTGTGCGCCCGCGCTGCTTTCGCTCGCGGAGGACAGCAGCAGGCGAAGGCAGCGGTCCGGCGTATTCTTCAGGCATTCCGTCGCCGGGAAAATCCCCGGCGCATACGAATAATCCAGCGCTTTGCTGTATGCCTCAAGCTTTGCCATGCTCATTCCCCCCGGATCAGACTGATTTGAACAGATTCAACCATCCTGAAATTATATCAGAAAACGGCGTTTTCTTCAAGCCGCATCATGGATTTCCCGGGTCGGTTCAGCGGATAACGGAAAATGTGGATGAATTCTCTGCGAAATCTCTGTCTACCTTTTCCATCTCTTTTGACTGAACGGTTTTTTAACTTGCCAAGACCTGACGACTGTATTATAATATAAAATCGCTTTTAGTTTACAATATATAATTAATTTAAAACAAGAAGTAATGTTAAGATTTCTTAACGCGCATTTATCTCTTTTTCCGAAAGGACTGTCCCTATGGTTACCAAAGCGCTTCGGATCGGCCTTGATATCGGCTCCACAACCATCAAATGCGTGGTGCTCAACGAAAAGGACGACGTCGTATTTTCCTGCTACGAGCGGCATTTTTCACTGATCACCCAGAAGACCCGGGAGCTTCTTTCCCGCCTTGACGAGCAGATTGTGCACGGCTCGAACGTATGCCTGAGCATTTCCGGCTCCGCCGGCATGGGCCTTGCGCTCGGCGCCCGCATTCCCTTTGTGCAGGAGGTCTATGCCACGAAGGTCGCGGCCGACCTGCTGATGCCTGGCACGGACGTGATCATCGAGCTGGGCGGCGAGGACGCCAAGATTCTGTTCCTGCAGGGGGCTCTTGAGGTGCGCATGAACGGTTCCTGCGCAGGCGGCACGGGCGCGTTCATCGACCAGATGGCCACGCTGCTGGCCATCACGCCGGACGCCATGAATGCGGAGGCCGAAAAGGCTGAACGCACCTACACCATCGCCTCCCGCTGCGGCGTATTCGCCAAGACGGACGTACAGCCCCTGCTCAACCAGGGCGCAAAGCGCGCGGACGTCGCCCGCTCCATCTTCATGGCTGTCGTCAACCAGACCATTGCCGGCTTGGCGCAGGGCCGTCCGATCGAGGGCAATGTCGTCTATCTCGGCGGCCCGCTGACCTTCCTGAGCGAGCTGCGCGCCTGCTTTGACGAGGCGCTTGGCCTCAAGGGGCGGCTCCCTGAGCAGTCCCTCTACTTTGTCGCGCTCGGCGCGGCTCATCAGGCGCTCACGCCCGTGCTGCTTGGCGAATGCATCGAGGCCATTGACGCCTTCCACAGCACGGAGAGCTACAATGCGCTACCGCCGCTCTTTGAATCCGAAGAGGATCTCGCCCGCTTCCGCAAGCGCCACGCAGAGGCCTGCGTAGCCCGTGCGGATGCGGACACATATTCCGGCGACGTCTATCTGGGTATCGACTCCGGCTCCACGACGATCAAATCCGTCGTCGTCTCCGCAGACGGCGCGCTTCTGCTGACGCGGTATCAGTCCAACTCCGGCGATCCCGTACCGCATGTCCGCAGCTTCCTCATGGATCTGCGCCGCGAGCATCCGCAGTGGAACCTGCGCGCAGGTGCGGTCACGGGCTATGGCGAGGAGCTGATCCGCAATGCGTTCGGCGTGGATTTCGGCCTGGTCGAAACCGTTGCGCACTTCACAGCCGCCAGAGCCTTCATGCCGGACGTCGATTTCATCATCGACATCGGCGGCCAGGATATCAAATGCTTCAAGATCCATAATGGCGTCATCGACAACATCTTCCTCAACGAAGCCTGCTCGTCCGGCTGCGGCTCGTTCCTGCAGACATTCGCCAATGCGCTGGGCTATGACATCGGCAGCTTTGCGCAGCTGGGTCTCGCCGCGCGCAAGCCCGTCGATCTGGGTTCCCGGTGCACGGTTTTCATGAATTCCTCCGTCAAGCAGGCACAGAAGGACGGCGCAGACGTGAGCGACATCTCCGCCGGTCTGTCCATCTCCGTGGTGAAGAACGCGCTGTACAAGGTCATCCGCTGTTCCGGCGCGCAGGATCTGGGCCGTCACATCGTCGTGCAGGGCGGCACATTCCTCAACGACGCCGTGCTGCGCGCATTTGAAAACGAGCTGAAATGCAGCGTGATTCGTCCGGACATCGCAGGCCTGATGGGCGCGTACGGCGCGGCGCTCCATGCACGCGGGCAGCGTGCGCTGCATCCGGGCGAAAGCAGCGTGATCCCGCTTGACGCGCTTGAGCGTTTTGATCCGCAGGTCACGCAGACACGGTGCGCCGGCTGCGAAAACCGCTGCCGCCTGACGATCAATGCGTTCGGCCCGGGACGCCGCTTCATCAGCGGCAACCGCTGCGACAAGCCTGTTGCCGGGGCGAAGGCCGCCGACAGCCTGAACCTGTACAGCTACAAGCAGGAGAAGCTGCGCGCGCTGATCCGGACACGCCGTGCGGACGCGCCGCGCGGGCAGATCGGCCTGCCGCTGGGGCTCAACCTCTACGAGCTGCTCCCCTTCTGGCATACCTTCTTCTCCTCGCTCGGGTTTGACGTCGTCGCCTCGCCCTTCTCCACGCGCAAAATCTATATCGCCGGGCAGACGTCCATCCCCTCCGATACAGTCTGCTTCCCGGCGAAGCTGATCCACGGCCACGTCGAGCATCTGATCGATCAGGGCGTCAAAACCATTTTCTATCCGTGCATGAGCTACAACATGGACGAACACCTGGGCGACAACCACTACAATTGCCCCGTCGTCGCCTATTATCCGGAGGTCATTTCCGCCAATATGCAGCGTGTGCGCTCCGTCGATTTTATTCACGATTACGTCGGCGTCGACCACCGTAAGCATTTCCCCGGCAAGATGCACGCCATTTTGAAAAAACACTTCCCGGACGTCACGCTGCGCGAGGTCAGAAAGGCGAGCGACGCCGCATATAAGGCCTATGAGGCGCATATGGACGATATCCGCACAAAGGGCGAAGAAATGATCACCCGCGCGCGGCAAGAGGGCAGGCGCATCATCGTGCTCGCCGGCCGTCCGTATCACGTGGATCCGGAGATCAACCATGGCATCGACAGGCTGATTGCCGGCTTCGGCGCATGCGTGGTGACGGAGGATTCCCTCTCCCATCACATGAAGAAGGAACCCGTCGGCGTGCTCAACCAGTGGACGTATCATTCCCGCCTGTACGCCAGCGCCCGCTATATCGCCGCACAGCCCGACATGGATCTGGTGCAGCTGGTTTCCTTCGGCTGCGGCGTGGATGCGATTACAACCGACGAGGTGCGCGAAATCCTTGAAGCCAACGGCAGGATCTACACGCAGATCAAGATCGACGAAATCACCAACCTCGGCGCCGTGCGCATCCGCCTGCGCTCGCTCTTTGCCGCCATCGAGCAGCAGCAGGCCGCGCAGAACGCAGGAAAGGAGGCCTGAATATGCCCGCTGAGCACGTTCAATTCACCAGAGAAATGCGCGAGGCCGGATACACCATCCTCGCGCCCAACATGCTGGATTTTCACTTTTCGCTGCTGGAAATGGTCCTTGGGCTCAACGGCTACAGGGTCGAAATCCTCAAAAACGACGGCCCCGGCGTCATGGCGGAAGGCCTCAAGTATGTCCACAATGATACGTGCGTGCCCGCGCTGCTGGTCATCGGCCAGTTTATCGACGCGCTTCACTCCGGCAAATACGACCTTGACAAGGTGGCGCTTGCCATCACGCAGACAGGCGGCGGCTGCCGTGCCAGCAACTACATCCATCTGCTGCGCAAGGCGCTGAAAAAAGCCGGCCTTTCCCATATTCCGGTCATCTCCGTCAACCTGAGCGGCCTTGAACGCTCCTCCGGCTTCAGGCTGACGCTGCCGCTGATCCGCCAGGTGGTCGCCAGTCTGGTTTACGGCGACTGCATCATGCACATCTCCAACCAGACCCGCCCGTACGAATACGAAAAGGGAAAAACCGACGCGCTGATCGACCGCTGGAATCACGAGCTGATCGCACAGTTCCGCGCTGGAAAAGGCCTTTCCAAAAAGGAGATCCGCGAAAACCTGAGCCGGATCGTATCCGATTTTGCCGCCATTGAGCGCAGCTTCGTCAAGAAAACGCGCGTGGGCGTCGTCGGCGAGATTTACGTCAAATATTCACCCCTGGGCAACAATCGCCTGGAGGAATTCCTGCGGACGCAGGACTGCGAATACATGCTGCCCGGCGTCATGGGCTTCATCCTCTTCAAGATCGACAACCGCATCGAGGATATCAGGCTCTATGGCGGCAATCCGCTCAAAAAGCTCCTGTGCGAGTTCCTGCTGCGCTATGTCAAGGGCATGGAGCGCATCCTGATTGACGCTGTCTGCGAGTGTCCGGACTTTGTGCCGCCGTCCGCGTTTGAGCATACAAAGTCGCTGGTTGACGGCGTCATCGGCTACGGCAGCAAGATGGGCGAAGGCTGGCTGCTGACGGCGGAGATGCTGGAGCTGGCCGAAAACGGGTACGAGAACATCATCTGCGCGCAGCCCTTTGGCTGCCTGCCCAACCACATCTGCGGCAAGGGCATGATCAGAAGGCTTACGCAGGTTCACCCCGGCATCAACATCGTGCCGATTGATTACGACCTTTCCGCCACGAAGGTCAATCAGGAAAACCGTATCCGCCTGATGCTTGCCGTCGCCTCGGATGCGGAGAAGAAGCGCCAGCAGCAGGAGCTGCTCATCGCGCAGGACGAAGCCGAGACTGCAAACAACCGCTGCAGCGGCAGCTGCGAGAGTTGCAGCGCACACAGAGCCGGATAACCGGGCATTATAAAACGGACGATTCCCCGAGGAATCGCCCGTTTTCTTTATCCATCTGCGTATCGTCCATCCGGCGCTGCCGAATCAGACGTTCTCATAGCCCAGCGTACGCAGGTCGTCCATGCGGTTGCGCCAGTCCTCGCGCACCTTGACCCACAGCTGCAGGTTGATGCGGGTGCCCAGCAGGTTCTCGATGTCCTTTCGGGATTCCGCGCCGATGGTGCGCAGCATCGCGCCCTGCTTGCCGATGATGATGCCCTTGTGGCTGGCGCGCTCGCAGTAGATCGTCGCGTGGATCTCCGTCATGTTTTCGCTGAGCTTCTGGATGCGCATCATCTCCACGCCCACGCCGTGGGGCACCTCCTCGCGCAGGTGCAGCAGCGCCTTTTCGCGGATGATCTCC
>JAFQOY010000089.1 GCA_017412025.1 Clostridia bacterium | reverse complement strand
GTGCAGTTTGGTGTAATCAGTGCATTGCCCTGCACGCCCTCGATGGTTACATCGTCGACGCACACGCGGCACACGTTATTGAAATACAGACCCATCTTCAGCCGCGGCACGGCGTCATTCTGCATAGCCGGCACAAAGGGCTTCGCCTGCGGATCATAGTCGATGGAGACATGGGAGAAGGTTACCTTGTCGATCGGCGATTCCGGCAGGCCGTCGATATAGCAGGCCGCCGCATGCACATGGCGGCAGATAATATCCTTGAACGTGAATTCGCCCAGATGCGGCGTTCTGTCGTCCACAGGCAGCGCCTCTCTGCATTTGACATAGTCGGAGAAGCGATCCGGGTCGCAGCAGTTGTACCACATGTTGATGACCACAGGCGTGATCACCGATTCCATGCGGATATTTTCAAAGGTGATGCCGGTGATGCTGCAGTGTTTGCCGCGACCGCGCCGCGTCTTGATGCGCAGACCGCGGTCCGTCGCGCGGAACAGGCAGCGCGTCACCGTCAGATTGCGTACGCCGCCGGATGCTTCGCTGCCCAGCGTCACCGCGCCATGACCGTACTGCATCAGGCAGTTGCGGATCAGATGATCCTGCGCGCTCTGCAGACGCTGGCGCGCAAGCTCCAGCTTGCCGGATTTGATGGCGATGCAGTCGTCGCCCACGCTCAGCCGGCAGCCGATGATGTTCGCACCGATGCAGGACTCCGGGTCGATGGCGTCGGTATTGGGGCTGTCCTTGGGCGCCTCCACCGCGATATCGTACATGGATACATGCTCGCTGTAGAACGGATGCAGCGTCCAGGAGGCGGAATTGCGGCAGGTCACGCCATGCAGCGTCACATCCTTGCAGCCGCACAGGAACAAAAGCCTCGGGCGCGCTGTTTCAAATTGCTTGAATGCCGTCCAGAAATCGCTGTTTTGCGCGTTGCCGTCCACCGTGCCAAGGCCGGTGATGGTGATATTCTCGCAGTACTCGCCATGCAGCAGGGACTGATACATCGGCCGGGTCAGACCCTCAAACGCGCCGGTCATGATCTCCTCGCCGCCGTCCAGATCGCACACCGTGCCCGGCAGGATCGGATACTGGCTGCGGTCCGGGCAGCCCAGCAGCACCGCGCCCTCGGCCAGGTCCAGCGTGATATGGCTGCGCAACGCCAGCGGGCGGGTCAGATATGTGCCTGCCGAGAAATACAGACGGGCATGATCCGGCAGAAAATGGATGGCGCTCTGAATAGCGTCGGTGTCATCGTGTACGCCGTTGCCGACCGCGCCGAAGGAACGCACATCCACGGCGCAGCGCTCCGCCGCCGTGCGGAAGGAAAGCTCTTTTTCCGTATTTCCCTGCTTGATGCACAGAACGTATGCGGTATCCGGCTTCAGGGAAAAGAGCGAGAATACATTGGTATCGCGCTCAAAGCAGAATTCGCCGTCCAGATATACCTTGTATGCCTGCGGCGTATAGTAGGGCGAATCATTCTCAAGCTCAAAGCAGGCGCTGACCGCACCGGCATACAGCAGATGTACCATCGTCTTGCTCCTTTTCGTTTCATTCAGCCTCGTTTTGCGTCGGCGACAATGCGCATGAGCATGCGCTTGCAGGCGATCACAAGCGAATCCGCCGCTGCGGCGAATATGCCGAAGAGCACCGGCTCCACGCCCAGCAGCACGGAGGAATCTCCGCCGCCCAGTGCCATCAGCAGCGCGTTGACGGTGCCGTACATCGTGACCACCAGAAATAAAAGCACAAAGGCATACAGCAGATTGAGGAAAAAGCCTGTTGCGCCGCGTCTGGTCACCATGAGATAGCGCTCGCTTCCGCCAGGCGTCCTTTCTGTGAAGCGCAGGCAGCGGCTAATCAGCAGGTCGGTCGCCATGCCCATAAGCACGGCTGCGATGAAAAACATATCCAGCTGATCCGCCACATACATGCCCAGCCCCAGAAAGGCGAAATAGCACACTGCACCATAAAACCAGATCTTGATCAGGATGACCTTGAGCATTTCCGGCAGGCTGATGCGACCGGAAGACGAGCGGTATTTTTCCAGTTCTTCCTTGGAATACTGCGGCGTATTCTCCCGGGAGGCGCTCACCAGATCTTCCACGGCCTGCGTGTGCAGACGGTAATAGGACGAAGTTGTCTTATTGTGTTCTTTCTTCATGGAATCACGCTTCGGCTCAGGCTTCATCGGACAGGGTGATCGCTTCCATCTCCACGCTTTCCTCCGCCGGCAGCGACGTATCGATCCGGCGAAGCAGCTTTCGCAGCACGGGCACCATCAGCGTCAGCAGCGCGCCGGCAGCCACGATTACGCGATGCACCATCAGCATGTCATACGCTTTGGAAATATAAATGGTGTTGGCGTCCACAACGATGGGATGATCTGCACGGGTGATCGCCTGCATGATGCGTCCGGCGTAGTAGGTATCGCAGAAGATGAGGATGCCCAGCATCAGGAACATGAGCGCCAGCATGGGGAAGTTGGTCTTCTTCCTGTGCGGATAGGCATTGATGAAGCAGACGAAGGACAGAAGCGAAAACAGCATCGTGCAAAAGCCGCTCAGGCCCATGCCCGCAAGCTGAATTTTCGCCGTCGTATCGGAGATATGCGTCAGATTGAGCGAATACACCAGAAAGGCAGCTGCCAGAACGAGCAGCGGAATGGTCTGCGGCTTACGCTTGAGGGAAACGATCGTCTTGCGGATGAATTCCTTCATGCCGCCGTTTTGCTTTACCATGGATTTCCCTCCTCCTTAGCGGATGGCGCTTGTGGTCTCTTTGTCGAAGAAATGGCATCTGGTAAAGGATACCTTCACCTGATCGCCGCGCTTATAGTCGCACCAGCCGCGCAGCTTGCAGGTGATCTGAGTATGCTTGTCTGTGAGCGTGCCGTGAACGAGCGTATTCATGCCCAGATTCTCATTGGCGGTGACATGGACGATCACATCGCCGCCCTCCGCGATATTTTCCGGTCGCACGCCCAGCACGATTTCTTTGCCTGCATACGGCGCAAGCAGCGTGCGCTCGCTTTCGCTGAGCGGCTTGGTCAGCAGCTTGCTTTCCAGCTTGCCGTCACCCACACGGACGGTAAAGAAATTCATCGGAGGCAGGCCGATAAAGCTGGCGACGAACAGATTGGCCGGCGTATCGTAAAGTTCCAGCGGCGTGCCGATCTGCTGTACATGACCCATGGACATGCACACGATGCGGTCCGCCAGCGTCAGCGCCTCGGTCTGGTCGTGCGTAACATAGAGC
>JAFQOY010000088.1 GCA_017412025.1 Clostridia bacterium | reverse complement strand
TCGGCGTCGCCGACCATGATCAGCCTCATGCCCGGCACCAGCGCGCGCAGCACGCTGCGCATCAGAAAGATATCGACCATCGACATCTCGTCAATGATCAGCGTATCCATCTCAAGCGGATTATCCTGTCCGCGGGCAAAGTCGCCCTCCTCGCCGCCGTATTCCAGCAGCCGGTGCAGCGTTTTGGCCTCCATGCCGCAGGCCTCGCTCATGCGCTTGGCTGCGCGTCCGGTCGGCGCTGCCAGCGCCACCTCGCCGTGCACGCTCAGCAGCTTGATGATGCATTTGATGATCGTCGTCTTGCCCGTGCCCGGGCCGCCCGTAATGACCGTCATGCCGCTTGAAACGGCGGTTTCAATCGCCCTGCGCTGCTGCGGATGGAATGTCACGCCCTCCATGCTTTCCAGTTCGTCAATCTGGCGGTCAAGCTCCGTCGCCATTGTATCCGGCATCGCGTCGATCATCTCACGCAGCCTGCGCGCCACCTCGTTTTCCGCCCTGTACGTCTGCGGCAGATATACCGCCACAACCTGCTCCTCCCCGTCGCCGGGCAGAATCTGCGCCGTCAGCGCCTTGCTCAGGATCAGCGTATCCAGCGTATGCTCGATCAGCTCCGCCCCGTTGCCCAGCAGCCGCTGCGCTGCGGACGTCAGTTCCTCCCGCGGCAGATAGCAGTGTCCTGCCGTGTTCGTCGCTTCCATCAGCGTATGCTTGATTCCGGCGCTCAGCCGGTATTCGCTGTCCTTTTCAATGCCCAGCGACGCCGCGATCTTGTCCGCCGTCTTAAAGCCCACGCCCTCGACGTCCTCAACCAGCCTGTACGGATTCTGGCTGATCACCTGCCTGACATTTTCGCCGTACTGCTTGAAGATCTTCACAGCCAGCGCCGGCGTCACGCCGTAGCTCTGTAAAAACACCATGGCCTCCCGCTGCTGCGCCTGCTCGGCATAGCTCTCCATGATCATCTTCGCCCTTTTGGGGCCGATGCCCGATACCTCAAGCAGCTTGTCTGGCTCAGAATAGAGCACGTCAAGCGTTTTCTCACCGAACGCCTTGATCAGCAGCTTCGCCGTCGCAGGGCCGACGCCCCGGATCATGCCGCTGGAAAGGTATTTTTCAATTCCCGAAAGCGTCGTCGGCTTCTCAATTTCACATACGTGCACCTTGATCTGCCTGCCGTAGACGGGATGCTCGATCCATTCGCCGGTGATGCGCAGCTTTTCGCCCGGCGCCACCGGCGGCATCACGCCCACGGCGGATACGCGCGTTCTGCCCGACTTGACCGTCAGCACCGTATATCCGTTTTCATCGTTGCGGAATACAGTCTCCTCCGCAAACACTTCAATCTCTTCCACGCGCGCACCTCCTTTGTACTTTACTTCCTGTTTCTCACAGGCCCCCGCAGCATGTCGCCCGCCTCCAGCCTGCCGCCGCACGGCACGCGCACCAGCGTACCCGGCACGTTCACCACGCCCACATGCTCGCCCGTCGCGTCGAGCACAATATCCTCGACAACAAGCTTCCCGCTGCCCTGTGGCGTCACGGTCTCCATTTCGTCGCCGACAAAGAAGCGGTTCTTCATCTCCACCAGCGCGTCGCCGCCGGAGACGTTAACGACATAGCCCATGTACTCCGCTTCCTGCACGACGCCGACCGCCTCGCCGCAGACCTGCGGCTGGCCAAAGTAGAACCCGGTATCGTACACACGGTGGCTCACCTTGTCAAGCTCCGCGCGCAGCATGCTCCTGAGCGCGTCGTTTCGCCTGTACCCATCCGGATCCGCCGCATACGCGTCCATCGCGCGGCGATACGCGCCCACGACGGTCGCGATGTAAATTTCCGTTTTCATCCTGCCCTCAATCTTGAAGCAGCACACGCCGCTCTCCATCAGCCTCGGCAGGTGCTCCATCATGCACATATCGCGGCTTGACAGAATCGCCGTCCCGCGCGCATCCTCTTCAATGGGCATCGGCTCGTCCGGCCTGCTGCGCTCTGTGAGCGTATAGGTCCATCGGCACGGCTGGCTGCACGCGCCCCGGTTCGCGCTCCTGCCGTTTAAGAAGCTTGAAAGCATGCATCGCCCGGAATGGGACATGCAGATCGCGCCGTGGATGAACGATTCCAGTTCGATTTCATCGCCAAGCGCTGCATGCATCGCCTCGATCTGCTCAAAGGTCATCTCCCGCGCAAGCACAATGCGCTTTGCACCCAGGGCCTTATACACACGCGCCGTCTCGCTGTTGGTCGCGTTCGCCTGCGTGCTCACGTGGATGTCAAGCCCCGGCACTTCCCTGTGCATGCGCGCAATCGCGCCCAGATCCGACACAATCGCCGCGTCCACGCCGATTTCGTGCGCAGCCTTCGCCGCGCGCATCATGCCGTCCAGGTCGCCGTCAAAGGCAAAGATGTTGAGCGTCAGGTTCACCTTTGCGCCGGCGCTGTGCGCCAGCTGCACGGCCTGCGCCAGCTCCCGTTCGTCAAAGTTATTTGCCTGCGCGCGCAGGCCATATTGCTTCGCCCCACAATAAACGGCGTCTGCGCCAAAGCGCAGCGCCGTCAAAAAGGGCCTCATGCTGCCCGCGGGCGCGAGCAGCGTCGGCATATTCTTCATGGGATTCATTCCTTCTTCGTTGGTTTTACAGTCCCCGGCTCCTGTCGTATTCCTCCCACAGCGGGCGATACATCGCAACCGCCGCGTCATGCTCCTCCTGCGTCCGGGAGAAGTGCAGCGCGCCCGAGTCCGGATCCGTCGAGCAGAAATACAGGTATTTCTGAGCCACATACTGCTCGTCCGGATACAGCGCCGCGACAACCGCATCCATCGACGGACTGCAGATCGGGCCGACCGGAAGCCCCTTATGGAGATAGGTGTTGTATGCAGAATCCACATCAAGATCGGACGAGGAGAGATACATCTTCTCCGAGCCGGACGCATACTTAACCGTCACGTCGGAACCCAGCGTCATGTTCTTTTTCAGCCTGTTGTGGAATACCGCACTGACCTTCGCAAAGTCCGCCGTCTTGGCTTCCTTCTCGATCATGGAAGCGAGCGTGAATACCTCGTCCATCGTCATGCCCAGCTCCTGCGCGCGCTCGTCATAGCTGATCAGATACGCCGCCTCCGTCTGGGAGAGCAGGCGCTTGATGATCGTATCGGCGCTGGAACTGGTATATATCTCATAGGTATTGGGCGACAGATAGCCTTCAAGCGCGTATTTCCTGTCGGATACGTCGCCCGTCTTCATCATTTCCTCGATGAAATAATAGCCGCTGTACGCTTCGCCCGTCCTGCATGGCGCAAGGAATTCCTCCTGATCGCGCAGAATATCCTGCTCGACCAGGTAGGCGGCCGTGTCCTCCACAGTCCATCCCGGAATGATGGTAATCCGCGTCGTCAGCGGTTTTCCGTCGCCGGAGATCAGCTGGTCGAGGATATCCGTCGCAGACATCGAACGGCTGAGCTCATAATCGCCGCTCTGGATCTTCTGGCCCATGCCCATAAAGTCGGCCATGTACTTGAAAACCGTATGATTGTGAATCAGGCCTGCTTCCTCCAGCTTTCTGGATACGGAAGAAAGGGAACTGCCCGACGCCACCTCAAACTCTACAACAGACGTATCCTGCGCGTCAACCGGCGCAAAGAACATGCCGTCGATTCTCCTGTACCCCGTATAAACCAGGCCGCAGACGATGACGAACGACGCCATGAACACCAGCACGGGCCTGGCAACCCTCCATATCCAGTCATACCAGAAGAAGCCGTAGCGCCTGCGCTCATGAAGCTCGCGTTCGCTGAGCCTTTCTGCACCGCGCTTTTTTTTCTTCGCCAAATTCCAGTCCTCCAGTTATGCGTTCTCCGGCAGATCAAACGCCACGCCCGCCGCCTCCGTCAGGATCTTGAATACGTCGGCCAGCGTTTTCTGCATCTGCATCTCCGCCATCAGATAGGCCTGCACATCGCTGTTCATATACAGCAGCGACGCCAGCTGCTGAAAGCGCTGCATATCGTCGCTGGGCATCTGCCCCGCCGCGCCGACCATGCTCATCTGCAGCTTCACCTGGAGGCGCTTGTACTCGTCAAGCAGCACCCGGTTGGTGTTGTTCGCATAGGCGCGCTCGCGCAGCTCACGCAGGCGCACGCACTCCTCGCTGACGCGGATTTCCTGTGCAAGCCTGTGCGCCGTATCATAAATGTTCATCGGTATCAACCTCGCTGAATTGATTTCTTCCACCCGGCAAAAGCTGCGCTCAGGTTTCCATGATGATCGGCAGAATCATCGGATTGCGCTTGATCTGTCCAAGCAGATACGTGTGCATCTCGTCCTTGATGCCGTTCTTGATGCTCGTCCAGTCGCTCTGCTCAATGCGGTCGTAGCGCGAGAGCACGTCAAGCGCCACATTGCGCGCGCCGGTGATCAGTTCCTCATTTTCGCGCACATACACAAAGCCTCTGGAAATCAGCTCCGGTCCGGATACAAGCTGCCCGGTTTCCCTGCTCACGCCGACCACGACGATGATCAGGCCGTCCTGCGACAGGTGCTTGCGGTCGCGCAGCACGACATTGCCCACGTCTCCCACGCCAAGGCCGTCCACCATGATCGAACCCGTGGGAATCGGCCCGGTGATGCTGGCCTCGTCCTCGGAAAGCTCCAGCGCCTGTCCAAGCTCGAGAATCACCGCATGATCCTCCGGCATGCCCATCTGAATCGCAATCTGCGCATGGCGCTTGAGCATGCGGTATTCGCCGTGCACAGGGATAAAGTACTTTGGCCTCACCAGCGCCTGAATGAGCTTGAGCTCCTCCTGGCACGCGTGGCCAGATACGTGCACGTCCGCAATCCGGTTGTAAATCACCGTCGCGCCGCAGCGATAAAGCTGGTCGATGATGCGGGAAACCATAATCTCGTTGCCGGGAATCGGCGTCGCGGAAATGATGACCGTGTCGCCCTCGTCAATCTGAAGCCTGCGGCGCTCGCTGTTGGCCATGCGCGTCAGTCCGCTCATCGGCTCGCCCTGGCTGCCCGTCGTCAGCACGACGATTTCATCGTCGCTGCAGTTCTCCAGATCGCTGATTTCAATGTATACGCCTTCGGGAATACGCAGCTCTCCGATCTCCATCGCCAGCCTGGTGACATTGATCATGCTGCGTCCGACAAAGCATATCTTGCGTCCGAATTCCACACACAGATCCACGACCTGCTGAATGCGGTGCAGATTGGAGGCAAACATGGCGATGATGATGCGGCCCTTCGCATCCTTGAACAGCCCGTGGAACGTCTCCGCAATCTTCTTTTCGCTCATCGTATAGCCAGGCCGCTCGACATTGGTGGAGTCCGCCATCAGAGCCAGAACACCCTTATTGCCCCATGCGGCCAGCATGCCCAGATCGGTCACCTCTCCGTCGATGGGCGTATAGTCGATTTTGAAATCGCCCGTAACGATGACCGTTCCCGCCGGGCAGGTAATCGCCATCGCGACCGCGCCCGCAATCGAGTGGCTGACCTTCATGAACTGCACGGAAAACTCGCCGATCTGCACCGTATCGCGCGGCTTGATCACATTGAGCTGGATGCCCTTGATATTATGCTCGGTCAGCTTACCCTGTATGAGCGCGCAGGTCAGCTTCGTGCCATAAGCCGGCGCCGGCACATGCGGGAATACATACGGCACTGCGCCGATGTGATCCTCATGTCCGTGCGTAAACAGATATGCGCGCACGCGCTCACGGTTATTTGTCAGATACGTAATGTCGGGAATCACAAGGTCGATACCCAGCATATCCTGTCTGGGAAAAATCGAACCGCAGTCGACCACGATGACGTCATTGCCGTATTCGAAGGCCGTCATGTTCTTGCCGATCTCGCCGATTCCGCCCAGCGGGATGATTCTCAGCTTCGCCATGTCCCTCTATCCTCCTCTCGCCGTTTTGATGTACAACAATTCAAAAGCGTGCTGCATAACGTGCCAGACGCCTTTAAAATCTTCTGTTTGCCCGAAAACCCATACGCCCAGTTTTCGGATTATAATTAAAAATATTATAGCATAGACCGCGCGTTTTTTAAAGAAAAAACTTATGAAATACTGTCATTATTTTGTTAATATCTCCCCTGGTTCCATGTCCGTGCGCCTCATGCCGCAAAGACAAAAAAGAAAGACTCGTCCCGCCGCCGCAAAACCCGCACCCAAAGAAGAAAGCGCCCGGAGTTCCGGACGCCCAGCTTGAATTGATGCATGCCGTTTTACAGATGGCGGCTGATCATTGCCGCCACATCCGCCCTGCCGCGGGCGCCGACCGCCTGCTCGACCACCCTGCCGCCCTTGAATACCACCAGCGTGGGAATGCTCATCACGCCATAGCGCTGCGCTAGGCCGGGTTCTTCATCCACGTCCACCTTGCCCACGACGGCCCTTCCCTCGAATTCTGCGGCAATCTCCTCAATCACCGGCGCAATCATGCGGCACGGGCCGCACCACGCCGCCCAGAAATCCACGAGCACGGGCTGCTCTCCCGCAATCGTCTTTTCAAAGTTCTCGCCATTCAGGTGCATCGCCATATTTCTGCCTCCCCATTCTTTATCCGCAGCCGTCAAAACAGCACGGCTGCCGCTCACTTGCTTTCCGGTTTCGTGACGGAAACAATCTTCTGCTCCCAGCGTCCCCTGGAAAAGACGGGATCCAGCAGGCGCATCACCACATAGGCTGCCGCCGTGCCCGCAACGGCGCAAAGCGCCATCAGCGGCTCGGAAAAGCCCAGAGCCCATGCGCCCATGATGCCGATGATGAATCCTGCAAACGGAATCATGTACGCCACCGCAGACGCCGCCATCACATGGGACTCGTCCATCTCCACGACGATTTCATCGCCCACATCCGCCTTGCCCCTGATGCTGATCGTATGCTTGGCGCAGTCCGTGCTGCCGTGCATGCACGCATGGCAGTCGCCGCACGCCTCATGCCTTTCAAATACGACGGTCAGCATTTCGCCGTTTACCTCGGTAACAATTCCCTTGTTGGTCATGCTCTGCTCCTTTTATCCCGCTCATAGCATACGCAATCCGTTTCCGTTTACGCATGATGAACCCAAAATCACTCGTAGATCTTTTCAAACCGGCTGTAGCCTTCGGCCTCCAGCAGTTCAATCTGATGCTTGATGTTTTTCGCCATCGGCATCACCGTCACGCAGGCGCCCTGCGCGCGCATTCCGCGCGCGGCGGCCAGCACCTCAACCTTGCGCTCCAGGGATACCTTATTGCCCAGCAGGTACGCGGTGGCGTCCTTGAGCTTGTATTCGCCCTGCATCTTCTCCTTGAGGATGGTGACGATGCGCTCAAAGCCGATGGAAAAGCCGCACGCCGGAACATCCTGCCCGGAGAACTTACCGATCATCTTGTCATAGCGGCCGCCGCCGGCGATGGAGAAGTTATAGCCGTCCATGGTGATTTCAAAGATCGTTCCGGTGTAATAGCCCATGCCGCGCACCAGCGTCGGATCAAAGACGATCTTTACGCCCTGCGCAAGCACAGGCGCCACGCAGCCAATGATGTCCGCCAGATTCTTCCTGACCTTTTCGCTCAGGTATTCCTCGCCGATATCCGCGCAGAATTCGTCGATCGTGATGCCTTCCCGTACCGCGCGGTAGACGGCCAGGTACTTTTCAACCACATCCGCGTCATAGCCGTTTTCCAGCATCTCCTTCTGGATGCCGTCAAGGCCGATCTTGTCAAACTTGTCAAGGGAGATCAGCACGGAGCCAATCTGCTCCTCCGCAAAGCCCGCGCACAGCGCGACGGCGCTCAGGATGCGGCGGTCGTTGACGTGAATGGTGAATTCGGTGATGCCTGCCTCGCTGAAGATCTGGGAGAGCATGGAAGCCGTGGCCGTGATCAGCTCAATCTCAGCCAGATTGCCGTCGTCGCCCAGGATGTCGATATCACACTGCACAAACTGGCGGAAGCGGCCCTTCTGCGGGTTGTCCGCGCGGTAGACGTTGCCCATCTGCAGCGCCTTGAACGGCACGGGCAGCTTCTCCCTGTTGCAGGCGTAGTAGCGCGCCAGCGGCAGCGTCAGGTCATAGCGCAGGCCGTTGTCGGCATATTCGCCGGTTCCCTTGTCAATGGCGCGCTGCAGATCCGCGCCGCGCTTCATGACCTTGAAAATCAGCTTCTCATTGTCGCCGCCCTGCTTGCTGGTCAGGTTCTCAATGTGCTCGACGATCGGCGTTTCAATCTGCATGAAGCCGTACGCGCCGTAGCTCTTCTTGATCATGGAGAGCACATGCTCGCGCAGGCGCATATCGGAGGGAAGCATATCGCACATGCCCTTGACGGGCGTCTTGATGAACTTCATAGGTATCTCTTCCTTTCATAAGTTCCGTCCGCAGGCGGAACGGCCTCGCCCATCCGGGCGCTTCCCCTCACAGCAGAGGGACTGACTTGTATTAATTCTGCCTTATTCCTGATTTTCCTGCATGCGGCGCCATTCCTCACGGGAAATCAGCACCGAGCGCGGCTTGGTCGGCCCTTCCGCCTCGCCCGCTATGCCGCGTTCCGTCATCTCGTCCACCATCCTGCAGGCGCGCATATAGCCCACATGCAGCCTGCGCTGCAGCATGCTGATGGAAATCTGTCCCGCGTCAATCGCCAGCTCAATGGCTTTGGCCAGCATCTCGTCCATCGGCTCCGCGCCGCTCTGGGCGTCGCCGGAGGCCGATTTTTCCTCCACCGCAGCGTTGTTCATCTGCTCGATGACGTCCTCGTTGTAATCCGCCTCATGCTTGCCGCGCACAAAGCTGACGATGCGCATGATCTCCTCGTCGGACACAAAGCAGCCCTGCACGCGCGTCGGCTTGCCTGCACCCTGCAGCGAATAGAGCATATCGCCCCTGCCCAGCAGCTTTTCCGCACCGGCCGAATCAAGAATCGTCCGGCTGTCGATCTGGCTGGACACGGCAAAGGCTATGCGGCTGGGAATGTTCGCCTTGATCACGCCGGTGATGACGTTGACCGAAGGCCGCTGCGTCGCGATAACCAGATGGATGCCCGCAGCGCGCGCCAGCTGCGCCAGGCGGCAGATGGAATCCTCCACCTCGCCGGGGGCGACCATCATCAGGTCAGCCAGCTCGTCGATGATGACGATGATCTTGCTCATCGGCTCCTCATCCGGGCCGATGGCGGCGTTATAGCCCTGAATGTTGCGCACGCCCATCGTCTCAAAGCGTTTGTAGCGGTGCTCCATCTCCACCACGGCCCAGGAGAGCGCAGCGGACGCTTTTTTCGGATCGGTGACGACCGGCACCAGCAGATGCGGTATGCCGTTATAGACCGACAGCTCGACGACCTTCGGATCGATGAGGATCAGCCTCACCTCCTGCGGCGACGCACGGTAGATGATGGACGTGATGATCGTGTTGATGCACACGGATTTGCCCGAGCCCGTCGCGCCCGCAATGAGCACATGCGGCATCTTTGCCATATCCGCAATCACCGGCGCGCCGGAAATGCCCTTGCCCAGCGCCACCGCCGTCGGGGATTTCTCCCGGGTCATTTCCCTGCTCTCCAGCACGTCGCGCAGACCGACCATTTCGATTCTTTCGTTGGGAATCTCAATGCCGACCGCAGGCTTTCCGGGGATCGGCGCCTCAATGCGCACGCCGTCGGAGGCCATGTTCAGCGCGATGTCGTCCACGAGGTTGACAATGCGCGAAACCTTCACGCCCGGCGCAGGCTTGAGCTCATAGCGCGTGATCGCAGGCCCATGCGTGACGTGGGTCAGCTCCGCCTGTACGCCGAAATTGCTCAGCGTCGTCAGCAGGTTGCGCGAGCTTTCCTCGATCCGGGCCTTCAGGTTGGGATCATACGTGCTGCCGCCCTCTCTGAGCAGGTCAAGCGGCGGGTATGCATATTCTTCATTGAGGATCTTGGGCGCCTCATGCGTGTCCCTCCTGGGCATCACCATGGGCGTGCCGTCCATCCGGTTTTCACGCAGCTGCACCACAGGCTGATTCTGCGCCGCAGCCTGCTGGCCTGCCAGCACATCCTGCACCCGAACGCCCTCTGCCGCACGCTGCGCGGCAAGAATGGAGCGCTGCAGCGGAGTCGATTCCGCCGTATCCGCGTCGTCCTCCCTGGTCAGCGGCGTGCGCACGCGGCGAATCGCAGGCCGTTCCGGTTCTGTTTCCGGTTCCGGCTCCGCGCCGGATGCCATCTCATCCCCCGGATACGCTTGCCCGGCATAGCCGCCTGCCTGTTCCTCTCCCCACGCGTCCTCCTGCGCTTCAAGAGGCGTTGAGCGCGGCGTCCCGTTCGTCTGTCCATCGTATGCATCCCCGGATGGCGTTTCTTCTGCTTCAAAGCCGGCGCTCTCCCTTTCCATCTGCTGCGCCTGTTCTTCCTTTGCCGCCGCAGCATCCGCAAACACCCGGACATTATCTCCCTGCCCGCCGTTCATGCCGTAGAGGAAAGCCCTTTCCGCCTCCTCCATGGTGAATGTGTTTCTTCTGCGCATGCCGCGCATCTCTCTCCTCTGATCGATGCCCTCGCGCACAAATTCCTCATCGGGCGCAATATACAGCGGCGTTTCCTCAACGGGCTTCATCCGGCTTACAGGCGCACAATCACTTTCCGGTTCAGGCGCGCGCTCTGCGGTCTGCCGCGTCGGCCAGCCGGCAATCTGCTCTTCCTGCAATGCTTTGGATTTATGCCTGCGCGCCGGCTTCGGCATATCCTCCTGCTGCGCGCCCTCCCCGTCTGCCTGAACGCAGGCTTCCGGCGCGCGTCTCACCGCATTTCTCTGCCGGACAGCTTCCTTCGCTTCCTGCTGCGCCTTGGCGGGGTCCCTGCGTTTTTCTTCCGCAATCTCTTCCGGCTCTTCTTTCCGGGCTTCTTTCTGCGCCTCTTTCTGCTCCTTCTGCATTTCCCGGTCGGCGCGCTTTTTCTGCCTCCGGACGGCAAGCTCGGCCTCCGCCCTCAGCGCCTCTTCCTCCCGGCTCTTCTTCAGGGCGTTTTTTTCCTCCTGGCGCTCGTTCATCGACACGCGCAGATCGTCAATCAGTTCGGACAGATACATGCCCACGCCCGAAAAGGATACGCCGGTGAACACCATCAGCACAATCACCGACGCAAACAGCAGCACGATCATTGCGCCCCAGATATCCAGCCCCTTGTACAGCGGCCAGGCCAGCAGCGCGCCAATCAGGCCGCCGCCCTTGTAATCAAGCGTGGACGCCTCGAACGAGCGTGCCAGGAACAGGCCATACGTATCCGTTTTTCCGTCTGCAAAAATAGCGGCCTGAATCGCTCCGATCTGAAACAGTTGAAGCATCGTCTCCACGATCAGAAACATCAGCGCCCCGCAGATCATGGTTTTGAGCTTCATATGTCCACTGGCAAAAAACACCAGCGTCGCACCCGCCCAGCACAGCATCAGCGGCAGAAGCATGCACAGCGTACCGCCCAGACCGTGCGCGACCTTCGCCATCCAGCTGATCACTCCTCCGCTGGACGGCATAAACTGGCTGATGAACGCAAGCAGGCCGATGCACAGGATGACGATTCCCGCCACGCCGCGCGGATCGGCGCCGCTGTCTTTTCTGCGGGCGGCAGAGCCGCGCACACTGCTCACCCTTCGTTTGCCCTTTTTTCCTTTGGCGCTCTTTGACGCCGCCTTTCTGGCCATGGCCGTCCCTCCCCATCCTCAAATGGCAACGCCGGCCTCGCAGCCGGCAGTCAATCAACATACAATAATCTGCCTGAGTATAATCAGGCAGATTATTATAGCACATTTTTCTTTTTCCGTAAAGCTTTCCTTTACGGCAGCTGCTGCGGCAGCGCATCGCGCAGAATCACGCAGGCAAGCAGGCCCTCTTCGTCAAAATGCGCCTGCAGCACACGTCCCATCTCCTCAAAGAACAGGCTCTCGCCCGGCTCAAGCAGCGCATCCGCCGCCGCGTCCTTATCGTAAACCAGCGCCGCATCGGGCTCTCCGAATATTGCATACAGGTCGGCCATTCCGGTCTTCCCGGTCGTCAGGCCATGATAGCTGATGCAGGATGCGCGCAGCGCGGACACAGGCGTGTCGTCCTCCTTCGTCTCGGCGTACTTCGGAATCTCTACCGCAAAGCCGCGCATGCGTTCAAGCGGATAGACCAGCGCATCCGTCGTATAGTCCGGATCGGCAAGCAGCACAGCGCCCTTCACCTTTGAAAGCTCCATGCCAAGTCTCAGATTCAGCACGCCGTCAAAGCCGCCATGCGCCAGCGCCCCGCGCAGCCTGGATACGTTCACCTCCTGCGGCCTGGAGAGTGCATACACCGGACTGCTCTCCCCGATATAATCCGCAATTTCATGCCACATAAACGTCACACTGCCGCTCTCGCCTGAGAAATAACGGTATCTGTCCTGCGGATAATAGACCGTCAGCCCCAGCTCGTTCACACTGTAGCTGTCCGTGGGCATCGGCAGCAGATCGCCGTATTCCATGTAGTCGCTCATGGATTCAAGGATCTGCGAATCGATGATCTCCTCCATGTGTGCAAAGGCGGCCTGCGGATCGTCAAAGAGCTCGTCAAGGTAGATCTCCATGCCCGTCTCAAGGCTGACCGTCAGCGCCGCGGCGGAGCTGCCGTCAAGCCCGCCCGCCTGTTCGCCATTCCAGGTGCGCGCCATGGAAACCAGGCGCTCATCCTGATATACGCTGCCCTCCTGCACAATATGCGCTCCGGCTCTGTCCGCAGCGCTCCTCGCCTTTTCCTGCTCAAAACGCGCCTCAATTTGCATCTCAACGGCCATGCGCACAGGATCTATCGGCGCAGTCTTGCCCGGCGCCGCCTCCGGCATATCCGCATGCACCGAGAAAACCACCAGCCGGCTCGCGCCATGCTGCTCAATATCCATGTGAATCTGCGCCAGCGCTGCAGCGGGCACAAGCACAGCCAGCGCCGCAAGTACGGCTGCCATTCGTCTCATTTTCATTGTTCACCTCTTGTACTGGTTTTCAGTCCGTGCGGGTTAACGATCGGTTCATCCCTTCTTCTGATCATTAGACGCAGATGCACGTCGTTTTCTTCCCGTTCTTTTTCAAAATATCACAGGCTGCAGCTGCATGCCCTTGAGCGCCGCCTGCACGGCTGGAAGAATCTGTTCAAAATCGGCCACACAGCTCGTCGGCTTTGCCCGGTAATCATCCTGCTCATACGGCACAAAGAACATGCCTCGCCGCGCATGGAGCATGCCGATGCTGGCTGCCGATGCGGCCAGCGCGTCGTTGGTGGAGACGGCGATGAGCACCGGCCCGTCGTTTCGCCTGTGGCTTTTGACGGCAAGCGTGGGCGCCGTGTCGTATATGCCGCAGGCCAGCTTGCCGAGCGTGTTGCCCGTGCACGGAGCGATGACCAGCAGATCCAGCAGCTTCTTCGGCCCGATGGGTTCCGCCTGCGCGATGGTATGGATCACCTTTTCCCCCGTGATTTCCTCCGCCTGTGCAATCCAGTCCGCCGCCCTGCCAAAGCGCGTATCCGTGGTATACGCATTCTGCGACATGATGGGAAGCACCCGGTATCCGTGCTCCGCCAGATTCTTCATCTGCGCAAACGCCGCCTTGAACGTACAGAACGATCCCGTAACCGCAAAGCCGATCCGCTCTTCAGCCATCGCTTTCCCCTCCTTTACCGTCCGCTTCCGTCATCCCGCGCTGCAGTGCGTCAAAGAGCGCAGCGCCCGCGTTCTCCGGCGCATACCGCCCCGGCAGGCCGCTCTCGCGTATGTAGCGTACGCCCAGTTTCCGCGCCGTTTCCGCGTCCGCGCCATATGGCGCGGACGCCAGATCGATGACCAGCGCATCCTGATCCACCGCTTTCAGGATCGCTTCGCTCATGATGCGCGCCGGTACGGTGTTGAACACGACGTCCGCCTGTGCCGCCGCCGCCGCAAGGCGCTCAAGCGCCATGGGATGCGCGCCTGCCGCATGCGCCTGACGCATCTGCTGCTCGTTTCTGGCGCATATGATCACAAACACGCCAAGCGCCGTCAGCCGCTGCGTCAAGGCCTGGGCGATGCGCCCAAATCCTGTGATCATCGCCGTCGCATCCAGCAGCGCCTTTCCCTGCTGCTGCATCGCACAGCAGATTGCGCCCTCCGCCGTCAGCCGCGCGTTGACGGTCAGAAACGCCTCGTCCCCGGCAGGGTTCAGTCTTTTCCCGGCCATGCGCAGCTCATCCGCCGATACGTCCGCGCCATGGAGCGCCATGCGGCATGGCGGCAGCATGGAAAGCGTCTGTTCCCGGCTCATTTCACCGCCAATCAGACGATCCTCTGCAAAGCCCGCAGGCCACGGCAGCATCACGGCGTCCGTCTTTTCCTTGATCCCTTCCATATCGGATTCACTCCGTACATGCAGCGCCGTCCATCCCGCGCGCCTCGCCGCCCGCACAGCGCCGTCCATGCGCATGTCTCCGCCAAAGACAACCAGATTCATCGCTCATCCCTCCCGGCGATGATATGCGCCGGGTCAAACATCCATGACATGCAAAAAGCGGCCCGGAGGCCGCAGATCAGCGATGGATTACTTGTCCAGCATGGACGTGCAGTGCGGGCAGCGGGTCGCGTCGTCGGCGATCTCGGTGCGGCAGAACGGGCACAGGCGCGGAGCCTTTGCCGGAGCCGGGGCCGGTTCCGGCTTCTTGAGCTTGTTCATGAACTTGATCACCAGGAACATGCAGAACGCCACGAGCACAAAGTCGATGATGTGCTGCACAAACGCGCCGTAGTTGATCGTGCCGACGCCGGCCTCAGCCGCCGCCTCGATGGACGCATACTGGTTGCCGTCCAGCGCATAGAACAGGCCGCCGAAGTTGACGCCGCCGGTCAGAAGGCCCAGCAGCGGCATAAAGATGTCATTGACCAGAGAGGTCGTGATCTTGCCGAACGCGCCGCCGATGATCACGCCGACGGCCATGTCCACGACGTTGCCGCGCATGGCAAACGCCTTGAACTCTTCCATAAACTTCTTCATCTGTTTTCCTCCTTGCATCTGATGCACATAAACCAAGAATTAGATTATAATTAAACAGCGTGCATATCGCTGCTTAACGCGTCTTCTCCGCGCTTTTCCTCCCCGTCCGCGCTGAGCTTCTGCGTCAGCCTGGAGAAATCAATCTCCGGCAGCTCGCCAAGCGAGGAAATGCAGAAATGCCTCAGAAACGCATCCGTCGTTCCATACAGTATCGGCCTGCCCAGCGCTTCCTTGCGCCCGACCTCCTCGATGAGCCCCTTGGCAATGAGCGACTGCACGGAATAGTCGCACTTGACGCCGCGGATCAGCTCAATCTCCGCCTTGGTCACAGGCTGCCTGTAGGCGATGACGGCCAGCGTCTCCATGATCGCCTGGGAGAGAGACTGCTTCTGCACCGGCTGGAGCAGCTTTTCCACATACTGCCCGTAATCCGGCCGCGTCGCCAGCTGCACATGCGCGCCAAAGCGCAGCAGCCGCAATCCTCGCCGGTCAAAGTCGTATCCGCTTTCAAGCGCGTCCAGCGTCTCCTCCAGCTCTCCCTCTGTGATCTCCAGCGCGCGGCAGATTTCTCTCTTCTCCACCGCATTGCCCGTCACAAAGAGGATGGCTTCCACGATGCCCACGCGTTCCTTCAGGTCAGGCGTCTGCCTGCCGTCAACGTTCAGCTGCGTCTGTTCCGTCTTCTCCATCGGCGTCCCCCTTCTTTCCGGGCAGAATCAGAATATCGTCGAATGCGTTCTCCTGTCTGGCATGCAGGCGGCCCAGCTTGAGCAGCTCGAGCATCGCCATGAAATACGAGACGATCTCATCGCGCGTGACGTCGCCGGAGAGCATGTCCGAAAAGAGCACGGGGCCCTTTTTCAGCCTGCTGGTCAGGTTGAACACGCACTGCTCAATCGTAAATTTGTCGCGTGTGATCGAGCGGAACACCCGCCCCGGATCGCTCTCCTGCGTCTGCCGGGCGATGATGCGCTCCAGCGCGCGCACAAGGCCGCCAAGGGACAGGCCCGTCAGCTCCACCGGCTGCGGCGGAAGCGGATATTCCTCCGGCAGCTTGGAAAAGACCATCATCGCCGCCTGCTCAAACTCCTTCATCCGCCCGGCGGATTCCTTATAGAGCTTGTATTCCTCAAGCCTGCGGATGAGCGCCTGCTCCGGCGATTCGCCGTCCTCGTCCTCTTCCTTCGGCGGGCGCGGCAGCAGCGCGCGGGATTTGATCTCCAGCAGCGTCGCCGCCATTGTCAGAAACTCGCTGGCCACGTCCATATCCAGTTCGTCAAGACCATCAAGCGAAGCCAGATACTGCTCCGTGATCTCAGACACAAAGATATCCTTGATGTCGACCTTGGCCTTGGAAATCAGGTGCAGCAGCAGATCAAGCGGCCCTTCAAACTGCGTAAGCGAAACCACGTATGCCATCTCTTACCCCCAGATCATGCGCACCGGTATCAGCAGCAGATTCTGCGCCGGATACACGACAGCGGAGATGATCCTGCCCAGAATGCCCTGCGCAGAGAGAACGAGCACGACCAGCATGCCGATGCGGAACGCCTTTTCAGAAAGATACAGCTTTCCTCTGAGGATCAGATCGTTGAATACATGATAGCCGTCAAGCGGCGGCAGCGGAATGAGGTTGAACACCGCCAGATTGAGATTAACCAGCGCCGTATACGCAGCAAGGCGCACCAGCGGTACCAGGAACGGGCGGGCAATCAGACCGCCGAAATCCTGCATCACTGTGCCGCCGATCACAGACCAGACTGCGTTGTAGCGATAATTCACCAGCACGGACAGGCCGTTATAATCCACTACCATCGGATCCCACATGAACAGGCTGCCGACGACTGCCGCCAGCGTAAAGAGCACAAAGAGGAGAATGTTGATCGTGATGCCCGCAAGGGACACCATCAGATCGCATTTCCGCCTGTCTCCGCGGAAATTCCACGGATTGACCGGAACCGGCCTGGCATAGCCAAAGCCCGCAAAGAACATCAGCAGCGTGCCGAAGGGATCCAGATGCGCGAGCGGATTGAGCGAGAGACGGCCGGCGCGCCTGGCCGTATCGTCTCCGCAGCGATACGCCGCATACGCGTGCCCCCATTCGTGGCAGCAAAGGCCGATGAGCACCGCCAGCACGCGGAAAATGGCCTGATCGAAAAATGCAATCGGCTCAGCAAAGAGCGTAGACAAGTAATCCAGCATATGCTGCGCCTCCTCTCAGACGGCATCATCCGTCATCATAACAATATAACCTGATTATTCTAGCGCAGAAAACGGGATACTGTCAAGCCATTTGCTTCAACCCGGTCATCTCATCGCATGTTTTCCGCGCATCCTGTCAAGCTGCTTGAGCAGATCATATACAGCATCCTGGCTGAGCACGCCGCGCTTGAGTCCGGGCGGAAGCAGCCCCTTTTCATCCAGCTCATAGTCCTTCAGCCACAGCCCGCTCTCATAGTATTCAGACAGTTCCTGCACATTGGCGATAAATTCCTCATCGCTTTCATGCCCTCCGGCGTCCATAGCACTTTGAACTGCGTCAAAGCACAGTTCCATCCTGCGCACCCTGTCCGCCGCTTCGCAGTCAATCCGGTCCGTTCCGCTCCCGTTCCTTCTCTTCCGCATCTTACGCCTTCAGGTTTCCTTTCCTTATATTTTTCTGAATGATCTCATCCGTTGCCTCAAAGAGTTTTTCAGATCCAAGCTTCGTCTTGTTCTGCCTGCCGTAGACCTGACCGACCGTCACCTGATGCGCGCGCCAATCGCCACCGTCGTTGCTGTCGTTGAGGATCAGCGGCTGCATATTGTCCATCGCGTGCGCAAACCGCGCTTCAGCGGTTTCATTCTCCTCGAATTCATCAAACAATGCCATCAATTCCCGCGCCTGATCCTCCGGCAGAATCGAGAAAATCCGCTGCTTGGCCTTTTCTTCTCTTTCCTTCTGGGTTTTCAGCGCTTCTGCGTCGTAGGCGTAGGTGTCGCCCGCGTCGATTTCCACAACGTCGTGAATCAGGCACATCAGCATCACCCTTGCGATATCCACCTGCTCGTTGGCATACTCCCGGAGCAGCCAGGCCATCAGCGCGATGTGCCAGGAGTGCTCGGCGTCGTTTTCCCTTCTGCCGTTTTGTGACAGATGCGTCTGCCGGAATATGTTTTTCACCTTGTCGATTTCAAGCGAAAACGCCAGCTGCTTTTCCATGCGTTCGTCCATTCTTTTCCCTCCGCACATGTCCGGTTTATATTGTTCTCAGATCAGAATGTGCCTGAATTTACAGCAGATTTTTTGTCCTGTCCAATCTGAGCAGAAGGAAGCGCAGCAGGGCTGCGTTGACTGGAACAAAGCAGCGACAGGACGGAAAAGCTGCGAAAAGACAGCACAGATTGATTTGAGAACCGTATTACACACTCAGCAGACGATAGTCCTTTGCGCATGCCTCCAAGCCGTCCTCCACACTCCGGAACGTCACGCCGCAGTTCCTCGCCTTATCACAATTCATCCACAGATTGTGCCTCGGCGGCGCGTCCTCCAGCCTGACGTCTTTACCGATCAGCCGGAGAAATCCCTCGGTGATTGCATACATGGACTTTTCTGTTTCACTGCCGAAGTTGTATGCGCCGCCCGGAAGCCCTTTGACCGCTTCCATATTCTCCGCCACTTCCCTGACATAGGTGATTCCCCTGTACTGGCGCGAGCTGAAGCAGACCGATTCCTTCGCGCCGAGGATATTCATCAGATAGTTCGGTTTTTTCAGGTCATAATCGTACATCCATTCCGCGCGAAGCATCACCGCATCGGGCAAAAGCTCCAGTACGCTCTGCTCCATGATCAGCTTGTGCTCCGCATATGTGTTGCCCGGTCTGACCCTGTCCTCCGTATGCGGCTCTTGCGCATCAAGGCCGCTGTACACCTGATCCGAACTGAAGCAGATCAGCTTTTTGTTCTTCGCCGCCTTCGCCAGCCAGATCGGGATCTGCACATTGGCCCTGTATGAAGCCTCCGGATTGGCCTGACACACGCCGATATCCGAAATCGCGGCGGTATGCACGATGACGTCTGCGCCGCTTTCCTCCACAATACGCCGGATTTCATCTTCCGACAGATTTCGCAGCGACGGACTGGCGACAGTATCTTTGCACATCCGCATGATCCTGCTGCCGACAAATCCGTTCGCGCCTGTAACCAGCATCATGTTATCTGCCTCCTCTAGTCAATTGATGATGTCGTTTCCTGCCTGAATGCCGGAAAAAACGCCATACCGCCACGCTGAACACAGCCTGCTCGCCGGGCATGCAGGGACGGATCCTCATGAACAAAACACCGCTTTCCATGCGTCTTTGCGGCGCTCATAATATACCTCGCTGATTTCATCCGCAGTAAACACCGACAGCATATCCCTAAAACCGTCGATCAGCTGATTGGACTTGGCCAGCTCCGAAAGAGGATACCAGAACACCTCGCCTTCAGAAGACGCCTTGAGCTGACCCGAAAACCGGTTTGCTGTATACAGAAATACAATATACCGCTTTCCATCTTCTGATTTATGGAACTCTTTTATGCCGCACAGTCTGGGATTCTCTATCGTCAATCCCGTTTCCTCTTTCATCTCCCGGATAACCGACGGGGTAACATATTCTCCTTTTTCCACATGACCGCCGGGAAAATTCCATCCGCACCAAGTCGGGTGGTTCTTTTTGTGCTGTACCAGCACATTCCCCTTGCCGTCACATATCATGCACATATTCGTAAGCTCAACTTCTTCTGTTCTTGACATATAGCAGCCTCCGCATTCAAAATTTCCGTCGGGCAATCCGAATAAACGAGATTCCATTTTCCCCTGCAAATTGGGAATCACTGTTCTCTTTTATGCCTTTCAGCAAGCAAAAAAATGAACATAACCAGCCAAAGTCCCCAAGCAACTATGCATCCAATTCCAGTAAACAAAGAATCTACCACTGCGCCGACTAAAAATGGCGCCGCCATATACATCATTCGCTTCCCATAATCTTTACACAGTTGAGTTTCGTCGAATGCTTTGCGTTCTTTATTTGGCTTCATCGTATAGCCAGTCAGCAGATTCACAGCCTTTCCATTTGATTTATAAAACAAAATGCCTATCGCAAACATGATCACAGCCATTCCTATATCGAAAAGCACATAGAATAACATTCTAACCTTCCTCCTCAAATTCATGCTTTTCAAATTCTCCAAGCCATACCGTAATCAATATACCATTTGCATTTCACAGAAAACCCCATATCGGCATTCATTCATCCATTTGTTTCAGCATCTCATACAGTTCACAGACCCGTTCTTGCGTAATTTCCGCCGTGGTCTCGCTGACAACCAGCGCGTAAAGAGAGCCTCCTTCAACTCCCCTTCCGGCCTCCTGCGCCGCTTTTTCTCTCTCATTCATCCACAGATCCTGATCTTCCTGAAGCACTGTCAATTCTTCTTCCGGCAGATGACGCTTCAGCGCAGCCCATATATCATTCAGCGCATCATCCCAAAGCGCGCATAATTCATGAGATTTCTCATTCATCTCAAGCTGTGTCAATACATCCTGTTCCAAAGAAGCTCTGATCCGGTCCGCCTGTTCTTTGACAGACGTCATATAGGCCTCCCAATTGCTCACGGTATCTTCCCTGCAAAAGGGAATCTGAACCGTTTCCGCAGTCCCGCTCAGGCATCCTGCCCCAGCCATTAAAACCACAAGGACCAGCATCCACAATCTCTTTTTCATCCTCTTTTTCCTCTCTTTCCTTCATTTCAGCACGAATCGCAAAACCATCGGGAAGACTGAGATTCCTTCTTTTATAGGCGCACCGGTAAATGAAATCCAATATCGCTCTATGATTCCGTACCCACCCTGTCCCACATCATCCATCACGCCATTGTTTCGATCATTATATCACCCGCAAAAGAAAAATGACAGGGCTATTCGCTCCTGACGCAGATGATTCAGATTTTTATTTCCTATTCAAATCCGGTTCTCATAATGAAGATGGTTTTTTCCGCATGATCGCTCAGCAATTGTTTATCTCTTTTCTTCGGCTCAGGAAGCTCCGAATCCAATGAAAATGAGAAATAGCTCCTCAGTTCATGTTCGAGCATTTGGCCTTCCATTTCAGGAATCAATCTGGTCATCATCTCAAATGCGAGTTTTTCATCCCTTGTGCAATCTGTATCGGCATGCTGAACATGCATGCTTGAAGGGATTCTGATGAATGAATCGTTTCCAGAAGTTTCTCTTTTCGTGCTGTGCATTGTGTTTCATAGCTGATCCGCCTTGCTTTTTGCATGGAAGGCTTCGCTGCCGGTTTCCTGGTTTTTGTCGAGTGTTCCTGTAAAATCGTACAGAAAAAAGGACTATACCGGGGATTGACTCTCGCTATAGCCCTTCGTCTTTTCGGTTATATCCTGATCTTCATAACGTTTGGGAAAAACCTGATCCCCCAGCCGCTCTGCCTGAACATATTTTCACTCAGTATTCCATAAACTCTATGTGGGATCATTGATTGAACCGTAAGCTGCTGCCTGCATCATTCTCTCTTTTCCCCAAGAATATCTTTCGTTTCTCCTCATCCCATCTGCACCATATCCCTGTGCAGACGGCTGAGAATCCGCTTTTCCAGCCGCGAGATATAGCTCTGGCTGATGCCCATGATATCCGCAACCTCTTTCTGCGTCTTCTCCTGCCCGCCGCCCAGGCCAAAGCGCAGGCGCATGATCTCCTTTTCCCGGATGGACAGCCGCGACAGAGCCAGGGAAAGCATCTGCCTTTCCACCGTCTCCTCTATCGACCGGTAGACCATGTCCCCTTCCGTACCCAGCACGTCGCTGAGCAGCAGCTCGTTTCCGTCCCAGTCCGTGTTCAGGGGTTCGTCAAGGGATACTTCGAGCTTCTGTCTGCTCGTCCTGCGCAGAAACATGAGAATCTCATTTTCAATACACCGCGAGGCGTATGTCGCCAGCTTGATCTTCTTCGCCGGGTCAAATGTATTGACCGCCTTGATCAGCCCGATCGTGCCGATGGAAATGAGATCCTCAATGCCCACGCCCGTGTTTTCAAACTTGCGCGCGATGTATACCACCAGCCGGAGATTGTGCTCAATCAGCGTCTGTCTGACAGCGTCCGGTTCCTCCTTCATCCGCGTGAACAGCTCCGTCTCTTCTTCCCGGTTAAGCGGCGGCGGCAGCGAATCGCTTCCCCCGATATAAGCGACCGTCCCTTCCGGCCTGATCAGCGTCAGCGCCGGTCTCGCTGCACGCCTCAGAAAATGCATGGCTCTTTCCATTCTCCATATCCCCCTCTGCTTTTCTTTTTTCCTCAGCTTTCTTCTTCCCGCAGCAGCGCCGCGGGCACAAGCGCAGGCACGCCCGCCCGCATACCCTCCGCCAGCGCAGCCGCTGCACGAACCTGTCTGTCCTTCCCGTCCACCCGGATTGTCACCTGCTGCGGCACAAAGCAGCTCATCATCTGCCGTCCGCCTGCCGTATCCGCAAAGATCGGCCGCAGCGCGGCGGCTTGGACGCCTAGCTTTTTTTCCGCCTCCACGCGCGGCAGCACGATCACCGGCAGAGCCGTCAGATAATCCCTGAGCACATTGCCGCTGTCGATGATCGCCTCAAACGCCGCGCTTTTCTCCCGGCAGACGATGGCGACCCGCGCATGCACGGCGTCGTGCGCGGCGCGGCGCGAGCGCACCATGCACAAAGCCGACACGACAAACGCCGCAGCGCCCAGCGCATACGCCGCACGCATGGAGCCCGTAGCGCCCAGCAGCGCCTGAACGACGCCGCCCAGCAGGCCCGCCGCGCTGAGCAGCAGCAGTCCGTCTCTGAGCACACGTTTTCCGCTTCGTCCGCCGCCCGCAATCGCCATCATCAGCATTGCGCAGGGCAGCCACAGCAGCGCCGCATGCATCTGCCCAAGCGCCGCGCCCCTTGCCAGCTGCGCGGCGAACGCGCCGGCAAGCGCGCCCGCAAGCACGCGCAGCATGTGAATCCTTCGCCCGCCAAGGCGCAGCGCAAGCACAATCATCAGGCTGTCAAGCGCAGCGTCAAACAAAAAAAGCGCTGTGGTCAACCCCTTTCATGGCTGAATTATAGCGCTTTGCCGCTTTTTCTCCTGTCGTTTCAGGGCGCGAAAAAAGAGGAAAGCTCGTCATCAGGCGACAAGCTTTCCCCTTTGTCATCATAGAGCGGCCGAAATCCGGCAGCTCTTAATTCTATTCCGATTACAGATCTCCGTTTTTCGCACGCTCGTCAATCGGAGCCGTGCCGTTGGCGCGGTGCAGATGCTCCTCCAGCTCAAGAATGCGCCGCTCCAGCGATTCGATGCGCTCCTTGACCGGGTCGGGCAGATGCACGTGATCCAGGTCGACCTTTGGCGCTTCCCCCTTGCGCTTGACGATGCGCCCCGGATTGCCGACGACCGTGCAATTGGGCGGAACCTCCTTGAGCACGACGGCGCTTGCGCCGATCTTGCTGTTGTCCCCCACGGTAAACGGGCCAAGCACCTTCGCGCCCGCACCGATGGTCACGTTGCTGCCGATGGTCGGATGGCGCTTGCCGGTGTCCTTGCCCGTGCCGCCCAGCGTCACGCCCTGGTAAACCGTCACGTTATCGCCGATGATTGTCGTCTCACCGATCACCACGCCGTTGCCGTGATCGATGAAAAATCCCTTGCCAATCTGCGCGCCGGGGTGAATCTCAATGCCTGTCACATGGCGCGCATGCTGGGATATCCATCTGGCCAGCGTCATATGTCCGCCAAGGTATAGCTTATGCGCCAGTCTGTGATAGGCCATCGCCTTGACATACGGATAGCACAGCAGCACCTCCCATTTGGATTTGGCCGCCGGGTCCCTCTCCAGTACGGATGCAATATCTGCGCGAAGATTGTCAAACACTGCTTCCTCATTCCTTTCCATGCTTTCATGAGCGAATGATTCATTATATGACGCGCGCCTCAGTGTGTCAAGCGCGCATGTTTTGCATAAAAACGTATCCGGTCCAAAATTTCCTCTGTACGCACTTGACGCGCTGTGTTATAATGTGCACAGCAACATGTATTGGAGGTTGATTCCCATGGCTTCTACGAAGGGTCCGTCCGCGCGTGAGCTGCGCAAGAAGAAGATGTACCGCATCATCGCTTGCGTCGCCTGCGCCGCGCTGCTGATCACGGCGATCGCGCCGTATCTGGCGTCCGCATTCTATTAATCGGCATGAAATTCGCCGCTGCCTGACCGGGCAGCGGCGTTTTTCTTATATATGCCTTTTGTCAGAACTGCTGCTGCGCGCCGCCATCCTGCGGCAGGATGGACGCGGCGCTCTGGCGCAGCTTCTCGATCAGGCCGCGGATCTCCGCCGCCTGCGTCGCCGTGATGTCCTCCGGCTTCGTCTTGTGTACGGCCTTCTTCAGCGCAGCGATATCGTCCTTGATGCGCTTTTTCGTCTCCTTGTCAAGCTCCTTGTGGCTGGTCAGCGCCTGCTCGGCCTCATAGACCAGCCTCTCGCCCTCATTGCGCACATCAAGCGCCTGTTTTCTCGCCCTGTCCCATTCCTCGTATTTCTTCGCATCCTCCATTGCGCGGCGGATCTCGTCCTCGCTCATGTTGGTCGTGGAGGAAATGGTGATTTCCTGCCGGTTGCCTGTGCCCAGGTCGCGCGCAGAAACCTTGACAATACCGTTCGCGTCGATCTCAAAGGTCACCTCGATCTGCGGCACGCCGGCCATCGCTCGGCGAATGCCCTTGAGACGGAAGTTGCCCAGGAGCTTATTATCCCGCGCAAAGTGCCTCTCACCCTGCAATACCTTGATATCCACCGCCGTCTGGAAGGGCGCGGCGGTCGTAAAGATCTGGCTGTGCCTGGCGGGAATGGTGGTGTTGCGGTCAATCAGCTTGGTCGCCACGCCGCCCACGGTCTCTATGGACAGGGACAGCGGCGTTACGTCCATCAGAATGATATCCTGCGCCGCAGAGGAGACGACCATCCCGTTTCCGGGGTTCGCCGCCGCCAGCTTGCCGCCCTGCAGCGCCGCGCCCAGCGCCACGCACTCGTCCGGGTTCATCGCTTTGCTGGGCGTTTTGCCCGTCATCCTGCGCACCATCTCCTGCACGGCAGGCATGCGCGTGCTGCCGCCCACCAGCAGCACCTGAGAAAGCTCGCCCATGGACAGAGCCGCATCCGTCATCACCTGAGAGACAGGCCCCGCCGTACGCTCGATCAGGTCGCGCGTCATGCCCTCAAACTGCGCGCGCGTCATGGTGATATCCATGTGATGCGGGCCGTTTTTGTCCTGCGTGAGGAAGGGGAGCATGATCTGCGCGCTCATCTGGCCGGAGAGCTCGCGCTTTGCCTTCTCCGCCGCCTCGCGCACGCGCAGCATCGCGGCGCCGTCCCGCGTGAGGTCGATCTTTTCCGTCCTGCGGAATTCGGACACGAGGTAATCGACAATCCGCTGGTCAAAATCGTCGCCGCCCAGATGATTGTCGCCGCTGGTGGCAAGCACTTCGATCACGCCGTCGCCGATCTCGATGAGCGACACGTCGAACGTGCCGCCGCCCAGATCATACACCAGAATCTTCTGCGCCTGACCGTGATCCAGTCCATAGGCAAACGCGGCTGCCGTCGGCTCATTGATGATGCGCAGCACGTCAAGCCCGGCGATACGGCCCGCGTCCTTGGTCGCCTGGCGCTGCGCGTCGGTGAAATACGCCGGTACGGTGATCACCGCCTGCGTGACCGCCTCGCCCAGGAACGCCTCAGCGTCCCTGCGCAGCTTCTGCAGGATCATCGCGGAAATCTCCTGCGGCGTATACGCCCTGCCGTCGATCTTCACGCGGTAGTCGTTGCCCATCTCCCGCTTGATGGACAGCACCGTACGCCCCGCGTTGACCGCCTGCTGCCTGCGCGCCGCCTCACCGACCACGCGCTCGCCGTTTTTTGTAAAGCCGACAACGGACGGCGTCGTGCGCCCTCCCTCGGAATTGGGGATGACCACCGGCTCGCCGTTTTCCATCACGGCGACGCAGCTGTTGGTCGTGCCCAGATCGATGCCAATCACTTTGCTCATGCAAAACCTCCACGGGAAACCCCGACTGCTTCAAAATGCTATCCAGTATATTTTACCCGCAGCATGCATGAAACACAAGAGCGAAAAGACAAATCGTCCGGCAGGTCAATCTTTTTTAAGCAAACAGGCGGCCTTCCGAATACTTTTGACTGCCCGGCAGACAGGAAAACCTCCCCTCCGCTGCTGCGAGGGCGCCGCTCATCTTCCGCGCGCCGGACAGCGCAGCCTAATCCGGGCAGATTCTGACGACAAACAGGCTGCAGCTGTGGTATAATCCGCCTGTAATGGGTATCCTGTTGACGCATACCTGTGACAGGAGGGTTCATTATGTGCACCGCGCTGAGCTATGCTACGCAGGATCACTACTTTGGCCGCAATCTGGACATTCCCAGCGCTTTCCGTGAAAGCGTAGTGGTCACGCCGCGCCGCTTCCCCTTCCGCTTCCGCCGGACGCCGGAAAACACACGTCACTTCGCCATGATCGGCATGGCCGCCGTCATAGACGGCTATCCGCTCTATTACGACGCCACCAATGAGCACGGCCTCTCCATGGCCGGACTGAGTTTTCCTGGCAATGCCTGTTATCTGCCGGAGGAAAGCGGATGGGACAACGTCTCTCCATTCGAATTCATCCCCTTTATTCTCTGCCAATGCAAAACAGTCGCCGACGCTCGCCGCCTGCTTGCGCGCGTCCGTCTCGCCGCCATCCCCTTCAGCGAATCTCTTCCTCTTTCCCCTCTCCACTTCATCATCAGCGACAAGCGCGAATCCATCACCGTTGAGCCGATGAAGGACGGCCTGCACGTTGATGACAATCCCATCGGCGTGCTGACGAACAACCCGCCCTTTGGCTACCACATGCACAATCTGAGCCACTATCTCGCGCTCTCCCCCCAAACGCCGGAAAACACGCTCTTTGACAGTATTTCTCTCCGCGCGCAGAGCCTTGGCCTCGGCGCGCTCGGCCTGCCGGGCGACTGTTCCTCCGTATCCCGGTTTGTCCGCGCAGCCTATACCAAAGCGGCCTCTGTATGCGGCGGCAGCGAGAGTGAATCCGTCAGCCAGTTTTTTCATCTGCTTGGCAGCGTGCGCCATGTCCGCGGCAGCGTGCTCGCCCCTCAGGGATACGAAATCACGCTCTATTCCTCCTGCTGCAACACGGACAGGGGCGTTTACTACTACACCACCTACGAAAACAGCCGGATTACCGGCGTCAGCATGCACCGCGAGGACCTCGACGCACAGGCGCTTGTATCCTATCCGCTGCTCACACAGCAGGATATCCTGATGCAGAACAGCCAGTAAGCGTCCCTCATCCCTACATCACAGCAAAACAGAAAAGGAGAAAACATGATGTCCATCACCGTTCTGTGCTATGCCAAATGCACCACCTGCCAGAAAGCGCTCAAGTGGCTTGAAGCCAACCATATCGACTGTACCATCCGCCCCATCAGGGAAGAAAACCCGACGGAGGCGGAGCTGCGCCTCTGGCATGCGCGAAGCGGCCTGCCGCTCAGGCGTTTTTTCAACACCAGCGGTCAGCTCTACAAATCCATGAACCTCAAGGACAGGCTGAACGCCATGAGCGAGGACGAGCAGTTTGCCCTGCTCGCCTCAGACGGCATGCTCGTCAGGCGTCCGCTTCTGGTCAGCGATACGCTGGTATGTCCGGGCTTCAAAGAGGACGAATGGAAAAAGCAGCTGTAATTCAAAAAGCCTGAGCCGCAGTCCACGCACTGCAGGCTCAGGCTTTATTTCTTCTCTGGATATGCCTCGCGCTCATGCCATGGCACGCGCAAGGGCACGGATATTTTCGTCAATCCTGCGGATGACCTCCACGAACGCCTCGTCCGGCTTTCCGGTCGGATCCTCCAGCCCCCAGTCGTATCGCTCGCTGCACGGCAGATACGGGCACTG
>JAFQOY010000002.1 GCA_017412025.1 Clostridia bacterium | reverse complement strand
GTAACTCGATTTCCTCGCATTCTCTGCAAAATGATAGTTTTAGTGCCGCTTTTTGCTGCACTCTTGTTTGCGTATATCCCAAAACAGTATATTGAAAGGCGCTGCCTCTCTTGGCTTTTTTAGCCATTTTGAGACAGCGCCGTTTCTCTTTGGTATGTCGGCCCAGAATCGAGCGTATTCTGTCTGCTCTTGATGGGCGGATCCTCACCGTTACAAGGCTGTTCATTTGTTTCGCGCCTTTCGCCTGCATACGAAAAAGACGAAAGAATCCATATGCAGGCTTGACGGATATCATATCCGTTTTTCGAATCGGTTTACTGCTATCACGGCGCTGTGTTTTTTCGATCAAAACAAAAGGATAGAATCTTATCCGGCATTTGGGCCGGTTTTGTCTTTCTAAACAACCCAAAGCATGAAAGGTCTGCTGATACGGGCTTTATTCATTCTGTGTTTGCGGAATTCCACATAACATCTTTCGGTCACAGAGGTGTTCGTGTGCCTCAACAACTTAGACACTTCCTGAAGCGACATGCCGTGTTCTTTCCATTCTGTCGCACAGGTATGCCGGAAATCATGAGCCGAATACGCTTCAAGTCCCATCCGCTCTCTGATTTTATCAAAGGATCGTTTCTTCTGCTGATAGGTCAAAGGTTTCTCTCCGCCCAAGATAAAATCTTCGCTCTTAAAAGGGGAAAGATGTTCTATTAGTTTGTCCGCAAGCGGGATCGTCCGCGTACTGGCTTTCGTCTTCGGCAGCTTCACAAGCAGCTGGTTTCTTGTCGGATGGATGACCGCACGCTGAATCTTGATCTCTTTTGCTTCAATGTCGATATCGCTCCATTGAAGACCAAGGATTTCCTCAAATCGCAATCCCGTGTAGCAGAGAAGGGCAACGATACATCTTTCATGCCGAGGCAGGGTATCCATGTGTTTGCGGACATGCTGCATCAGTTCAGGCGGGATCGCCTTGTGATGGTCACCTTTATTATACTTCGGAACTAATTCTCAGGTAGTTTTTTGGAGTTAAAGCGTGTTTGTCACAAAAAGTGTCACAAACCGGTTCAAATAACAATTGTTTAAATCTTGTGGTATTCCGTATACATGAACCTGCATTGTAACCTCCATTTACAATGCGGAATTGTCATCAAGAACCAGACAAGAATAGAAAACCCAAAAGGCTTTTTGAGCAAATATGATTTGTATTCCCGCAAAAGACTTTTAGGTTTTAATCGATCCAGCTTTTATTCATCAAGGCTCTGCAAAACAAATGTCCTTCGCTCAACCTCTTCCGGCATTGTCAAAAGCTACAGGCAAGTCATTATGCTTTATCTGACCAGCGCAAAGAAATCCCGCGCAGGTTCTTTCTGCATACGAAAAACCTGCGCGGGATTTGCTTAATTCCGTTGTAACGCCGTATCCTGACCGCTGCTCAGGCGCTCGTCTATAAAATCACCTTTCAAAAAACAAGCTTACGCTTTGGGATTGGGGCCATAGGCATTCGTTTCACGCTGGCTGTCCCTGCAAAACCAGACGAGCAGGAAAATCCAGCCCACCAGCGGAACAAACCACAGGAACCACCAGCCGCCAGACTTGCCGATATCGTGCAGGCGGCGCCAGCACACTGCCAGACCCGGAACCATCATGACCAGCGCAAAGACAGAAGAAATAATGTTTCCCTCACCCAGGATCATGGTCAGCGCAAGGGAAACAATGGCATTAAACAGGGTAAAATACCAATACTCCTTGCGGCGCGCACGTCCGGAAAAATCAGCATACTTCTTAAAGCATACAGATACAGCCTCAAAAAATCCCATACTCGTTCGTCCCTTCTCTTTAATAATATCATTTGTATTTTTATTTTAGCACGGGTATATGCCCATGTCAATGCAAAAGCGCCAATCCGGATAAACGCCTGATTCATGGGATCAATATCCCTCTTGCAGCAATCAACCATGTCCTTCCCCTCCGATGACGAGCCTGAGCTTCTTGCTCTTGATGATCCCTGCCGTCGAACACTATATCTATTCTCCGCAAACCCGAATAATCAGCCGTCCAAATTCTTATTATCATTGCACATGAACGTTCATGATGCTATACTGAAGACAGCAACCGCGTTCTCTGCCCGCTGCGGCAGGGCGCAGAAAGGACGATCTCATCCATGTTCAAACGCATTCTGCTGTGCCTTACGGCGCTCTGCCTCGTCTGCGCGCTTGCGCCCGTCAGCGCCGAGAGCGAGGTCAAATTCCGCAACGCCTCCGTCCACGATCCGTCCATCCTGCGCGCAGAGGACGGTACATTCTACATCTACGGCAGCCATATGCAGGCCGCCGTCAGCACGGATCTGATGCAGTGGAAGATGATCAGCCGCAACGCGGAAAACAGCTGCTCGCTGGTTGACAACGTGCAGGAGGAGATGCGCGAAGCGCTCGCCTACGCAAAGACGGTCACCTTCTGGGCGCCGGACGTTATCCGCCTCGCCGACGGACGGTACTACATGTACTACTGCACCTGCGAGGGCAGCTCGCCTCTTTCTGCACTGGGGCTTGCCGTGAGCGACAGCCCGGAAGGGCCGTTTAAGAACCTGGGCATCATGCTCAAATCCGGCGGCGAGGGCTACGACGCCACACAGCTGCCCAATGCCATCGATCCGAACGTCTTCTACGACAAGGACGGAAAACTCTGGATGGTATACGGCTCCTACTCCGGCGGCATCTACATCCTTGAGATGGACGAGACGACCGGCTTCCCGCTGGAAGGGCAGGGCTACGGCAAGAAGCTGCTGGGCAAGAACCATGCCCGCATCGAAGCCCCCTACATCACCTATAACCCGGAGACGGGATACTACTATCTCTTCCTCTCCTTCGGCGGGCTCAACGCTGCAGACGGCTACAACATCCGCGTCTGCCGGAGCAAAAACCCGGACGGCCCCTACGTCGACGCGCTCGGTCAGAATATGATCGACTGCGGCGGCAGAGACGGCACCTACTTCAACGACCCGGACTATGAGCCCTACGGCGTCAAGCTGATGGGCGGCTATGTTCTCAGCGCAGCAGAGGGCGAGGCCAAAAACAAGGACGTCATCTACCGCTCTCCGGGACACAACTCAGTCTACCGTGACGAAGAAACCGGGCAGTACTTCCTGATCTTCCACACCCGTTTCGTCGGACGCGGCGAGAGCTACTACGTCCGCGTGCATCAGATGTACTTCAACGACGCAGGCTGGCCGGTCGTCAGCCCGCTGCGCTACGCGGGCGAAACCCTCGCGCCCGTGGAGGAAACCCAGCGTACAGGGCGCTACAAAATTCTGCTGCACGAGCGTGACATCAACCTGACCGAGCACGCCTCGCAGCTGTGCGAGCTGCACGAGGACGGCAGCATCACAGGCGCATACAGCGGCAGCTTCACGATGCTCGACGGCAGCCGCATCGAAATTACGCTCGAAGGCCGTACCTATAACGGCGTGATGAACCTCGGTTTTGACAACGACTATAACCAGACCTTCGTCACGGCAATCACCGCCATGGACGAGACGGGGCTGTGCCTCTGGGGGCAGCGCATCCCGGACGGCGAATGATCCGCAAAGCAGAAACCGCATCCAGCCAAAACGCCGTTATCCGATTTCCGACGGTATGAACAGCACAAGGAGGTCCAAAACGTGCACGACTGTTTTGTATATACGCTTCTTGACGACGGCACAGCAGCCATCACCGGCTATCGCGGCGGCGAAACCAGGCTCGTCATTCCCCCGGCTCTCGACGGGTATCCTGTCCGTTCCATCGCCGACAGGGCGTTTATGGACCGCACCTCACTTCTCTCCGTCGTCATTCCCGACGGCGTAACGCACATCGGCAGCCGCGCCTTTGAAAACTGCGACGCGCTGACTTCCGCAGCCCTGCCGCAAAGCGTACTGTCCATCGGCGATCACGCGTTTGACACCTGCATATCCCTTCAGTCCATCGCGCTTCCGGAGAATCTTCGTGTGCTCGGGGCAGGCGCATTCAGCGGCTGCTGGTCGCTTCAGTCCGTCTCCATTCCCTCCGGCGTCAAGATCATCCGCGAGGAAGCCTTCAGTTACTGCTCATCCCTGACCGGCGTCCGCATTCAGGACGGCGTTGAAGCCATTGAGGACAGCGCGTTCGAATGCTGCACCGCGCTGCAAGACATTATCCTCCCCTCCAGCGTCACCTATTTGGGCAGCGGTGTGTTCAGCGAATGTACCTCGCTGTCCTCCGTTTCTATTGCTTCTGATGTCCGCTCCATCCGGGACTATACGTTCAAGGGCTGCTCCTCGCTGCACAGCTTTGCCGTTCCGCAGGGCGTCATTTCCATCGGGCGCAATGCCTTTGATCTCTGCGGGAATCTCGAATCCGTTTCCATTCCCGCCAGCGTCAGTTTCATCGGCCTGCACGCCTTTGATTGCTGCAAAAAGCTTGTGCTGTCCGCCGGGGCAAACGCCTATGCGCAGGAATACGCCCGTGCACACGGCATTGCCTGCAAAGCGTAGGCGCATCCGGCCGATGCCCCCGGCGCTGCATGCAGCGCGCTTCCTCCCCGATACAAAAAACAGACGCCCTTCTGCCGCCGACAGCCAAGGCTGTCATCTACCAGATTGCGAAGAATTTCATTCTGGGATTTGCTGATGATGGGGCAATCGAAAAGCACAATCTGAGGTTACTGGATTCTTTGGAATATGCCAAGACAGAAACGCTTGAAGCGAAGCTCGCGGAGCTGTTCCCCTGAGCAGGGCTTTTTCGGATACTGTCGTTTTGCCGAAGATACCTCTCCACAAACAAACACCCCGCCTGCAGCGGATACGCCGTATCGCTGCAGGCGGGGTGATGTATTCTGTTTTACTTGGCCGTATTACGCCATCATCCCATCCACGGCGTCGCCCCTGCCGCACAGCAGCAGCTCCGTATAGCACATCAGGAACGGCGCAAGCCCCTTCGCATCGTTTTCCACGATCGGCTCAGAAATGTAATACGCATAGCTGCCGTCGCGGCGGCGGTTATTTTCCGGCCCAAGGCCTGCCACCAGGCAGATGCCACCCAGGTTCAGCTTGCCGTCCGTCTCAGAGAGATAACGCCTGCAGATGCTCAAAAAGATCTTCGCGCCCACATCCGCATACGCCGCATCCAGCATACCCAATCGCGCACCCTTGAGGTAGAAATAGGCGACCATCGCCGAACCGGACGTCTCCGGATAATTGCCCTCGCGCCCGATCTGGTTGGGCACCTGATAGAGCATGTTCGTCTCCTCGTCGATATAGGGCAGCAGGTTCTTCGCCAGCTCCTGCGCGATGGCGGTCATATCCGCGCGGAAATCCTCATGACCCGGCGCGATCTCCGCCGTCACGTCGATCAGCGACGCGCTGAACCAGCCGAGGCTGCGCAGCCACGGATTGCTCGACAGGCCTTTTTCATTCGCCCAGAACGCCTTCCCGCTCGCGTCATAGCCGTGGCGATACAGCCCCGTCTCCGGATCGTACATCCGCTCGCGCACGGTTTTAAACTGACGGCGGATATCCTCATAGCCGCGGCAGTCTTCCATCTCCGTGGTATAGCGCGCATAGAACACCTGCGCCATATACAGCCCGTCCAACCACACCTGATTGGGATAGATCTGCTTGTGCCAGAAGCTGCCCTCATGCGTGCGCGGCTGGCGCAGGATCTGGCCATACAGCGTCTCGATCGCCCTGCGGTATTTTTCCTTGCCGCTCATGCGGTATACGTCAAAGAGCACGCGGCCCTCGCAGATGTTGTCGAGGTTGTAATCCTCTTCTTTATATCCGCGCAGGCTGCCGTCCTCAAACACATAATGGTCAAGGAAGCGCTCCGCAAACGCATAATACCGCTCCTCGCCGGTGATTCGGTGCAGGTTCAGCAGCGCGATCATCATACAGCCGTCGATATAGTTCCATCCGTTGATATTGCCCGCCTCAATCTTCTCGATGTTCCAAAGCGGCCTGTCCGGCGCAGATTCCGTCATCATGCGCTCCACATAACGCTCGATGATATTCATATAAGCAGTCCTCTCCGTATGTTTTTATATGCTGATGGCAGCGTACCGGGGAATCCGGCGCATTTGAATACATTCATTATACCACAAGCGGATATTGCCGGTATATCCTTTTCGGCAATATGTGCGATTTTAATCTGCCGGGGCAAAATGCGTTTCCCTTTTACAGACGCTTTCGGATATGCTATAGTATAGATATTCTCATCCCGCAGGAGGACGTACCCATGGAAGATTATATTGAGTATGCCATTCTGGATGATGACACAGTCGAAATCATCCGCTATGAGGGCGCCGCGCAGACCGTCTGCGTGCCCGGCTCCTTTGACGGCTATCCCGTTTCCGTCATCGGCGAAAATGCATTTGCAGGCGTAAAGTCCATGCGCTTTCTCGTTATTCCCGAGGGCGTCGAGCAGATCAGCAGCGGCGCGTTCCGCCTGTGTACGGCGCTGTCCTCCGTCACGCTGCCCGGCAGCCTTCGCTATATCTGCCGCGAAGCCTTCAAGGACTGCAGCGCGCTGTCCTCCATCGCCCTGCCCGAAGGCCTTGAGGAGATTGAGGCCGAGGCCTTCCGCGGCTGCCGCTCGCTTAATGAAATCCGGATTCCCGAGGGCGTCACGCAGGTTGCCGAGCGCATGCTCAGCGGCTGTTCATCTCTTGCCTCCGTTTCCCTGCCTGCCTCCCTTGTCAGCATCGGGCACAGCGCCTTTTCCAAATGCGTATCGCTGACCAGCATCTCCATCCCCGAAGGCGTTTGTGAGATCGGCGGCGACGCGTTTTTCTCCTGTTCGGCGCTGCGCGAGGTCAGCCTGCCGCAAGGCCTCGCTTCCATCGGCGACAGAGCCTTCTATGAATGCGGCGCGCTCCCCTCGCTCTGCCTGCCCGACCGCCTGCAGCGCATCGGCACCGGCGCGTTCTACGGCTGCGCCGCACTGACGCTGCTCCTCTCGCCCGGCTCCTGTGCTCAGGCCTGGGCGCAAAGCAGCGGCGTCCCCTTTGCGCACGGCTGCATCCATTCCCTCTACTACCGCATCCTCGCAGATGATACCGCCGAAATCCTTCGCTGCGTCTCAGACGCACAGGATGTGATCATCCCCTCCGTGATCGACGGCCATGCCGTCTCCTGCATCGGCAGCTGCGCCTTCCGCTTCTGCACAAGCCTCGTCTCCGTGCATGTGCCGGAGGGCGTGACGTCCATCGCGAACGGCGCGTTCCACGGCTGCTCTGCGCTTGAAGCCGTATCTCTTCCGGGCAGCCTGCGCGAAATCGGCAGCGACGCATTCAAGGCCTGCGCCTCCCTGCGCGCCCTCTCGATTCCGGAGCATGTCAGTTCCATCGGCGGCTATGCGTTTTACGGCTGCACAGCGCTGACTGAAATCTCTCTTCCCGACAGCCTGAAGGAAATCGGAAGCTTCACCTTCTGTGACTGCGCTGCGCTTGCGCGCGTATCCCTGCCCGGGGAGCTTGAGCGCATCGGCATGTCCGCCTTCAACGGCTGCGCTTCCCTGTCTTCGCTCGCTCTTCCCCCGTGCCTTGCTTCCATCGGCGCAAAGGCCTTCAAGGGCTGCCGCGCGCTGCCCTTCCTGTCCCTTCCGGACAGCGTTGCCGACATCGGCAGCGACGCCTTTGCCGGCTGCAGCGCGCTGATCCTGCACGCCGGCGACGGTTCTCCGGCTCACGCTCATGCCGTGCAGGAGGGGCTGCCCTTCGTCCTCTCCGGCAGCCGCGGCCCGTCTCCGCGCGGCGTGCTCACAGCCCATACGCAGTTCCTCTTCCCGGATACCGAACTGGGCGAGCTGCCGTCGTCTTTGCGCGTCGCCTGCGCCAGAAACGGAAAACCCGGCATTCAGCTCCTCTTTGAGTGCGCGGAAGAGACCGCCAGCGTCCGTCTCATCGCGCCGCAGTTCGAGACGGAAATCTACCAGATGATCGACGTGCCTGTAGAATACAATACCGGCGACGGAGAGGAACAGGGCGGCGCGATGGTCATCCTGCCTGACGCATGCCCGGACTATGCCATCCGCAGGGCCCCCTTCCGCGTGTACGACTGTCTGCGTCCGGCGGACGGCGCATCCATCCCCGCAAAGGATGGACATGTGAGCGCCTATATCTGCTTCTCTCCCAAAGCTGGCACGCCCGCAGGCGAGCACAAGCTCTATCTGGAGCTGCTCAGCGGCGGAATGACGCACCTGTGCGAAATCACCTGTCAGGTGTATCCGGCCGTGTTTGACGAGGATCTCTTTAAAACCACCAACTGGTTCAGCATCGCCGAGATGGAAAAGCGGCACGGCGTCGTGCGCGGCACGCCGGAATTCAGCGAGGTCGTGCGCGCCTACGCGCGCTCCATGCGCCGCGTCCATCAGAAGGTCTTCCTGCTCTGGATGCACGAGGATCTCTCCGAGCGCAGGACGCAGAAGCCCTGGCATTTTGACTTTGAGGACATGAAGCCCGTCATCGAGATCTTCTTTGAGGAGGGCTTTGACACGTTTGAAACCGGCGGTATCATCTGCCGCGGATACCGCGCAGACGGCAGCCCGGACATGTACACCGCCGATTTCAAGTGCAGCGCCGATCCGTCCGTCTCCGTCGATTCGGACGAGGGCTACGCCCTGCTGTGCTGCGAGATGAAGGCGTTTGCCGACTTCCTCAGGCGAAACGGCTGGCAGGACCGCGTGCTCTTCCACATCATGGACGAGCCGGACGTACACTACAGGGCCAAGGCGGACCTGCAGTCGCGGCGCAGGCAATTCTTCCTGGCCGCCAACATCGTCAGGCGCTATCTGCCCGGCGTGCGCATCATCGAGGCCGTCAAGACCACGCTTTTCCGCGGCGGCGTCGATATCATGGTGCCCATCACCGACAGCTATCAGCAGCACAAGCAGACGTTTGACGCCGCCATCGCCGCAGGCGAGGAGGTATGGACATACGTCTGCTGCGCGCCGGAGGGCAAGTGGCTCAACCGCTTCCTCGACCAGCCGCTCATCAACGGCCGCCTGCTCTTCTGGGGCTGCGCGCTCAACCGCCTTTCCGGCTATCTCCACTGGGGATGGAACCAGTTTTCCGGCGTGCCCGATCCCTTCACGGCGACCAGCGCCCGCAACTGGACAGGCATCGGCACCAGCTTCCCCTGCGGCGACGCGTTCATCGTCTATCCCGGCGAGAGCGGCCCGTGGCTGAGCATGCGCCTTGAGGCGGAGCGCATGGGCGCGCAGGAGGCCGCCATGCTGCACGCGCTGCGCCTGCGCGATCCCTCCGCGCATGACGCGCTGATTGGCCGCGTGTTCCGCGCGTTTGACGATTATGACAATGATCCCGAGACGCTCGACACGCTGCACGAGGAGTTGCTGCGCCTGCTGCAGGCATAAGCAGTCAAGAATTCCGGTTCTGCTTTTCTCCGTTTATATCCATCAAAGGCGCTGCAGCCCGAGCCGCAGCGCCTTTTTGTTGAATATGCTTGCATATCTTTGCATCAGATGTTATTCTTTACGGAGCATCCCGAATTCTACATACAATCTGCTGCCTGACAGGAGAAACCATATGAAACAAAACAAATCGCCGCGCAGCCTGACCACCCTTTACTGCCTGCATCAGGCGGCCTACTTTTTCGCCATCGCCGGCATCGGCGCCTTTGCCGTCACGTATCTGCTTGACAGGGGCTTTTCTTCCGCCAGCATCGGCGTTATCCTCGCGCTGACCAACATCCTCTCCTGCGCTTTGCAGCCGATGATCGGCAGCTTCGTGGACAGGCGCTCCTCCTCCCTGCTGCCGAGGATCATCCTCGTCTGCCTGATCACCGCATTTGTATGCCTTACCGTAGTCGAGCTGTTCCCCCTTCCGCTCCTGCTCACCGGCCTGCTCTTTGCGCTGGGGTCGCTCACCTTTTCCATGACCATCCCGCTGAGCAATTCCCTGTGCGCGTATTATTCCTGCAACCGCTACCGGATCGATTACGGCATGGGTTCGGGCGTCGGCTCGCTCTCTTTTTCGTTTGCCTCCCTCGCGTATGGATACATCATCGCCTGGCGGGGTTCAAGGGCCATGATGCTGACCGCGCTCGCCTTCATCCTGCTTCAGATAGCGCTGATCCTGCGCTATCCGCGCGTCGCCTCAGACGGCGGAGCGCGCAGCCCCGGTATGCAGTCCGCTTCCTCCGGCAGCCTCTCTATCCCCGCATTCTGCAGGCGGTATCGTTTCTTCATTCTGACGATGAGCGGCGTCATGTGTCTGGCTGCCTGCCATGCGATGGCGGAAAACTATCTCATCCAGCTCTTCACCCGCATCGGCGGCGGAAGCGAGAACGTGGGCGTCGCGCTCTTCCTCGCCTGCACCACCGCCGCGCCGTTTCTCATGCTCTTTGAGCGCATTCAGCGCCGCACGGGCGTGGTGGTCCTGATGCGCCTTTCCGGCGTCTTCTATGTCGTCAAGGCCGTTTCTTTCATTTTTGCGTCCTCCGTCGCGTCCATCTATCTCGTCGAGCTGCTGCAGACCTTCACTTACTGCTTCCTGTATCCCTCGCTTTACTATCTGGTCATCCGGCGCATTGACCCGGCGGACATGGCCAAGGGACAGATGCTCGCCTCCGCGCTCTATACGCTCGGCACGGCGATCGGCAATTCCATCGGCGGTACGGCGATTGACGTCTGGGGACTCAACGCCATGCTACTCATCGCCGCCGTCATCGCCGCCTGCGGCACGCTGCTGGTGCATTTCACCATCGACAGACGCGATACGGCCGCCTGATTCTTCAGCCAGAATAACGAAAGGCGCTCTGCCGTCCGATTCCCCCGGACAGCAGAGCCCCTTTTTTCATTTGTGCATCCTTTTCTGTTCTTATTTGATATACCGCTTCAGGAATTCAATGATGATTTCAATCACCTCGTCCTGATAGAACTCGTCCACGCCGTGCAGGCAGTTTTCAAACCGGTAATAATCACAGGGCACGCCGTTTTCCGTCAGCTTTTCATACATGCGTTCGCTGTGCTCGATATCCACCTTTTCATCGATCGTGCCGTGCAGAATCAGGAACGGCACAGTCTCCGGCGTCACATACCTTATCGCGCTGAAAACGGGCAGCTGCGCGATGCGTTCCTCCACCGTCGCGCCGCCCACCTTCTGCAGGCACTCGACGCCCCGGATCAGATCGCTCCTGCGGTTTTCATAGGACAGTTCCAGATCCATGATGCCGTAAATATCCACGGCTGCGTTAACCGCCGTGCTCTGGTCAAGATAATCGCCCGCTTCAAAGCGCGGGTCGTTCGGCGTCACCGCCGCAAGGCTGGCCAGCATCGCGCCCGCTGATTCGCCCATGATGAACACATTCTGCGGATCAATGCAGTACTGCTCGTGGTGCGCGCGCAGATAACGGATCGCCGCCTTCACGTCCATCAGCGGATAGGGCAGCGGCATATCGTTGGTCGTCCTGTATTCAACGCTTGCCACGATGAATCCCGCTTCCGCGAATTTGATCAGCTGCGGCATCCAGATGTCCTTGTCCATCACCTGAATACCGCCGCCGCAGAGCCACACAAGCAGCGGCATCGGCTTTTTGCATCTCTCCCTGTGCTTGGGCATATACATGCTCAGACGCATCGGCTTTTCCGTTTCGCCGTACCAGGTTTTCTCGTTTTTATACACGATGTTCGTCACAAGCGCAATCGCGTCGCGCGTGACATGCATCTTTATCGTTTTCTTCATATCTT
>JAFQOY010000087.1 GCA_017412025.1 Clostridia bacterium | reverse complement strand
TAACGCAAAAAATCACAAATCACTACCAACCTGTTTTTGCGTTTGCGCAACTTGAAGTTGCCAATCGCATTGCAACTCAATTTTCAATAGTTGTCTTCAAAAATTCAAGTTTATCGCTTTCATTCTATCACAGCAGCACACAAAACCGCAAGCCAGCCAAGGCTTGCGGTTTCGCTGTTTACACAATAGAAAGCAAAGGATAACTCCTTCCTTTCCATCACTCTTAGTGCTCGGCAGCTGTTTTTTGATATGCATTACATCTTCGCCAGCTCCACGGCGATCTTCGCCGCGGCGCGCGCGTTGTTGAAGGCGAGCTGCATATTGGTCTTGAGGCTGTCGCCGCCGGTCAGCTCCACGATGTGCGCCAGCAGGAAGGGCGTGATGTTCTTGCCCTTTACGCCGGCCTCTTCGGCCGCAGCGAGCGCCTTGTCGATCGTTGCGCTCATCTCGTCAAAGTCCATCGCATATTCTTCCGGCACCGGATTGCCGATGAGCATGCCGCCCTGGAGCCCCATGTCCCACTTGACCTTCGCGATGGCGGCCACGTCGGCGGCGGTCCTGCAGTTGCAGTCGACGCCAAAGCCGCTCCTGCGGCAGTAGAACGCGGGGAAATCGTCGGTATCCATGCCCAGCACCGGCACGCCCATCGTCTCCAGATACTCAAGCGTGCGGCCGATATCCAGGATCATCTTCGCGCCCGCGCAGACGACGGCAACCGGCGTATGCGCCAGCTCCTGCAGGTCGGCAGAGATATCCATGGAATCCTCGCCGCCGCGATGCACGCCGCCAATGCCGCCGGTAGCGAAGATATGAATGCCGGCCAGGTTGGCCAGGATCATCGTCGTGGCGACGGTCGTCGCGGCGGTCTGCTTTTTCGCAATCACGATCGGCAGGTCGCGGCGGCTGGCCTTGAGCACGCCCTCGCCCCTGCACATGAGCAGCAGCTCGTCCGCCGTCAGGCCGGCCTTGAGCCGGCCGTCGATGACCGCCATCGTCGCCGGCACGGCGCCCTGCTCGCGGATCACCTTTTCAATCTCTCCGGCAAACGCGACGTTCTCCGGATACGGCATGCCGTGGCTGAGAATGGTGCTCTCCAGCGCCACGACGGGCTTGCCCGTGCGCACGGCCTCCTCGACCTCGGGCGTGATATCCATATACTTTTTCAGCATTTCCGTATTCATACAATATACTCCCTGATGATTTTTTCGATGTTCTCCGGGCACATTTCCCGGCTGATGGTGTCCTCGGATGCGATGGCGAGCATGCCGGCAGCCATGCCGACGCAGACGATTTCATCCGCCGTCATGCCCTGCTTGCTCGCCCAGACGATGCCCGCCATGGACGCGTCGCCCGCGCCGGTAGCGTTGACCATTTTCTTATACGGCCTTGCGATGCGGTGAATGGAGCCCTCTCGTCCGCGATAGAACATGCCCTCCTCGCCCAGGCTGACAAACACGCGGCGCACGCCCTGGTTAATCAGATGATCGCACGCGGCGATGACCTGGCTGAGCGTATCCACCGGCATGCCGGTCAGTGCGCCCAGCTCCATGCGGTTGGGCTTGACCGTATCAAAGCTGCCGATGAACGGCTTCATCTCCTTCGCCCAGGCGGTGGACACCGGATCCAGATACAGCGGAGAGAGGCACACCTCCGTCAGGCGCTCGACCGCCTCTGCAGACAGATTGCCGTCGCACACAACCATGGCGGCGTTTGAAAGCACATCGATGGAATCATCCACAAACCGCGCGTCCAGCTTCTTGATGATGTGCATATCGCTCATCGCCAGAAGCATATCGCCGCGCTCGTCCATCAGCGACACATACGTAGAGGATCGCTCGCCGGGAATGACGCGCGAGGCCTCCATATCGATGCCTGCCGCGCGGCAGCCGCTGAGAATCTGCTGTCCGTTCGCATCGTCGCCAAGCACAGTCACCAGCTTGACCCTGCTGCCCAGCAGCGCCAGATTTTCGCAGATATTGCGGCAGACGCCGCCCATCGTCGTATGCAGCGTACCGGGGTTTGAGTCGCGCATGACCAGCTTCGAGGCGCTTCTGCCGTGGATATCCATGTTTGCGCCGCCAATGCCTGCAATGTATCCCATTCGTCCGTTCTCCTTTGCATCCAATCCGGTTAATCCTTTTTTACATTGTACCCTTTTTCCATGCAAAACACAAGAGATTTGCATGCTCCTTCTCGCTCCCGCCCGGGAGATCGTATCTCAGGAGCCATGCAGCCTCAGCGCCGTCTCCCGCCATCTGCGTTGTGTATCTGCTGCAAAGTATGGGTTCTGTTTATTAGAATATGCAGAAATACAAAGTTATACTTGCATTTCATTCCGCTTTCCATTATAATAACCTGCGATGCTTACGGGATTTGCCCGTACAGAAAAAATGACATACAAAGGAGTCCTGATTATGGAAAATCAAGGTATCCGCGACGCGCGCAGCCTTGGCATGCCCAAGATGCTGGTGCTCGGCCTGCAGCACATGTTTGCCATGTTCGGCGCGACGGTGCTCGTTCCGGCGCTGACCGGCCTGAGCGTATCCGCCACGCTGCTCTTTGCCGGCCTTGGCACGCTGCTGTTCCACTTCCTGGCGAAGGGCAAGGTTCCTGCGTTCCTGGGCAGCTCGTTTGCGTATCTGGCCGGCTATGCCGCCATCGCGCCGAATGGCGAGGCCGCGCTGCTGCCGTACGCCTGCGTCGGCGTTGCCTGCTCCGCCATCCTGTACATGGTGCTGGCTGCTCTGGTCAAGAGCTTTGGCACTGACAAGGTGATGAGCTTCTTCCCGCCGGTCGTCACCGGCCCGATCATCATCTGCATCGGCATGACGCTGGCCAACTCCGCCATCAACAACTGCACCGGCAGCTGGGCGATTGCGCTGATTGCGATCATCACCGTCGTCGTCTTCAACATCTGGGGCAAGGGCATGGCGAAGATCATCCCGATTCTGCTGGGCGTGATCGTCTCCTACGTGTTTGCTGCGATCATGGGCCGTGTGGATTTCTCCGGCGTGGCCTCCGCCGCCTGGATCGGCCTGCCGGTCAAGTTTGAAAACACCGTCTTCTCCCTCATCGGCAACTGCGACACCAACCTGCTGATCTCCGCGATCATCGCGATCATGCCGATTGCCTTTGCGACGATGATCGAGCACATCGGCGACATCTGCGCCATCTCCTCCACCGTGGGCGAGAACTTCATTGAGGAGCCGGGCCTGCACCGCACCCTGATGGGCGACGGCCTTGCCACCGCGCTGGCCTCCCTCTTCGGCGCCCCGGCGAACACCACCTACGGCGAAAACACCGGCGTGCTCGCGCTGACCAGGGTGTACGATCCGCGCGTGGTCCGCATCGCCGCTGTGTTTGCGATCCTCGCTTCCTTCTGCCCGAAGTTCGCGGCGCTCGTCTCCGCGATGCCGGCCGGCACCATCGGCGGCGTCTCCCTCATCCTCTACGGCATGATCTCCGCCATCGGCGTGCGCAACCTGGTTGAAAACCACGTCGATCTCTCCGAGAGCCGCAACGTCATCGTCGTCTCCCTGATCATGTCTCTGGCGCTGGGCGTCACCTTCTCCTCCGCCGGCGCGATCGTCTTCAACGTCGGCGCGATCACCCTTAAGTTCTCCGGTCTGGCGGTGGCCGCCATCACCGGTATCGTGGTCAACGCCGTGCTGCCGGGCAACAACTTCAAGTTCACCAGCAACTACGCCAGCGGCAAGAAGAAGCATCACTGATTCACAGCCGTTTCCACGAGAAGTCGCTTCCACAAGGCTTCCCCGATCGGGGAAGCCTCAGACCGTCAACAAAGTATTGTTGACGGTCTGTCGCTGCAAGTCTGCTAACGCATACTTGCAGCGGATAAAACATCATTTTCTTGTACGCTGCGCGTACGGCCAGAAAATGATATAGGAAGCGGCTTGCAGCCGCT
>JAFQOY010000014.1 GCA_017412025.1 Clostridia bacterium | reverse complement strand
TCTCGCAGACGCCCCTGTGACGGATTTCCATTTCGGGGAGCTTTGCAATCTGGTCCGGCTCGCGCGTGGCGGTCATCTGGCTCAGCATCGCACAGCAGGCAAAGTCGTCCTTGCCCTTGACGGCTTCCTCGCCCGCAATCGCCTCCAGCACGGACGCGCCGAACTTATACGGGCTGGCCGTGGAAACGATCACCGCCGGGGTCTTGTCGCCGGTCTTTTCAAGATAATCGCGCAGCACCGCAGAGGCCACCGCCGTATGGGTATCCATCAGGTAGTGATCCTCCTGCCAGGTGCGGCGGATCTCCTCACGGATGCCCTCCTCGCTGACATAGCCCGCAGCATACTTCGCCTGCAGCTTGCCAAGCATATCCGCATCCACCCGATAAACCTTCTTCTCCTTGAGCTGCGCCATCAGATCGTTAACCTTTGCGCCGTCGCAGCCGCACAGATCAAACAGCAGGCGCTCCAGATTGGAGGAGATCAGGATATCCATGGACGGAGAAATGGTCTTGAAGAAGTCGCGCGCGGAGATATCATACACACCGGTGTTGATGAAATCGGTGAGCACATTGTTCTCGTTGCTCGCGCAGATGAGCCGCCCCACCGGCAAACCCGCCTTGCCGGCGTAATCCGCGGCGAGAATATCGCCGAAGTTGCCGGTCGGCACGCATAAATTGACCTTATCGCCCGGCACAATTGCACCCTCGGCGATGAGATCCGCATAGGCGGAGAAATAATAGACAACCTGCGGCACAAGGCGACCGAAGTTGATGGAATTGGCAGAAGAGAGCACGCGGCCCTGACGATCCATTTCGGCGGCAAACTCCGGATCGGAGAAGATCTTCTTTACGCCGGTCTGCGCATCGTCAAAATTGCCCTTGACCGCAATGACATGCGTGTTGCTGCCGCCGGTAGTCACCATCTGCAGGCGCTGCGCCTGGGAGACGCCGCCATCCGGATAGAACACGCAGCAGCGCGTGCCCGGCACATCCAGGAATCCTTCCAGCGCAGCCTTGCCCGTGTCGCCGCTGGTGGCCACGAGGATGAACACCTCGCGCTCCTCGCCGTGCTTTTTTCCGCTCATGGTCAGCAGATACGGCAAAAGCTGCAGCGCCATATCCTTAAATGCCAGCGTCGGGCCGTGCCACAGCTCCAGCGCATGTGCCCAGGAACCAACCTTCGCCATCGGCGCGACAGCCTCACAGTCAAAGCCCGTGCCGTATGCACCGGCAATGGCCTTTTCCAGCTCCTCGCGGGTAAAGTCCGGCAGGAAGCGCTCCAGCACAAATCTAGCGCGCGCCTGATAGTTCATGGAAGCCAGTGCGGCAATCTCCTCGAGGGTAAACTGCGGAAACTGGGCCGGCACATACAGTCCGCCGTCGGGCGCAAGGCCGCGAAGGATCGCCATGGACGGCGTAACAGCGGCAGCGCCGCGGGTCGAATACATCTGCATAAGGATTCCTCCTCCTGATATCAAACGGGCGTTCACCCTATATCCATCAAAAATTGATTCTGTATATTATACAAGAAAGCCGCTCCCCCGTCAATAGAGAGGGAAGCGGCTGTTTGCTATGCAGATTTCTGATATCAGATCTGATACTTGCGGATGCTCTCCGGCACGTTCGCAGCATCATCGCTGAAGCTGATGATCATGTCGCAGCCAGCATTGGCAACGAGCGTTTCGAGCTTGGCAAAGAAGTCGACCAGATCGGCGGCGTCAGCCTTCACCAGCTTGAGGAACGCATCGACGTAGATCACGCTGATGTCATAGTTGCCGGCGAGAATGCCAGCCAGGAAGCCGTAGAAGGAATCCTTGCCCTTCACGGAATACTCGCTCGCATCCACAAAACGAACCTGCGGCTTGAGGCTGAGGGTGTAGCTCTTATCGTCGTCCACAAAGAGCACGTTGCCCTTGGCTTCCTTCACGGAAGCATTCGCCATATCCAAAATGCGCTTGGTCTTGCCGGAACCCTTCTTGCCAAAGATAACCTGGATCACGGTCAATCCCTCCCTTTCATGTTTTCTAGCTGACCCCATTATAGCCTAAATTAACACCCATGACTAGCCCTTTTTTTGAATAAATTTTATAAATCCAGTTCATGCCCGGGTACAAATTTGTGGTTTTTTTAGTGAATACTTGCTTTTTTTGTCCGAACATGCTATAAATAAAATGTTACTTTTTCCCAACGGGGAATGCGCATAGAATGTCCTTTGCGCATGGAAAGGAGTTCCCGTCATGAAGAATATCCTGCGCATCCTCGCGCTTTGCCTGCTGCTGGCCCTTCCCGCCTGCGCGCTGGCTGCGGGTGAAACTTCCTGCTACTGGCAGTTGGAAGCCATTGAGGTCGAGCATGCGCTCAGCCAGGCGTACGGTCCAGCGACTGCTGAAACCGACGTCCAGAACGTAAATGAAACCGATCCGGCCGTGATGACTGAGATCGTGCGCGGCGTGAAGCATGTGACGCTGGACGTCACCCGCGAAAACGGCGGCTACAATGCGCATGGCGAGTACACGCTTGCCGGCGTGCCCGCTGTTGTGCCCGGCGCCGCCAGCGCCAGGCTGACTATCACCGCCAATACGAAGGCGGATGAGCACTCTTTTTATCTGTATTCCTCCATCCTCGTCGACGGCCGCCGCACGCTGCGTGTGCGCGAAACCGGCGCGTGGGTGCATCGCGTGTATTTCCCGCGCGTCGCTCCCCAGGGTGCGGTTCAGCGCATCACGCTGGATTCCCGCGAGATTCATGATTTTGCCCGTACGCAGGTGACGTATGTCTATCGTGCGCATCCTGGCGTCATGGTGATCGATACGAATGGCGACGTCGTCCTGTATGATCTGAACGGCAATGTGATCAAGCGCATCCCGCAGACGGTGGAAGATATCCTGCCCGTCTTCACGCAGGAATCCGGCAATGTCGCCGGCGGCAAGACCATCTTCGCCGCAGAGGAGCAGGAAGACGGCTCTCTGATCGTCCGCTTCGATCCGGACAGCGGCCTGACCGAAGACGAGCTGATCCGCCTGATCCGTGCGGCTGCCTCCGGCGAAACCGACGCCACCTCCGCCGCGACGTTCGTCTCCACCCTGGAGGCCGACGAGAACGACGCGACCCTCTATATCGCGCCGAACACCGATCTCTCCGACGACGTACTGCGCGCGCTGCTGCGCGCCGCCAGCGGCAAGGCGCTGAGCGTGGACGCCGTCTCCGAAGCGATTGACGCCGGCGAAGTGGCGCTCATTGCCGAGCCGACCGCCACGCCTGCCCCGCTGACCTACAGCCAGCTGCGCGAAAAGGCGCTCAACCCGCAGGCATTTGAAACTGCCGCTCCCGCCGAGATTGCAGCCCTTTCTGAAACCGCTGACGGCGCAGAAGCTGCTCAGGCGCTGCTGCTGTATAACGATAGCGGCGTGCAGGGCATCGTGCTCACCC
>JAFQOY010000013.1 GCA_017412025.1 Clostridia bacterium | reverse complement strand
TGGCTGAGTGTGGATGCGCCGCGGATATGCGCGCGCGCATGGCTGCGCAGCGGCTCGCTGCCGTAAGCGGATATCACGATCTCAACGGGCACGTCGTCCGTATCGATCTCCTCTTCCGCCGTCATGATCACCATCGGCAGCCCCGTGAACACCAGATCAAAGTAAGCAAAGTGCGCATCCGTGTACGCCATCACCTGATAGGCATAGCCGTCCCGGATGGCGTCCCGGCACCAGTCGTAGGTATAGTCGTCCGCAAACATCAGGCGCACATTCGGCGCGCCCGGCGCAGTCAGGTGAATCTGCGGCCACTCATCGCCGTTATCGACGCCCAGCGTGCAGTAAAACGTATTTTTCTCGGCGTCATACGCCAGAGGCACGCCGTTGTTTTCAAGCGCCGTCACCAGCGGTTCGGCGCTCTCCGTGCGCGCATCCTCAATCGCCCAGATCTCCTCAATATCCTCCGGCGCATTGCCCACCACCGGCGCATAGGGCGAAGCATAGCATATCACCAGCGCAATACAGGCAGACAGAAAAGCCATTGCCAGAAACAGTTTGAATCTCTTCATCCCGCGAACCCCTCGTCATGATTCTCCGATCACGATTCTTCAGATCAGCCCTCGACTCACTGCGCTGAAGCGCCGCCCAGCTCGCCCTCGTCAAACGTCGTATATCCCTCGATGCGCAGCCTGCGTCCCTTCAGCGGCTCTCCTGCGATTTCCTCAAGCCGCCTGTCCATCATCTCAAACCGGGACTGCGCATAGGCGAAGATGTTGTATCCGTCCGGGAAGGAGACGGACTTTCCCCAGCGCTGCGCATCGCGGAAAAACGCGCCGGACTCGCCCAGCTCGTACGTGTACCGATTGATCAGCTCTTCCACCGTCTGCGCATTGATCACATTCTCTCTCAGTTCTTTCCATACCCGGAGCGTCTCCCTGCGCATCACGCCGCCGCAGTCGATCTCCAGCATCCTGTCAAAGAAATCGATCGGATACCAGACGCGGTCGTTGTAATCGTCGTCCCTGCCCCAGGAGACGTCCAGATCCCACGGCGCGAGGCGGATCAGCGTACCGGCTCCCGTCTCATGTCCCCAGATGTAAAGGTTGTTGCGGATGCTGTCGGTCATGCCGCCCGCCTGCACAAGCAGATAGTAGCGCAGCACGCTTTCCATGTCCATCCGGTTCATGATTCCCTCGCTGAACGCCTCGTCGCTCTGCGCGTTGAACACCTCAAGGTATGCCTCAAGCGGAGCAAAGACGTCCTGCTGCCTGCGCGTATAGTACAGCTCATAGGCATAGCCGGTTTCTTCATCGATATGCACCGGCCGTTCCCTCATCTCGCCCTCAACCAGCCGCACAAGCCGGTAAATGCTGTCCGTTTCCACGGCCTTATCGCTGGTCTTGCGCAGCTCCGCTTCATAATTGAACGGTTCAAACAGCAGATATACGCCCTGATACCGGTCGTTGACGAACAGCTCGCAGTAGTACATATTGCGCGCGCCCATCGTTTCATCCCTGCCAGCCATCCGGTTGTACAGATCCCAGCTCAGGCGATCGCGCATCATCTCGTAATCCGCCACGCAGGAGAGCATGATGAACTCATCCGTGTATCCAATGCCCTCCAGCTGCTGCTTCATCTTGCGGCTTCCGTCAGCGCCCCGGGTGAATTCCACCTTGTACCCGTTCTTCTCCTTGTCACGCAGCGTCGTTGCGCCGCGCTTGTGCGCGCGCATATTGGATCGGAGGGCGCGCTCTCCGTCATAGCTGACCGTCACCTCGCCGCCCACGTCCACATGCGCGGGGATATCCTCGGCCGTCGTCATGCGCACAATTGGAAGGCCGGTAAAGACCACCTGCGCATAGCTGAACGCCTCATCGTTGTACGCGATGATCTGATAGGCGTAGCCCTCGCGGATGGCGTCCGTTTTCCAGTCGTACGTATAATCATCCACGAAGCACAGCTCGATTCCCTTCGCATCCGGCGCCGTCAGATGGATCTGCGGCCACTCGTCCTCTCCGTCAAGGCCGAGCGTGCAGTAAAACGTGTTTTCATACCAGTCATAGCCCAGCGCCACGCCGTTGTTTTCAAGCCTCGTCACCAGCGGCGTTTCGCTCTCCCGGCGCGCGTCCTCAATCGCCCAGATCTCCTCGATATCACGAACAGGCTGCACCACCGGCGCATACGGCGACGCCCATACCACCACCGCCCCGGCGCACAGCGCCAGCAGCAGCATCGCCAGCAGCAATTGAAGTCTCTTCATGTATCTCTCATCCTCCGGTACATCGCAATGCCCGCCGCTCAGTCTGCGGCTCTGGTCTCATACTCCATGATTTCAAGCGTTCTGCCGCGGTTTTCCTCCGCCGCAATCTCTTCAATGCGCGCATCCAGCATGTCAAATCTCAGCTGCGCATAAGCGCAGATGCTGTACCCGTCCGGATAGGACGAGGACTTTCCCCATCTGACCGCGTCGCGGTAATACGCGCCGCTCTCCTCAAGCTCTGCGGTGTATTGTGCAACCAGCCGTTCCACATTTTCCGCTGTAAACGCCTCTGCGCGCATCTCCCGCCAGATTTCCAGCATCCGCCTGCGGATTTCGCCGCCGCAGTCGATTTCAAGCGTCCTGTCGAGGATCGGCAGCGCATGCCACCTCTGGTCCTCATAGTTTTCGCTGCCCGATCCCCAGGAAACATTCAGATCCCATGGAACCAGCCTGTACGTCAATCCCTGCGCAGACGCATGCGCCCAGACGTACATGTTGTTGATCAGGTTATCCTGCAGGCCACATGCCTGCACATACAGAAAATAGCGCAGGAAGCTGTCCACGTCCATCTGCCCGTTCACAACGCCGAGCAAAGCGCTGTCGCCCGATGCACTCTCTTCGTATGCCGCGTCAAACGCCCGGGCAAACGCCGTCAGAGGCTCAAACGCCCGCCCGACAGGCCTGTGCGTATAGTAGAGCTCATAGGCCGCTCTGCCCGCATCCGTATAAATCGGGCGCTCCGTGTCCAGCGCGTTGGGCACGATGGTGCGGTAAATGCTGTCCGTCTGCGCGGCGGTCTTTCCCGCCTTGTTCAGCTCCTCCGCATAATCAAAGGGCCTCATGGCCAGAAAAACGCCCTCGTAGTCCCCGTTGACGATCAGCTCCGTGTAGAACATGTCCCGGCGGCCGAACGGCTCGTCTGCATCCGCGAGCATGCCGTACAGATCCCAGCAGAGCCTGTCCTGCATCATCTCTTCATTCAGGCAGGGAATGAGCACCAGCTCGTCCGTCAGCCCGAGGCCTTCCACGTGCATCTGCGTCTTTTTCCGCCCGTCCGCGCCCCGGGTGAACTCAATCTTGTAGCCCACCTTCGGATTGCCGTAAAACAGCGTGCTCGCTCCGCGCTTGTGCGTGCGCGCATACGTCTCAAGGCTGCGTTCCGCGTCGTAGCTCCAGGCCAGCTGTGCAGGCACATCCACATGCGCAGGCACAGCCTCCGCCGTCGTCAGACTCAGCATCGGCAGGCCGGTAAAGACCACCTGCGCATAGCTGAACATCCCGTCGTCATACGCGATGATCTGATAGGCGTAGTTTTCCCGGATCGCATCCCGGCACCAGTCGTAGGCATAGTCATCCACAAAGCAGATTTCAATCCCGTCCGCGCCGGGCGCCGTCAGATGGAGCTGCGGCCACGCATCCCCGTTTTCAGGGCCAAGCGTACAGTAAAACGTATTCTGACCGGCGTCATAGCCAAGCGGAACCCCGTTGTTTTCAAGCCTTGTCACCAGCGGCGTTTCGCTTTCCTGCCTCGCGTCTTCAATCGCCCAGATCTCTTCGATATCCCTCACCGGCTGCACCACCGGAGCGTACGGAGAGGCAAATACCACCACCGCGGCAACCAGCGCGCCAAGGAGCGCCATTGCCAGCAGCAGATTCCATCTCTTCATCCGTCATTCCTCCGGTCTCATTCGGTTTCATTGATTCGCTCTCGTCTGTCAGGGCGTCGGTTCTTCCGCAGCCGTCGTCTCGCTCTCTCCGATTTCAAGCTTCACGCCGCTGAGCGATTCGTCTGCAATCTCAGCAAACCGCTCGTCCAGCATTTCAAAGCGAAGGCTTGCGCAGTCCGCCGTGGCGAAGCCGTCCGGATAGGCAACCGGCTTGTTCCAGCGCTCTACGTCGCGCGCAAACGCGCCGCTTTCCTCCAGCTCACGCATGTACTTGGCCATCAGTTCCTCAACGACCGCATCGTTGAACACCTCATCACGCAGCTGCGTCCATTTTTCAAGCGTCCTTTGGCGCATCACGCCGCCGCAATCGATCTCAAGCAGCCTGTCAAGCAGCGGCGTCAGAATCCACTTGACGTCCTCGTAGTTTTCAAAATACGCGTCAAAGCTGTAGTCCAGATCCCACGGAAAGAGCTCATAGCGGTATCTGCCCTCCGTAAGCCGCGCCCAGACGTACATGTTGTTGTGGATGTTGTCCCTCAGGCCGCAGGCCTGCACATACAGCGCATACTCCAGGAACCGGTCGATGTCCATCAGCTCGCTGAACGCCGCTTCAAGCAGCGCATCCGCCTCCTCCGTCTCCGCCTGAGACGCCTCAAACAGCTGCGCAAACGGCTCAAACGCATCAAACTGCCTGCCTGCCGGCTTGGCCGAATAGCGCAGCTCAAATGTCCAGCCTGCGTTTTCATCATAGAGCGGGCGCTCGTTCTCCTCGACGTCCATCATGCTCAGCGAGCGGTAGATGCTGTCCGTCTGCAGCGCTTCCCTGCCGGCCATGCGCAGCTCCTGCTCGTAGTCAAACGGCTTGACCGCCAGATAGATGCCCTGATATTCATCGTTGATAAACAGCTCGGTATAGCTGATCTCCCGCCCGCCGAAGGGCTCGTCTTTGCCGCGGATCCTGTCGTACAGATCCCAGCACAGACGTTCCCTGATCAGCATCACATCGCTCAGACAGGGGATGAGCACCAGATCGCTGGTCATGCCCATGCCCTCAAGCGGCATTTCGACCTTGCCGGTGCCGTCCGCCCTGCGGGTAAACTCCACCCTCAGGCCATGCTTCATCTCGTTATAGAGCAGCGTCCAGCCGCCGCGCTCGTGTGCACGGCCATGGGACTGCACGCCCGAATCTGCGTCATAGCTCCAGGACACCTGTGCAGGCGTATCCACATGCTCCGGGATCTTCTCCTGCGTTCTCAGCTGCAGAATCGGCAGACCGGTGAACACAATCTGCGCATAGCTGTATACGTCGTCATTGCAGGCGATGATCTGGTATTCATATCCGTCTCGCACGGCGTCCTGACACCAGTCATAGCTGTAATCATCCACAAAGCAGATCTCCACATCCTTGGCGCCCGGCGCCGTCAGATGAATCTGCGGCCATTCATCTGCGTTGTCAAGCCCCAGCGCGCAGTAGAACGTATTCTTATAGGCGTCATAGGCAAGCGGTATGCCGTTGTTTTCAAGCCTGGTCACCAGAGGCGTTTCGCTCTCCTGCCGCGCATCCTCAATCGCCCAGATCTCCTCGATCTCCCGCACCGGCTGCACCACCGGCGCATAGGGCGAGCCCAGCAGCACCGCAGCCGCAAGCACAGCCGCAAGCGCCGCAATCTCCATCACGATCCGAAGTTTCTTCATCGCTTTGTCTTCCTGTCCTTCCCGGCCTTTTCGCCGCCGCGCATCCCGGCATTATTCCGCCTGCAGTCCCTCAATCGGCCAGAGCTCCATAAAGTGGTTCTCCACGACGTTCTGGTGTGAAATCATATAGGAGGAGTATTCCGCCAGATTGAGCGACGCGTCTTCGTCCTCCCAGCGGATCATGTCCCGCCGGTATGCGCCGCTGGCGTTGACCATCATTTCCATGTCTTCAAATCTCTGGTAGAGCGCGTCCTCTGTCAGCAGCTGCGCCTTCTTTTCGTTCCAGATCTCCCAGAGGATCTCCCTCGCCCCGCCGATGTTCAGATCCAGCATGCGCACAACCTGCGGATACCAGAGGTTGATCTGATCGTCTCTGTCTGTGAATACGGGCCTGAACACGCGGTCCATATCCCACGGTGAAAAATAGTAAACGTGGTTATCCCCATTCCGGAGCGCCCACATGTATACGTTGTTGTAGGTATTGTCGTGCCCGAAGCTCGCCGCCTGCGCAAAGACAAAGTATTCCAGCATCTCCCGGATATCCGTATGAGCCAGAACGGCCTCTTCAAACGCAGCGTTGTCCGCATAGCCCTGCGTCTGATCCACCTTGTTCATCGTGTGATACGGCTCAAAGACGTCAAGCGCCGCCTTCGTAGACATGTATTCCGGCTTATAGCGCAGTTCGGCTACGTAGCTGCAGTCCTCCAGCCGGTTGACATACGGCCTGCTTTCGATGTTCATCTCTGTGATGATGCGCATGCCGACGTCCGTGCCCAGGCTGCCGCCCATGCGCTCTATTTCCTTATCGGCATCTACGCGCTGCATCAGCTGATACATGCCCATGTACACATCGTCCACAAACACCTCGACCAGCCTGCTCTCAAGCAGCGCAAAGGCGCGTCCATCCGCATTCCAGTCCTTCCAGAACTGCCAGCACATGTGGTTGCGCACGCGGGACTGATCCGACACATTGCTGATCAGGAGCCAGTCCGTATCCGCCTCCATACCAAGCAGGCTGTGCGGGTTCTTTTCAAGCCTTCCCTTGTCCGAGATGCCGCACAGCTCCACACGGAAAGAGAGCTTGGGATACTGCTGCGGGAATCCGCCGCCGCGCAGATGCACCTGCGCGCAGGTGCTGACCGCATCATACCCCTCGCCCGACACGGCCGCGCGCGCAGGCGTGTATTCTTCGCCCAGCGTTTCGTAGCCGCCGTGCACATGCAGCGTCACAATCGGCAGCCCCGTAAACACCAGGCCAAAGTACGCATACTCGGTATCCGTATAGGCCATCAGCTCATAACGATAGCCCTCGCTGATCGCATCCGTGCGATAATCGTAGCTGTAATCGTCAATCCATGCAACGCGCAGGTTCTTCTCGCCGCCTGCAGCCTGCGCAAACAGCGCAAGCTCCGGCCAGTCGTCTCCTCCATCCATGCCCAGCGTGCAGTAAAACGTCCGTCTCTCGCTGTCATAGCCCAGCTCCTGCGTGCCGCGGAGCATGCCGGCGACCAGCTCGCGCTCCGTTTCCTCGCGCGTATCCTCAATCTCCCACGCATCCTCCAGCTCCATCATCGGCTCCACCGGAATATCTGCATGGCCTGAAGGCGCTGACGCCATCAGTTCCAGCATCGGCTGGATGATATGCTCCGCATCCTGCGCCTGTTCGCCATCCTGCCCGCTTGACAGCAACGCAGCCATCGGGATCAAAAGCAGCACCAGCCCCAGCACGCCCAGCAGCGCATGGAGGATCTTCTTTCTGCTATGCATTGTATTTCACTCTTTTCTGTCCGCGCGTTCTCCTGAGACCTTCTGCTAAAGTCCGTCTTTTCCGGCGGATCGCACTAAAATATCAATTATAAGTATAGTCATCCATTCTTCCGATTGCAACCCCTCTCCAGTATTTTTCATCTTTGGGCGCATCCGGCACGCATGCAGGCGCAAAAAAACACAGCCTCCGGCATATCCCTTCAGCTGTGTCCGCTCTTTACAGTTCGCGCAGCGCATCCACCAGCGCCGTCTTGCTGTTGGTCTTTTCATCCTTCATCTTGATCACACGCGCAGGCACGCCCGCCACAACGGCGTTGTCCGGCACGTCCTGCGTGACTACGGCGCCCGCCGCCACAACGGCGTTGTTTCCGACGCTGACGCCCTCGATGATCACCGCATTGGCGCCGATCATCACGTTGTCGCCCACCGTCACCGGCTTTGCGCTCGGCGGTTCCACCACGCCTGCGAGCACCGCGCCCGCGCCGACATGGCTGTTCCTGCCGACAATAGCGCGACCGCCCAGCACCGCGCCCATGTCGATCATGGTGCCAGCGCCAATCACTGCGCCGATGTTGATGATCGCGCCCATCATGATCACCGCGCCGTCGCCGATCTCCACCCGGTCGCGGATGATCGCGCCCGGCTCGATGCGCGCGCCGATGTGCTTCATATCCAGAAGAGGCAGCGCGCTGTTGCGCCTGTCGTTTTCGATGACGACGTCCTCAACGGCGTCACGGTTTGCCTCAAGCACGGGCTCAATATCCGCGTAATCGCCAATCACCACCATGTCTGTTCCGGAAAACACATGGCAGTTTTCAAATGCAAGCGGCCTGCTGCTCTTGATATAGGCCTTGACCGGCGTCTTCTTTTTGGCCGAGCGGATTGCCTCAATGATCTCATATGCGTCCATGATTCATTTCCCTCCAAAGAGTACGTCTTCCATATCGTATACGCCGGGCTTCGCGCCAACGGCAAATGCCGCCGCCCGCAGCGCGCCCCGCGCAAAGATTTCACGGCTGTCCGCCCTGTGGCGCAGCTCAATCTCCTCCATCTGTCCAAAGAAATACACGCTGTGCTCGCCTGCAACCGTGCCGCCGCGCAGCGCATGCATGCCGATTTCCCTGCCCCGCTTGCCGGGTCTGCCCTCGCGTCCGTTCATCACGTCATATTCGCCGTGCGGATCGACCGCCTCCAGCAGCATCTTCGCCGTGCCGCTGGGCGCGTCCTCCTTCTGCCTGTGATGCGTCTCCGTAATTTCAATGTCAAATCCCTCGCCAAGGGCCTGAGACGCCATCCTGGCCAGACGCCTGAGTACCGTCACGCCTGTGGAGAAGTTATTTGCCCATACGATGGGGATCTGCGCGCCTGCTGCACGGATCATCTCCCCCTGCTGTGCGCTCAGCCCCGTCGTGCCGATGACCAGCGGCAGCTTTCTTCTCACGGCGTTTTCCAGCACCATATCCAGATTGCCCGGATAGGAAAAATCAACCGCCGCGTCCATCTTCTCTATTTCATCAAGCGACGCACACGCGCCCGGCCCCACGAAGCCAGCGATCTGAATCTCCTCATTCTGTGCGCAGATGCTGTCGATCATCCGGCCCATTCTGCCGTTTCCGATGACTGCAATCCTCATCTGAGCACCTCCAGCGCGCGCCGCACCGTCTCCCGTCCGCTCTCCGAAATCTCACACAGCGGCAGGCGGTATCCGCCCACGTTCATGCCCAGCTGGTTCATCGCTTCCTTCACCGGAATCGGATTGACCTCGCAGAACAGCGCGTTGATCAGATCCAGATATTCAAGCTGTATACGCCTTGCCTTCGCCACGTCTCCCGCCGCAAACGCCGCCACCATCTCATGGCACTGCTTCGGACAGATATTGGCAAACACAGAGATCACACCGCAGCCGCCCAGGCTCATCACCGGCACGATCATATCGTCATTGCCGGAGAACATGCAGAAATCGTCGCTGACCAGCCTGGCGATTTTCGCCGTATAGCTGATATTTCCGCTCGCTTCCTTGATACCAGCGACATTGGGATGCTTCGCCAGTCTCGCAGCGACGGACGGCGAAATCGAGCAGCCCGTGCGCCCCGGCACGTTATAAAGAATGATCGGCGTATCCACCGTGTCCGCAACCGCTGCAAAATGCCTGTACATGCCTTCGTCGTTGGCTTTGTTGTAGTACGGGCTAATCAAAAGCAGGCCGTCCGCGCCCATGTCGTGATAGCGGCGGCTCTTTTCCAGCTGCGTCTGCGTGCTGTTGGAGCCTGCGCCGCAGATGACGGGGATTCTGCCGTTGACCGTCTCTATCACGCACGCGGCAACCTCATCGTCCTCCTCATGGCTCATCGTGCTCGATTCGCCCGTCGTGCCCAGCACAACGATGCCATCCGTGCCTTCCTCAATATGCCAAAGCGTCAGTTCCTTCAGTTTATCAAAATTGACGCTGCCGTCCTCATGGAACGGGGTCACAATCGCTACGTAGCTTCCGGAAAACTTCATGCTCTTTTCCTCCCGCGTTCAGTATTTCTGATTGGGCATCATTTTAACATAATAAAGCGAGGCTGTAAACCTCGCTTTGTGATTATTTCATTTATTTGTGCATCAATTTGTACAATTTACAATTGCAGACCAAATCATCGGGAATAGACATGCGTTTCAGCTCGCATACAGCCGTTTACATATCTCTGCCCAGCAGATAGCAATCCGTCCGGACCCATTCAAAGCCTGCACGCCTGAACATCTGCATGGCGCTTTTATTCCTTCGGATGGCGTTTGCGCGCAGATACGGTATCTGCTGCGAAGACAGCTGCATCAGCACCTCGTCGATCATTGCCGTTGCGACGCCTTTTCCGCGCCACTTTGCCTCAACGCCGACCATTTCCAGCACAGCTTCATTCTGCGTACCCGTGACGAGAATATAGCCGACAAAATCGCTGCCATAGTACATCGCGCGCGCGATAAACACCGGATCCTTCATCCGCTCCTCAAGCCACTCGCTGGCGTGCTCGACATAGCCGAAGTCCTTGAGGCCGATGAGGAATTCCTCGCGTCTTACGCGCGTGCGCAGATCCACGTCGATCGCCTTTGTGCCCATCGGGCTGTAATTTCTGCGGCGCGCGCTCATGTCCTGCGGTACCTGCAGCACGAAAAGCTCGTCCCCGTCATAATCGTCAAAGCCCATCCGCGTAAAGTACTCATGCTTCTGCGCGTCATCAATCGCACAGCGCGTATACAGTCTGGCCGCAAGGCCCCCCTGTTCAGCCTTAATGCTCTCCGCCCGTGCGCACAGCGCGCCGAAGAGCGTATCGCTGGCTGCGGGATGCGCGTCCATACTCAATTCAATATCCAGAGGACGGTCGGCATACATCTTCTTGAGCAGCCTGTGCTTCAGTCCGCCCTGCCCGATTTCCACGCCTGCGTCGTCAATGACTGCAAAGCTGTCCTCTCTCAGTGCGCCGTCAACGCCTCTGATGGGTTGAAATATTCTCATTCCTGACAGACACCCTTCATATTCAGCAGACCTTTTGCAAAGCCGCACCTCGCAGGTCGGTTCGCTTTCCGGTCTCACGTACTATTGTATATGCTAACAGTTTATTATAGCACATACACATCCTTTCCATCTACTCCTAATTTTACTTTATCTGCCCTCTCCAACCCATTTTTACCAGGGCATGGCTCAAAATGCATGCTTTTCCCCTTTTTCTGCGGCTGATGCGCCTTATCCTCTGTATCGCGCACAGATTTCCTTCCTCCGGCATGCCGGCGGCGGCGCACGATCGTATCCACAGCATCAAAATACCGCCCTGCGCAGGCAGAGCGGTACTCGTTCAGGTAAAGGATTCCAGTCCAAGCGGCGTCGGCGTCTGATCGTAGAACACGCGGACAATGGAGGAAGACTGCTCCATGATGTGTTCCACCGTTCTTTCCACCAGATCATACGGCAGTCTCGCCGGAATCAGCTGGCCGCCGGAGAGCGTCACGGCACGCAGAATCATGATTTCAGCGCCCATCATGTTCTCCTCGCCGATCAGGATCGGAAAGTACTTGTACAGCTTCCGGTCAAGGCCCGCTTCCTTGATTTCATCGCGGAAGATCGATTCAGCCATGCGCAGCGACTGCAGCCTTGCGCCCGTGATCTCGCCCACAATGCGCGCCCCGAGCCCCAGCGCAGGAAACGGCTTTCTGGATACCAGGCTCTCGTCAAAGCCAAGGCGCGCCGCAATCGCACGTACCTCGTCCTTAAACAGCTCCAGCAGCGGCTCGACGACCGCCATGCCGCTCTTCGTCCATTCCGTCTCGCTGCTCCCTGTATGCAGGTAATCGCTGTAATTCGTTCCCAGAACCAGCGTCTTTCTCCCCTCGATCAGCGCGCTCTGGCGGATCATTTCCTCATGCAGGATGCGCGTTACAACAGCGCGCTTTTCCTCATTGCCGCGCTTGCCCGCCAGGGATTCAAGCACCTCGCCGGATCGATCGATGCGCAGCAGCGGAATGCCCATGTCCATATATCTCTGCTGAACGCCGTCCGCCTCGCCCTCGCGCATCAGTCCCGTATCCACAAAGACGGCCTTCATCCTGTCGCCGTATGCGCGATGCGCCAGCAGCGCCGCCACGGCTGAGTCAACGCCGCCGCTGACCGCGCACAGCGCGTATCCGCCCTGTTCTGCCGCCTGCTCAAGCTTGGTTTCCGCCTCGTGCAGCGCGGCGTCCAGCGACCACCAGCCGCTGCAGCCGCAGATCATCCGCGCAAAGTTCTTCAGCAGCGCCGATCCATCCGGATCGTTGCGCTCAAGCTCGAACTGTACGCCGTACTGCTTCTTATGAATATGTTCAAAGGCGATGGTGCATCCTCCGCCGCTCGCCGTCATCTGCACATCCGGCGGAAGCATCAGCATCAGCGCCTCCTTAAAGTAGCGCTCGCCGTCCGCAAGGCCGCTGAAGATCAGGCTGGCGCCGTATTCGATGTGCGCCTTGCGTTCACTGATGGCCACATCCGCACAGGCTCCGCCCTGCGCGCAAAGCAGCATATGCGCCGCATGTCCAAGCGCCAGCACCGGTATGTCCAGATCGAGTATGCCCGCATCCAGCACGCCATGCGCTCTGCTTGCCTCGCCGCTGAGAATAATGCCGCGCGGCGCCATTTCCCGAACCTGCTCTGACGTCACAGAGCCGCTGACAATCCTGGCATAGATTTGTTCCGCACGAAGCCTGGCCGCTATATCCATTGAAAACTCATCAGAATAATTGAGGATCAGGATCATGTCGTTCATATGCCTATTCCCCTCCATGATGTGCGTTTTCACGCACAGAATCTACGCTTGCCGGGTTTCTCTCAAAATTCCAAAAGAAGCTGCTCCGCAAAGCGAAACAGCTTCATTCGTATCGAAGGAATTACACCAGCTCGAGAATGACCATCTCGGCGGCGTCGCCGCGGCGCGGGCCCTTCTTGATGATGCGGGTGTAGCCGCCGGCGCAGTTCTTCTCCGCGTTGCGGGCCTTGTACTTCGGGCCGATCTCACGGAAGAGCTTCTCCACGCACGGATACTTGTTGTCCTTGGTACGGGCACGGTAAGCGCTCTTGGACTCGTCGTCCTGCTTCGCTTCCTTGATCTCGTACAGATACGCCATGATCTGGCGGCGAGCATGCAGCTTGCTCGGGGCGTCGTTCTGGACGGTCACGGTCACAGTCTGACCCTTATCGTTGTTAAAGGTCTTCTCAACCTGAACGTTGTTGTCGCACTCGCGGATGGCGAGGGTGATCAGGTGCTCCGCCATAGAGCGGACTTCCTTGGCGCGAGCCAGGGTGGTTTCGATGCGGCCGTACCAGAGCAGATTGGTCACCTGGTTACGAAGCAGCGCCTTGCGCTGAGCGGCATTGCGGCAGCCGAGTTTACGCTGAGCCATTTTATTTTTCCTCCTATTACAGCCCGCCTCCTGCAAATACAGTTCTTCACGCGGCATGCGACGCCTGTCCAGCATTTCTGGTCAGGCGTCGCGCTTGCCGCGCCCATATTTCCCTTTGGCGCGACCTTAGTGAGCCCTTGCGGGCAAAGTTTGTGTTTCTGCGAGAGTATTACTCGTCATTGGCACGCAGAGCGAGCCCCAGAGCGGCGAGCTTCTGCTCGACCTCTTCAAGAGACTTCTTGCCCAGATTACGAACCTTCATCATGTCTTCCTGATTGCGCTGCACCAGCTCGGCGACGGTGTTGATGCCCGCACGCTTGAGGCAGTTGTACGCACGCACGGAGAGATCCAGCTCTTCGATGGTCATCTCCAGCACCTTCTCGCGGTGATCGTCTTCCTTCTCGTTGAAGCCGATGGTCACCACCTGATCGGTCAGATCCATGAACAGCTTCAGATGGCCGCCAAGAATCTTCGCGGAGGTGCTGATCGCCTCATCCGGCAGGATGCTGCCGTCGGTCCACACCTCGAGGGTCAGGCGATCATAGTCGGTCTCCTGGCCAACGCGGGTGTTTTCGACGGTGTAGTTCACCTTGCGGATCGGGGTGAAGATGGAATCGGTCGGGATCACGCCGATGGGCATGTTCGGGTTCTTATTCTTGTCTGCGCTGACGTAGCCGCGACCCTTGTCAAGGGTCAGATGCACGATCAGATCGGCGTCCTCGTTGAGGGTGGCGATGTGCAGATCGCGGTTGATCACCTCGATCTGATCGTCCACCTCAAGCGCGGCGGCGGTCAGCTCGCACGGACCCTTGACGTTGATGGACACCGTCTTCGGGCCGTCGCAATACAGCTTGGCAGAAAGCTCTTTCAGGTTGAGGATGATCTCTGCAACGTCTTCCTTAACGCCGGGGACGGCGGAAAACTCATGCTGGATGCCCTCAATGCGGATGCTGGAAACGGCGACGCCCGGCAGAGAGCTCAGCAGGACGCGGCGCAGGGAGTTGCCCAGCGTCTGTCCAAAGCCATGCTCAAGCGGCTCGACAACGAACTTGCCATAGCTCTCGCCCGATTCCACGCGTTCGATGCGGGGCTTTTCGATTTCGATCATTAGGCAGATTCCTCCTCAATGTTGCCGTGAAAAAACCGTAGCGATCAGCTCTATTAGCGGGAATAGAGCTCGACGATGAGGTGCTCCTCGATCGGGCAGTCGATGTCCTCGCGCGCCGGCATCGCGGCAACCTTGCCGGTCAGGTTCTGCGCGTCGAAGGTCAGCCACTTCGGGGTCACAACGCCGGTGCCCTCACGCAGAGCCTTGAAGCCTTCCTGCTCCTTGGAGCGCTCACGCAGGGTGATGACGTCGCCGACCTTCACGGAGTAGGACGGGATGTCCACCTTGTTGCCGTTGACCAGGATGTGGCCGTGTCCGACAATCTGGCGAGCCATGCGGCGGGTCTTGGCCAGGCCAAGACGGTAGATCACGTTGTCAAGACGCAGCTCGAGCAGCTTGAGCAGATTCTCGCCGGTCATGCCCTTCATGTTGGCGGCCTTGAGATAGTAGCGATGGAACTGCTTCTCCAGCACGCCGTAGACAAACTTGACCTTCTGCTTTTCCTTGAGCTGCATGCCGTACTCGGAAACCTTCTTGCGCTTGTTGCCGCCCGGATTGCGAGTAGACTTCTTATTGCCATAGCCCATGACCGCCGGGGAGACGCCGAGGCTGCGGCACTTCTTGGCGATCGGCTCCTTATTGTTAGCC
>JAFQOY010000086.1 GCA_017412025.1 Clostridia bacterium | reverse complement strand
CGCGCGCAGGATCATCGGATTGGCGCCGGCGGCCAGGTTCTTCAGACCCTCGCGGATCATGGCCTGCGCCAGCAGGGTGGCGGTGGTGGTGCCGTCGCCGGCGACGTCGTTGGTCTTGGTGGCGACTTCCTTCACCAGCTGAGCGCCCATGTTCTCAAAGGCGTTCTCCAGCTCGATTTCCTTGGCGATCGTCACACCGTCGTTGGTGATCAGCGGCGCGCCGTACTTCTTGTCCAGCACGACGTTGCGGCCCTTCGGGCCAAGGGTGATCTTTACGGTATCGGCCAGGGCATTGATGCCGCGCTCAAGGGAGCGGCGCGCCTCTTCGCCGAAGATGATCTGCTTTGCCATAATCAAATTCCTCCTAACTTCATGAAGAAAGAGTGACCGCCTGAGAGCGGACTCCCCCGGTCAGCTTCGCCGACAGCTCCCTCAGGAGGGAGCCAGCACAGCGGCTGATCAGAAACAATGATCCTTATGGATAAAAAGGATCGTTGAGGCCTCCCTCTTGAGGGAGGGGAACCAGCCTGCGGCTGGCGGAAGGCGTATTACTCCACGATGGCCAGAATGTCGCTCTGGCGGACGATCTTGTATTCCTCGCCGTCGATCTTGATCTCGGTGCCGGCATACTTGGAATAGACGACCTTCTCACCGACGCTGACCTGCATGGTGATTTCCTTGCCGTCCACAACGCCGCCCGGGCCGACGGCCACGACGAAGGCATACTGCGGCTTTTCCTTGGCGGTAGAGGTGAGGATCAGACCGCTCTTGGTGGTTTCTTCCATTTCCGCGTCCTTGATGACGACGCGGTCAAAAAGGGGCTTCAGGCTCATCTTATTTGACCTCCTTCAGGTTGTACGCTGTTGTTGTTAGCACTCGATCTGGTTGAGTGCTAAAGCAAGATATACTATACGCGAGTTGGGAAAAACAGGCAAGAGGAAAAAAGTACCAAATTTTTCCGATATTTCTAAAATATCCCGTATTTCGAAAAATAATACCACCGGATTGCATCAAGCGCTGATTTTCTTTGAATTGCTTTCAAAATGACTGATCAGGTGGCGCAAATGTCGCTTTTATGGTATCATAGCCCCATGGAGGACGATATGAAACGGGAGAATTTTACAAAGAAGATCCTTGCCTGGTATGACGAAGGCCACAGGGATCTGCCGTGGCGGCATACGACGGACGCTTACCGCATCTGGATATCGGAAATCATGCTGCAGCAGACGCGCGCGGAGACCGTCGTTTCCTATTATGAGCGGTTTCTTGCGCGTTATCCGTCCGTATATGATCTGGCGGAGAGCGGCGAGGAAGAGCTGCTCAAATACTGGGAAGGGCTGGGGTATTATTCCCGCGCCCGTTCGCTGCATAAGGCGGCGAAGATCATCGTATCGCAGCACGGCGGCAGGCTTCCGGCGGACGCTGCGCAGCTGCGCGCGCTGCCGGGTATCGGCGAATACACGGCCGGCGCGATTGCCTCGATTGCATACGGTATTCCCGCAGCGGCGGTCGACGGCAATGTGGAGCGCGTGATCTGCCGCTATGACGCGGTTGAGGATACGGTGGGCACGCCTGCCGTGCGCAGGATGATTGCGGAAAAGGCGCAGGCGCTGGTGCCCCATGACAGGCCGGGCGCGTTCGCCAATGCGATGATGGAGATGGGCGCGACGATGTGCACGCCCAAAAACCCGAAGTGCCTGCTCTGCCCGGTGCGGGAGAGCTGCCGGGGCTTCGCGCTGGGCATTGCGCAGGAGCTGCCCAGAAAGCCGCAGAAGAAAAAACAGCGCGTGGAAAACCGCGCCGTGCTGCTGGTGCTGTGCGAAGGGCGCGTACTGGTCGTGCAGCGCAGGGAGCGCCTGCTCGGCGGGCTGTACGTGTTCCCGGACGTATTGGAGGAAAGCGATCCGGCGGCGCTGTGCGCATACCTTGAGGCGATGGGCATTCGCGCGGCTTACGATGAAAAGCTTGGACACGCAAGGCATGTGTTCACGCACCTGATCTGGGAGATGGACGTGCACGCGCTGCTGGCGGACGGGATGACGGACGTGCCGGACGGCAGATGGGTGACGCGGGAGGAGCTTGCCGCGCTGCCGCTGCCCACGGCGGTGAAGGCCGCCCGGGAGTGGGCGATGGAGCGGCTGAAGTGAGCGCGGAAGGGATGTGAGGATGCGATGGCAGTAACGCTGAAGAGGGCGTCGGAGCATGACGCTGCAATGATCTTAAACATGCAGATCCGGTCTTTTGCGCAGATGTACGAGAAATATAGGGACGATCAGACAAGCCCTGCGAAGGAAACTGTCGATCGGGTGCTTGAGCGGCTCAGACAGGAGTACACCTATTACTATCTGATTATGTTTCAGGAGGATATTGTCGGCGCTGTGCGCATTGTGGATTCCCATAAAATAGGAGCATATAAGCGGATTTCTCCGCTGTTCATCCTGCCGGAGTTCAGAAATCAGGGATTTGCGCAGGATGCGATTCAGGCTGTCGAGGAGATTCATGGACGGGAAAAATGGTCGCTTGATACGATTGCAGAGGAAAAAGGAAACTGCTATCTGTATGAAAAGATGGGATATCGACGGACGGGACGCATGGAAGCGATGAACGATAGAATGACGATTGTCCACTATGTGAAGGAATGATCCTGCGGCAGAAGAAAAAACGTCTGAGATTTGGGCGTCCGGCTGCGGCCGGGGACCTCATCCGTCTCGCCTGCGGCGAAAAGGCGGAGCAAATGCGATCCGCGCATCTGAATGAACATAAATAAGGAGCAATATTTATGAAAGACATTCTCTTTAAGGAAGAGGATTTCATCTTTTCCTACAGGGTCGGCGGCGTGCTGATCCGGGATGGAAAGATCCTTCTGCAGCGGCCGAAGGGTGATGATTATGCGATCATCGGCGGCCATGTGGCCTGTATGGAGACGACGGAGGAAACGCTCAGGCGGGAGTTTGCAGAGGAGATCCATGCCCGAATTGAGGTGGACAGGCTCATGGCCGTGGGCGAGGTGTTCTTCCCGTGGGGCAAGCGTCCGTGTCATCAGATCAGCCTGTATTACCGCGTTCATTTGATCGATGAAACGGAGATACCCCTTGACGGCGTATTTCACGGATACGACGATCTGGGCGGCGAACGGATCAACCTGGATTTCTGCTGGGTGCCGCTTGAGGAACTTCGCAGCGGGGCAAAGGTGTATCCGCTGGAACTGATTCCATATATCCTTGAAGAAAAGGAAAAGACGGCGCATTTTATATCCAGACAGATATGACACGGAATACAGAGCCGGCTGAAGGTGGAGAGGGACGCATATGAAAATCATGGTCAGCGCCTGCCTGCTGGGCGAAAACTGCAAATACAGCGGCGGAAACAACCGCAGTGAAAAGGTGCTTGAATTCATCAAAGGACACGAGGTGTTTCCTGTGTGTCCGGAGGTGATGGGCGGGCTGAGCGTGCCGCGTTCGCCGGCGGAGATTGTCGGCGGCGAGGTGATCAGCCGCGAGGGCGTGAGCGTCGATGCGCAGTTCCGCGCCGGCGCGCAGAAGGCGCTGGAGATTGCGCAGAGGGAAAAAATCGATCTGGCGATTCTGCAGCCGCGCAGCCCAAGCTGCGGCGCGCGGGAGGTCTATGACGGCACGTTCTCGGGGAAAAGGATTCCGGGGCACGGCGTGTTCGCCGGGATGCTGATGAAAAACGGGTTTTCCGTGATGGATGCGGACGAGCTGTAAGCGTTGAAACCTGAGGCTCTTTACAGTATAATAAAGCTTCAATCGATTCGGGAAGGGAGGGCTGTGCATGGCGTTTTGTCAGGTGATCGTGGATATCGCCAGCGAGGACGTCGACCGCGTATTCACATACCGCGTGCCGAAGGGCATGGCGCTTTGCCCGGGCATGCGCGTGCATGTGCCCTTTGGCAGGAAGCCGCGCATGGAAGGCGTCGTGGTGGAAATGGTGGACAGCTGCGATCTGCCGCCGGAGCGCGTCAGGGACGTCATCGATGCGCTGGAGGATTATCCCGCCGTGCTGCCCGCGCTGCTTGATCTGGCGAAAAAGATCAAGGCGTCGTCGTTCTGCACGCTGGCGCAGGCGCTTCGGCTCATGTATCCGGCGCAGATGCGCGGCCAGCGCATTGCGGAAAAGACGCAGGAATTCGCCGTGCTGACGGTTGATCCTGCCGTGCGCACGCAGGTGCTTGCCGCGCAGAAGCGCGCCCCAAAGCGCGCCGCCGTGCTGCGGCTGCTCATGGAAAGCGGGCAGGGGGAGCTGCCGTGCGCGCAGATCCATGCGCAGATTGAGGACTATCGTCCGGCGCTTCAGGCGCTGGTGAAGCAGGGCTTTGCGCGTCTTGAAAAGAGGGAGACGCTGCGCAGCCCGTACGGCGCGATGGAGCGCCTGGCGGGAAGCGACCCGGAGCTGACGGCGCAGCAGAAGGACGTGCTCTCCGCGCTGCTGCCGGCCATTGAAAATGGAAAGGGAGAATACCTGCTCTACGGCGTGACGGGCAGCGGAAAGACGGAGGTGTTCATCCGCGCCGTGCGCCGCTGCGCGCAGCTTGGAAGGACGGCCATCGTGCTCGTGCCGGAAATTGCGCTCACGCCGCAGATGGTCATGTGGTTCCGCTCGCGCTTTGGCGAGGACGCCGCCGTGCTGCATTCGCGCCTGTCTCCGGGGGAGCGGTACGACGAGTGGCGGCGCATCCGCCGGGGCGAGGTGCGCGTGGTGATCGGCGCGCGCTCGGCGATCTTTGCGCCGCTTGAAAACGTGGGGCTGATCATCATCGACGAGGAGCACGAGCAGAGCTACATCGCGGACAATACGCCGCGCTATGACGCGCGCGAGCTGGCGAAGATGCGCTGCGAGGGGGAAAATGCCGTGCTGCTGCTGGCCAGCGCGACGCCGAGCATGCGCTCCTTTGCTCTGGCAGGGCGCGGAGATCTGACGCTGCTTGAAATGCCGCGCAGGGTGAAGAACAGGCCGATGCCGCAGGTGCACACGATTGACATGCGCGAGGAGCTGCGGCAGGGCAACCGTTCCGTGTTTTCCGGCGCGCTGCTTGACGGGCTCAAGCGCTGCCTGGACGGAGGGAAACAGGCCATCCTCTTTGTCAACCGGCGCGGCTATTCGACCTTCGTTTCCTGCCGCAGCTGCGGCTATGTCGTCTCCTGCAGCCAGTGCGACGTGTCGATGACCTACCACAGCAGCGAAAATGCGCTGCGCTGCCATTACTGCGGACAGGAGGCACAGGCGCCTGCCGTGTGCCCGGAATGCGGCAGCCGGTATATCAAGTACTTTGGCACGGGCACGCAGCGCGTGGAGGAAGAGGTCAGGCGCTTCTTCCCGGATGTGCCGCTGCTGCGCATGGACAACGACACCACGCGCACCAAGGACGCGCACGAGACGATGCTTTCCGCGTTCCGGCGCGGAGAGGCGCGCATACTGGTGGGCACGCAGATGATCGCCAAGGGGCTGGACTTTCCGAATGTGACGATGGTTGGCATCGTCGCTGCTGACGCGATGCTGAAGCTGCCGGATTACAGATCGGCCGAGCGCACGTTCCAGCTGCTGACGCAGGTAGCGGGCAGAGCCGGACGCGCGGACACGCCGGGCGAGGTGTATCTGCAGACGTATGATCCGGAGCATTATGCGGTTGAGGCTGCGGCGCGTCAGGATTACCGCGCGTTTTATGAGCAGGAGATGCAGCGCAGAAAGCGGGCGCTGTATCCGCCGTATACGCTCATTGCGCGCCTTTTGTATGAGGCGGACAGGGAGGAGGACGCGCAGCGCGCGGCGCAGAGCGCCATGCGGCAGATGGAGGCGTTCCTTGAGCGGCGGGCATATCTGAAAAAGTATGTGATCGCCCTTCGGGAGATGCCCTGCCCGGTGAAGCGCATCAAGGGCAGGAGCCGGCATCAGGTGACGCTCAAGATTGTGGACAAGCCCGTCTGCCAGGAGGCCGTGGGCAAGATGAGCGAGATTGCGCTCCTGCCGCTGCAGGGATGCCAGTGCGTCTGTCAGGTAAATCCGGGGAGCATGATGTGACATTGCTGTTCGTCATACGGTTTCCCTATAGTCAAACAAGCGCAGGACACTCCCTCCGTCACGGCCTGCGCCGTGCCACCTCCCTCAGGAGGGAGGCAGCAAAGCAGCTCAGCAAAAGGCAGACGATGACCTGCTGAAAAGCAGCGGAACAGAGAAGCACTCCCTCCGTCACGGCCTGCGCCGTGCCACCTCCCTCAGGAGGGAGGCAGCAAGGCAGTTCTGCGAAGGCAGAAACCAGTCGTCTGAAAAGCGACAAAACAGAGAGATAAGCCTGAAAAGGCAGGCGGGTTTTTTGAAGGCTCCCTCTTGAGGGAGCTGTCAGCGAAGCTGACTGAGGGAGTGAAGGAAGGACATACTCCCTCCGTCACGGCTGCGCCGTGCCACCTCCCTCAGGAGGGAGGCACAAATCTTGTTTTTGCAAAGCGAGACTGAGGGAGTGATCTATTATACCATGCCCCGCGCAGCAAAGCAAAATAAATATATCGCATTGCCGGTCATGCGCAGCCCTTGCAGAGAATACACTCAAGCGAAAACAGAACCGGCAAGGAGTGATGGCGGATGAAATGGCCGAAAATACGCCTGAAGCGGGTGGATCTGGAACGGGCGCTGATCACGTGCTCGGCGGCGCTGGTGGTGCTGCTGTCCTTCCAGAGCAGAGACAGGGAGGCGGAGCCGTACGAGGAGCGGCTGGAGGAGATCCCGGCGGCGCAGGCGGCGGCCTCTGCTGGGATGAAGGACATGCAGCACACGGTCGTCTACTACGAGGACGGGGAAGGATACCTCGTGCCCGTGCAGCGGGAGATCGAGCGGCAGGACGGCATTGCAAAGGCGACGCTTGAAATGATGGTGCAGAACCCCAGAAACGACATGGACGCCGCGCGCATGGGGCTGATGCCCGTCGTGCCGGAGGGGACGACGTTTGACCTGGATATTTCGCAGGGACATGCGCGCGTGGATCTGGGAAGCGGCGCGCTCAGGGCGGGCGACAAGCAGCAGGAGGAGAACATGCGCACGGCGATCGTCTGGGCGCTGACCGAGTTTGACACGGTGAAGGACGTCAGCTTCCTGGTGGGCGGACAGAAGCGCGACACGCTGACGCACGGCACGAACATCTCCGGCTCGTACACGCGCGTGGGGCTCAACCAGGAGGAGCCGGCCGTGCCCACATTCTCCGGCGCCAGCGAGGTGCAGGTGTACTTCCCCTCGCAGGACGGGCGGCTGCTGGTGCCCGTGTCGCGCACGGTCTATTCGCAGGACGATGTGGCGACGGCGGTGTTCGAGTTCCTGCGCGGACCGAAGGAGGACAGCGGCCTGAGCGCTCCGCTTGATCAGGACGTGCAGCTGCTGGGCGTATCGGTTGCCGACGGCGTGGTGACGATCAACTTCACAAAGGCGTTTACGAAGATCGCGGAGCAGAGCGACGGCGGCGTGCAGGCGATGCGCGCGCTGATGATGACCTGCACGCGCTATCCGGGCATCCGCAGGGTGCGCATCCTTGTGGATGGAGAGCCGTACCAGATGCCGCTTGAGGACGCACCGACGTTTGCCAACATGGAGGCGGACGCGGCGGGGGCGTTTGCGGAAGTGATGCTCATTGAGTGAGCGTGCCCGGGGCGGAAGGCTGCGCCTGCGCGCGTTTTCTGCCCCTTTTCTTATGGAAACGGGTGTGGTATACTAAGGAAAAATGAACGCAGGGGGAAATGGGCATGAGCGAAGCAACGCTGCCGCGCCTGATCGTGGCGAGCAACAACAAAAACAAGCTGCGCGAGTTCGGCGCGATCCTCGGGCACCTGTACGAGGTGGTGTCGATGAAGGACGCGGGCCTTGATGTGGACATCGAGGAGAACGGCACGACATTTGAGGAGAACGCGCTGATCAAGGCGCAGTATGTGATGGACGTCTCCGGCTGCGCCGCCATCGCGGACGACAGCGGGCTTGAGGTGGATGCGCTTGGCGGCGCGCCGGGCGTATACAGCGCGCGCTACTGCGGCAGGCACGGCGACGACGAGGCGAACAACGACCTCCTGCTTGAAAACCTCCGGGATGTGCCCGCGCCGCGCACGGGCCGCTATGTGGCCGCCATCGCGCTGGTGAGGCCGGGGCATGCGCCCATCGTCCGCCGGGGCACGTGCGGCGGCGAGATCCTCTTTGAGCGCCGGGGCACGGGCGGCTTTGGCTATGATCCGCTGTTTCAGTGCGAGACGGGTGAGACGTTTGCCGAGGTTTCCATGGAGACGAAGAACGCAATCAGCCACAGAAAGCGCGGCATCATGGCGGTGCTCGCCGCCCTTGCGGAGGAAGAGGCATGATCCGCGTGGGCGTGTTTTCCGACAGCCACGGCGACCATGAGGCGCTTGACGCGCTGCTTGAGAAGATGGGGTATATCGACGCCGCCTGCTTTCTGGGCGACGTCGCGCGCGACGCGGGATATCTTGGCGACAGGCTGCTGGAGATGCCGCACCATCCCACGCTCTACGCCGTGCGCGGCAACAACGACTATTACGGCCTGTGCACGCTGCCGTGGGACAGGCTCATCGAGCTGGGCGGCGTGCGCATCCACATGGAGCATGGCCACCGCTGCCCGGGGTATTCCACGCTCGTCTACCGCGCGCTGGAACGGGGCGCGAAGGTCGCGATGTTTGGCCATACGCACCAGCCCTTCTGCGAAACGGTGGACGGCGTGCTCCTGCTCAACCCCGGCTCCGCGGGCAACTACTGCCGCGGCGGCAGGGCGAGGGCGAGCGTGCTGGAGATCCGGGACGGTGCGTGCAGGGTGCTGAATTATACGCTGTGAAGGGATATCCGCCGCGGCCGGCGGGGCCAAATAACCCGAATGGCAGGAACAGATATGCGCCGCCCTGCTGCGGATGATGGAGCAGAGCGGCGTTTCTTGCGTCCGGGAGAAAAGAAAGGAACCGAAGATATGCATTCGAAACAGGGCTTTGAATGCACGTCTCCGGTTCTTTTTGCGTAAAATACATGGTGCTCAGGAGATCAGCAGAGGATAGACGACGAGCGCCGTCTGAGCCAGAAGGCTGTAAAACGGATGCTGACTGACCTTTCTGGTTTCAAGCATAAAGGGCTGATACCAGCGGCTGATATGCGCGGCGACAAAGCCGCTCAGCGCAGAAGATGCGTCTGCGGCGCTTTCTGTGTGCTGAGAAACGCAGGCGGCAATGTGCTTTGCGATCAGGAATGCCGTAAAGCGGAGCTCGATTGCGATATGGTCGCCGGGAATTTTTCCCTTTTCGGGGAAGGGAAATGCGCGCCTGCGGTATTCCTGCTCGGCATGCATGCATGAGGGGTTGATGAACATGGAGGCCTTTTTGTCTGCGCGGTGCACATACAGCCCTTCATACGGCGGCAGCATTTCCTGACGCGGGGAGACAAACAGACGCGTATACTCGCGGTTGATCTGATGAAAGAGCGTGACGGGATCTTCGGATGAAAAGAGCACGCCGCAGTCCTGAATGGCGGCGAGAGCAGGTCCGCATGCTTGAGCGTCAAGATATGCATGCAGTCCCTGCAGGCAGGCGTTCAGATCGCCGGAAAAGCTGCCGTCTGCCAGCGCTGACGCCAGTTCGCGGCTGGGGTTGGTAAAGCCGAGGGAAAGCAGCTCCAGCAGAT
>JAFQOY010000085.1 GCA_017412025.1 Clostridia bacterium | reverse complement strand
CATTCCGGCGGCCTGCACGGCGTATCCACCAAGGGCGGCTTGCTGCTGGGCGAGGGCTATGGCTTCTCCGTGCTGTGCAATCAGGGCGACGAGGACATGGACGAGCTGATGTGGGGGCTTTACAATGCCGTCATGGGCATGCCGCTTGACAGGAGTCATCGCTGGTTCAACCCAGTCGGCCGTGCTTTCTCCGCGCCGGAGATGATCACCGGCACGTATATCGGCCACGAGGGCGTGCCGAGCGTGCTGACCATCGAAGAAAAGGACGGCAGGCTCACCCGCACGCGCGACGGCGCAACGACCGCTTTTGCCTGGTGCGGCGGCACCCGCTTCCTGTCGTATGATCCTGAAAAGGATTACGATCAGGGCGTGCGCCACGAGTTCCTCATCCGCGACGGCAAAGCATGGGCCGTACGCTGCGGCACGCGCGTATTTGAGCGAGTCTAATCATTTATCCGGCATAGCCAAACCGGGTCAGATTATCAGGCAATCTGACCCGGTTTATTTTTCTCACTTTTTCTTACTTTTTCTCCGCTTTCTGCGCCAGCAGTTGCTCATATCTTTCTTCCGCCGCGCGGTCAAGCGGAAGGCGGACCGTCTCCCCCGTAAAGGCGGACAGCAGCATGGCATTGGAGAGCATCAGGCTGTTCAACCCTTCGCGGCCGTCGGCAACCATCGCCTCTCCATAGAGAATATGCCGCGCAAACGCGCGGATCACGCCCGCATACTTCGTATACGGCTCCTCCGGCGTGACGTCCGCCTCCTCCATTTCCGGCTTGTTGAACATCCCTTTGTTCTCTCGTATGAACTGACTGACCGGCGTTTTCAGCCGTCTGAGCAGCAGCCTGTCGTTTTCATAGAGCAGCTGACCGCCGTCCATGGAGATTTCAAACCGGTTTGTGCCCGGCGCTTCGCCGGTGCAGGCGATGAACGTGCCCGTCGCACCGTTGGCATACTCGGCATAGGCGGTCACATCGTCCTCAACCTCGATATCGTGCCACCGGCCAAAGCCGCAGAACGCCCGGATGCTGACCGGCATGCCGCAGATCCACTGCCACAGGTCGAGGTTGTGCGGCGCCTGATTGAGCAGCACGCCGCCGCCGTCATGCGCCCACGTCGCGTGCCACGGCACGGCGTCGTAGTAATGCTGACCCCTGATCCAGTTGGTCACGATGCAGCTCGTGCGCCGGATTTCGCCCAGCTCGCCCGAATCGACAATCGCCTTCATCCTCTGCATGCAGGGATTCGTCCGCACATTGAATACCACGCTGAACGCGCGGCCGGCCGCATCGGCCGCCGCGTTGAGCCTGCGCACCTCTCCGGTGAAGACGCCGGTGGGCTTTTCCATCAGCACGTGCATGCCATAAGCAAATGCCTCCCGCCCCTGCGCGACGTGCGCCCTGTGCGGCGAGGCGATCAGCACCGCGTCGATCTCTCCGCTTGCATACATCTGCGCAGGCGTGTCAAATATCCTGACGTCTGCGCCGCCCGGCAGGGCGCGAAGGCGCGCAATGTTCGTCTCGTTCTTCGTTGCCACTGCGGCGAGACAAGCCTCCCGCACCTCCTCAAGCATGCACTGCGCATGCTTGAAGCCCATATCGCCAAAGCCCACAATGCCAAACCGTACGCGCTCTGTCATATGCTCTCTCCTCCGCCTGTGTTCTTCCCGGTTCATTCGCCATGCGCATTCCGTTTTCCTTCATGCCGCCGCTCCTTCGCCTCCTTTTCCGGGCCATTCCCCCTGTCATCTCCGCCAGGGCCTGCGCCAAAACCGCGCGGACAGAAAAAGAGCGGCTCCCGACCGGCAATTGACATCGCCGCAGCCGGAACCGCTCTTTCATTCACAAATACTGGAATACTCCTGAAACGATCAGGCAATCATGATCAATGGGACGTTAAGAATTCTTCTTTGCGGCCTTTTCTTCCATGTAGTCAGTCAGCCTGTTGAGGCCGTAGATGCAGGCGATGATGATGCCCATGACGACGAAGATGCCCAGCCAGCCCTCGATCATGATCTTCAGGGAAGACAGGAACGCAGCAAAATTGATAGACATAGCTCTTTACCTCCTTGATCAGACCAGCGGGCCGACCATCGCCAGGATCAGACCGCCGGCGATGACGGACGCAACCTGACCGGCGACGTTCGCGCCGGCAGCCTGCATGAGGATGAAGTTGTACGGATCCTCGTCGCGCGCCATCTTCGCAATGACGCGGGAGGACATCGGGAACGCGGAGATGCCCGCCGCGCCAACCATCGGATTGATCTTCTTCTTGGAGAAGAGGTTGATGAACTTGCCGAAGAACACGCCGCCGAAGGTATCGAACATGAAGGCGACAAGGCCCAGCGCCAGAATCATCAGCGTCTCCGGCACCAGGAAGCTCTCCGCCTGCATGCGCACGGCAACCGTCAGGCCCAGCAGCAGGGAAACCAGGTTCGCCAGAATGTTCTGCGCGGCCTCGGACAGGGAGCGCAGCACGCCGCACTCGCGAAGCAGGTTGCCGAACATCAGGAAGCCGACCAGCGCCGCAGAATCCGGCGCAACCAGAGACGCGATCACGGACACCACGATCGGGAACAGGATGCGGGTGGTCTTGCTGATCTTGCCCGGGGTGTACTCCATGCGGATCTGGCGCTCTTCCTTCGTGGTGACGAGCTTGATGCAGAAGGGCTGCACGATCGGCACCAGCGCCATGTAGGAATACGCCGCGACGATGATCGCCGCCGTATAGTTGGATTTGAGCGTCTGCGCCACGAAGATGGACGTCGGGCCGTCCGCCGCGCCGATGATGGCGATGGAAGCCGCGTCGCGCAGCTCAAAGCCCAGCAGGCTCGCCATGGACAGGGTGAAGAAGATGCCGAACTGCGCGGCAGCGCCGAAGAGCAGCAGCTTCGGATCCGCCAGCAGCGGGCCAAAGTCGATCATCGCGCCGATGCCGATGAACAGCAGCAGCGGAAAGAGCTCGTTGTCAACGCCGGCCTGAAAGAGAATCTCCAGGGTATGCACCATACCGGAGTTGGGCATGTTGCACAGGATGCAGCCAAAGCCCATCGGCAGCAGCAGCGTCGGTTCCATCTCTTTCTTGATAGCCAGATAAATCATCACGGCGCCAACAACCCACATGATGACCATCTGAACGGTCAGATCCGCAAAATTACCGAAAATTTGCGTCATGGTTTTTCCTCCGTTTCATTCCTTATGCGGAATATCAATATACAGTCTGATTATATATGCTTTTTCCGTTTATTACAAGATCCAGATAATATTCCATTTTTCTTGTTCCAATTGTCCTACTTTGACCTTTACTCCAGAGCCATCATGCATGAAGCATTCCCTTCCGGGATATACTCTGCGGTGAGGAGCGTGATTTTGTGAATCCATTCAGCGAAAGGCCCATGCCCATCACCGAAACGTTTGAAAGCTTTGCCGCACTGTATCCCCGGCCGTATCACCCCAAAGAGGTCGACCCCTACACCAAATGCCGCATCATCCTGATGAATGGCACAGAGTTTGAAGCCGTCAAGTTCTCCCACCAGATGGCGCGCCGCTGCGCCAATCAGGATCTGCGGCGGGAGCTGGCCATGACGCGGCGCACCGAACAGCAGCAGCAGAAAAAGCTGGCCAATCTCAAGCCCATTGAAGAAGACATCCTCGAGCACACCATCGGCTATGAGCAGCTGGCCGTCGACCTGACCGCCCACCTGGCCAAGCGCGTCTCTTCCTCCAATGTAAAGCAGGCGCTCGATCTCGCGCTGCTTGAGGATTTTGACCATCTCTACCGGTATGCCGACCTGCTGGCCATGGACGCAGGCAGGCATGCCGAGCAGCTCGTCGGACGCTATACCGAGATCATGCCGGGCCGACCGACCATCAGCGAGCACCGCTTCCCCAAGGACGGCATCCCATGCCCGCTTGGCAAGGAGGCGCCGCTGTTTGACAAACTGGCCGCCATGATCATCACCGCCGCCGAGCAGCAGACGATGAACTACTACATGAACGCCACCGGCTTCTATAAAAACGATCTGGGCCGCAGGCTCTATCAGGAGATCGCCATGATCGAGGAGCAGCACGTCACCCAGTATGAAGCGCTGATGGACGCCAGCACGACATGGCTTGAATGCATGCTGATGCATGAATTCGCAGAATGCTATCTGTACTGGTCCTGCTTTGAGACGGAAACCGATCCCTATATCCGTCAGATCTGGTCGTGCCATCTCAATCAGGAGATTGCGCATCTTCACAAGGCCGCGCAGCTGCTGGAGCAATACGAGGGCAAGCACTGGCAGCAGGTGATCCCGGATGCGGAATTCCCCGCGCCGCTTCGCCTTGAATCCAACATCCCTTACGTGCGCGCCGTGCTCTGCAGCGTACAGCTGACGTACAAGGACAGGAATCCCGTGCCTGTGCAGACGCTTGAATGCGCCGATCCGTTCTTCGCCTATCAGGACATCGTGCACCAGAGCACCGATCAGGTCGCCAGCCATGAGGTGATCGAGCGCGCCATCCGTCAGCTTGGGCAGGACTACCGGTTTGAGACCGCACCGCATCCCGTCGAGCATCTGCAGAACAGACTTCAGGATAATACGCGAATCGGACGCGATCCGAAGATTCCGGGATACACGGAGAATGCGCCGGTGCAGCGCATGTAAGATTCAAGCGGGCGATACAGATCGTCCGCCCTATTCTTTTGCCGGGAGCTTCCCAAACGGAATCTCCCGCTTCTCTTCCTCTTCCATCGCAGCACGCAGTTCACTCAGATAGCCGCCTATCCGGAACAGATCGCGGCGCATCTGCGGTTCGCTTTTCAGATATCCCAGCGAAATCAGATGGGCGATCTCCTTCATTGCGGTATCGAGCTCCTCCTGCATTTCATCAAACGCGGTCATGCGATAGGAATGGTTTTGAGGGTCATCACAAAAATAACCACAAACCATCTGTTTCTCCTCCTTTTTGATCATCATACAACTTATCGTCCAAGTTGTCTAGCATGCTAGACATTAAAATCCAGCATACCTCTTACACTGATGTTCGAGGTGTCAGTTATGAATTTTGATTATCAGGCTTTGGGACGTGCTATCAAAGAGCTCCGGAAATCCCGCAGCCTCACGCAGGAAGTGCTCAGCGGTCTTGCGGCAATTCCCAGAAGCCATCTGTCTATGATCGAATGCGCATCCATGCAGCCTACGCTGGATACCCTCTTTAAGATCGCACAGGCGCTTGAGATTCCTGTCAGCGAGCTGCTTAGATTGCAGGAAGAAGAAGTCCGTCACACAGGCACATTCAAATAGCTTCATACAGGCAGAGTTCACGATCAGACTCTGCTTGTTCATTTTACCCCTCAACTAAAAAAATCGGGTTAAAAGTGGGTTATTCGAGAAAGATGGACATAAAAAAATCCTTGTAAATACAAGGATTTTTTAAGTGGAGGTGAGGGGAATCTCCTCTCGTGCCTCGCCGTCACTCGGTCAGGGCGGCTCTGACAGCCCACCGGGCTGTCATTCACTCCCGCCCCAGGTTCGATCCCCTCACCTTTTATTTTCAAAAAGAAAAAGCACCTCTTCGGTGCTTTTCTTTTTGAAGTGGCGGTGAGGGGAATCGAACCCCTGTCCGAAAAAGCGACTGCCAGGCTTTCTCCGAGCGCAGTCTGCGTTTTAACATTCCCTCTCCCAGGCGCCCACAGACGGGCTCAAGGGTTCAGTAGCTTCAT
>JAFQOY010000084.1 GCA_017412025.1 Clostridia bacterium | reverse complement strand
GTGTTGGTGTTGTAGAGCAGCAGCACCTTTTCATAGCCGATATTGAGCAGAGAGCCGATGCGGGTGATGAGCATGATGACGATGGTGGAGAGGATGCTGGGCAGCACAACATAACGCATCTGCGCCATCTTGCTTGCGCCGTCAATCTGTGCCGCCTCATAGCTGGTGGGCGAGATGGCGATGATCGCGGCGAAATAGACGATGCTGTCGTAACCCGCGCCCTCCCATACGCCGGAAATCTGATAGATCGCGCGGAAGAAGTCGGGATTATTGAGCAGGCCGGCGTTGGCAACCTCGTAGGGGATGATGCCCAGCGCGCACAGTGCCTGGCTGATGATGCCCATGCCGGATGTCAGTGAGCCCTGCTTGACCAGCATCGTTACCAGAGACGTCATGATGACCGTGGACATGAATTTGGGCAGGTAGGTCAGCACCTGGCAGGTGCTGCGCACGAGATTGGAGCGGATCTCATTGAAGAACAGCGCCAGAATGATCGGCATCGGGAAGCCGAAGAGCAGGCCGTAGAAGCTCAGCAGGAACGTATTGCGCAGCGCGCGCCAGAATTCGGTGGACATGCTGTCCCCACCCACGAGCAGGCGCTTGAAATAGGAGAAGCCCGAGAACATCTGCTCGGATACAGGCAGCACCTCGTCGGGCACCTTGAAGCAGCCCAGCAGCTCGTACATGGGCAGATAGCGCCAGAAAAGGAAGACCAGCAGCATGGGCACCAGCATCAGATACAGCCGCCAGTCCTTCATGATGGTCAGGCCGATATGCCGCCAGGCATGCTTTTCTACCTCATCGCGGACAGCCTGCTCCGGGTTCTCGCGGTATACGCCGGCAGCCTCGTCCCAGACAAGAAAGTCGGATGCTTTGGCTCTCATGGGTTACTCCCCCTTGTCCTTTTTTCTTCTTCCTGAATGCGGATCAGATAATGGCGCTGCTCTTCGAGCATGCCGTCCAGCCGTCTGCAGATCCAGACCAGCAGCACAGAGAAGAACGTCGAAAGTACGTCTGTTGTGATAAAGCCCGCGCACACAGCAGGCGACGTGCCCATCAGGAAGGCGATGATAAATCGTCCCATCTGCATCAGCAGCGCTGCCGTCAGGCCGTAGAGCAAGGCAAGGAGAACATTTCCTTGCAGCTTCTTCCAGCCCTCGCCACGCACAAGGGGCACAAGCGCGAGCACGAGCAGATTACCGACACTGTAGATCAGATACTGTGAAGGCGTCGCCCCGGAAAACAGGCAGAACACGAACCCGCCGCACACCGCCGGCACAGCGGCTGGAGCACCCCAGCGAACCAGCACGATGGCCGTCACCGCAGCGGTCAGCGAGAGCGTATAGAGCTGATCGGCAAACCAGATGGTGGAGCCCAGCACAATCATGGTCTCGCACAGGCACTCCAGCGCAGTAAATATGAAAATATCCATCGCGCGATACTGCGCAAAGGTCATCTGACGCCGCATGGGTCATCCTCCGGAAAGAGGATTTGCAAAGCTGCAGACCAGCCGTTCACAGAGGACTGCACATACAAATCCGCATGATATACTATATCTGTATTTTACAATGTATCGGCTTTCGCGTACATATCCAAATCGTCCTTTTTTATGCACAAAATCGGAATTTTTCATATTTTCTTATGACAAGTCGCCTGTATTTATGGTAAAACCATACTATACAATCCCATACGAGGAGGCGACGACATTGCCTAATCATCTGTATCTGAATCCTCAGGACGACCTGCAGAAAATCTTTGACAGCGCCGCGCCGGGCGATACCCTGCATCTGAGCGCCGGCGTATACCGCCAAAAGACGGTGCTGCGCACGCCGGGGGTTACGCTGATCGGAGAAGGGGCCGACCGGAGTGTGATCGTCTGGGACGACTATGCGCTCAAACGGGACGGATTTGGCCGGGAATACAACACATTCCGCACCTATACGATGGCGGTATGCGCAGATGATGTGACCATGCGCCATCTGGCGATTGTCAACGATGCAGGCGATCCGCAGCTCAAGGGGCAGGAGGTTGCGCTCTCGGTGCTCGGCGACCAGTTCGTCATGGAGGACTGTCGCCTTTCTTCCACGCAGGATACGCTCTTTGCCGGTCCCCTGCCGCCAGATTTGATTAAACGCTATGACGACTTTCTGGCAGACGAGCTGCGCGCGAGCGGTCCGTTTTCGCAGCGGTATACCCGCTGTCTGATCGAAGGTTCGGTGGATTTCATATTCGGCTGCGCCGATGCTGTATTTGAGGACTGTGAAATCCGCTCGGTTTATGATGTGCGCCAGGTCGGCTATGCCGCTGCTCCGGCGCACAGCCTTGAACAGACGAGGGGTTTTCTGTTTCTGCGCTGCCGCTTCACATGTGCGCCGGAGGTCAATCCTGCCAGCATCTATCTGGCGAGGCCGTGGCGGGATTATGGCCTTGCCCGGTTCGAGCACTGCGTCTACGGCGAGCACATCGTTCCGGAGGGCTTTGACAAATGGAACGATACGCATCGGGACAAGACCGCGCGGTTTTATGAAACGCCCAGCATGCCGGGGCGCGTCGGCTGGGTGCGCGTGCCGGAAACGGATTTTTCCAGTGATTGACGGCATATATCAGGCCTTTGCCAAAAAGAAAGAAGGGGATATCCTGTGTGGGATGTCCCTCTTGCATTGTTTTAAATATTCCAGCCCGGCAGATATGCCCGGGTATTTTTCATCATATCGATCAGCAGCGTCCGGCCCTGCTCCTTCGTGATCCTGCCGGCGGCCAGCGGGTCGCGCATCAGTGCTTCAAGGCAAAGGTCAAAATCATGGGTCAAAGCGGCGGTCAGAATGTCGCGCTGATTGTCGATGTGCGGCTGCATCAGCTCCAGCACCGGCACAGAAACGCTGCCGGCAAAAAGCGGCGCGACGCAGTCGCGGGAGAATACTGCGTTGGTTTCAACGACGCAGTCTCTGGGCATGTTGGCGATCTGACCGCTGGTATTGGGCATATTCACATTGCTGACCATTCGATCCAGGCCGCACAGCGCCTTGATCAGCAGGATGCCTTCCTCTCCGGTCGGCTTGAGTTCCACCCCGCGCCTGCCGCTGGCCAGCTCGGCAGATTTTTCAAGCCGGAGTTTCAGGTCATTTTTGCGCCAGTCGACGGTTGTCAGGCCGAACTTCCAGCGCTTGACTGTTTCGGGATCGCGCAGGTACAGGCCGCCGGGCATGAATTCTGCCAGATGGCGGTCGCCGGCGGCGGCAATGGCGCCATAGCGGCGGAAAAGATCAAACTTCACGCGGTGCGCGCAGTTGAACGTGGAATTCATCCAGTTTCTGTCCGGTTCATGATAGCCCTCTTCGAAATGCTTTTCAATGAAAGCCGCATAAATCGGGAACAGATCATGGCTGCGATAGGAAGCCCTGTCAAACCATGTGAAATGGTTCAGTCCCAGCACATTCACATGGATATCCTGACGTGGAATATCTTGGACGCCCAGCATCTGTTCGGCGATGGCCCCCAGCACCTTCTGCGTACCGAACACCTCGTGACAGCAGCCGAACGCCTTGATCTCAGGAAAAACATGATACAGCGTCCTGACGCACAGGCTCATCGGATTCGTATAATTGATGACCCAGGCCTTGGGCACATAGGCTTGAACCGCTTCTGCGATCTCCACAAACATGGGAATTGTGCGCAGCGCACGCATCAGACCGCCGGGGCCGACCGTATCGCCCACGGACTGATAAATGCCGCAACGCTCCGGCAGATGAACGTCCGACTGCATTTCGTCAAACGTTCCCGGGAGGATGGAGATGACGACGAAGTCAACGCCTGAAAGCGCCTCTTTGAGCGTTCGGCTGACTTCATATTTCCACTTGCCAACGGCTTCCTTTCGTGCAGAAACCGCATTGCCGATCATCTCATTGGATCTTGCCGCCTGCTCGTCGATATCATAGAGGCGGATCGTGCCGCCCAGAGAAGGTTCCAGCGCAAGATCTGTCATAAACGTCCACGCCCAGCCGCGGGAGCCGCCGCCAATATACGCAATTCTTACATCAGAAATCCTTGTGCCACTATCCATCGCTTTCCCTCCTCCTTGATTACACTATATATTAACCTTTCTGACCATCGGATGCAATGTCTTTTCTGCTTAAAGCGCTTCCTTGAGTCAAAACCACCGGCTAAGCGAAGGTGTAAGATAAAGGTAGACACATGGAAACCCCCCATGTATTCTACTCCGATAATCACACCAAACCCAACTCCACTCTTTCTAGATGTAGCTCTTGTTAATGCATTCTTTACCGAAGACTCCATTGGCAATCTACAAGTGCATGTAAGACTGCTCGGTTTTATGCGACTCCTGATATTGATGGACGTGTACCGTGGGCCAAAAAGCTTTGACAAAACTAAGTATTGGTGTCAACCTGTTTATCTCCGTTGAGCAATGCCTATTTCCTGCGTTATTCCATTCTTCATTACATAGTGCAATACTATCGCGCTCTTATTATCTTTCCAATTCACAACTACCTTCTCCACCATCGCCACAAACGTCCCGGCATCAAACTCCACATCCGCTTTCTGCTTTTCAAACATCCGCAGGAACAGCTCAATCTGCTTCTTTCTCGCTTCCCTGCTGCGCAATTCTTCGTCTATCTCCCGGATTCTGTCCGTCGTCTGCCGGTACTGTGCACTCAGCTGATCGTATTCCCGCCGATACTCCTCCTGATTAAGCTCCGTGCGCGCATTATCATTCACCAGCCGGCG